>NZ_JBHWGP010000034.1:0-72488 GCF_042733155.1 Streptomyces sp. NPDC059740 | reverse complement strand
GCCGGAGTCCCGTGACTCCGGCCGCCTGCGGCCCCTTGCGCTGCCCCGGCCTCGTCACCTGGCGTCAGCGGTCGGCGACGGACGGGGACAGTGGGTGGCACGTGGCCGGCTTCCGAGGGTTACCGGCCGCTACCCGTCCGGGTGACGCGCCTGCGCGACCGGTCGCCCAGCGACCGGATTTTCTCCCCACCCCACCCGTCCGACCTGCACGGATACCTATAAGCGGCTTTTGCCTGAGAGATCCGTTCTGCACCAATCGCCCGCGAAGCCTAGTCTGATTGGCGGAGGGCCCTGGACAGGCGCCCGAAGGTGCTTCGGTCAGCAGGCACCCGGAGGAGGGCACAGCCCCCGTCCCCGTGGGCCGCCCCCGACAGGGCGCTCCGCGCCCCCACCCCGACCTCTCTCGCGTACCCCCCGATTCCCGCGTCACCACACTGGGAGGGCAGCCATGACCAGTGCAGTCGCCACCAGGAGCAGGCAGCCGACCCGCCGGAAGCAGGACACCTCGCACCCTCAGGGGCCGGCCCGGCAGGACGCCGCTCCCCGCGCACCACAGCGCTCGCCCCACCCCGACACCCCGGACACCGCCGAGGACTTCGCCCGGCTCCTGACCCTCCCCGAGGGGGCGGAGCGGGAGGCGGTGCGGCAGGGGGTGATCACCGCGTGGCTCCCGATGGCCGACCGACTGGCGACCCGGTTCCGCGACCGGGGGGAGAACCTGGAGGATCTCAAGCAGGTGGCCGCCCTGGGCCTGGTCAAGGCCGTGGACCGGTACGACCCGGAGCGCGCCGACGCCTTCGCCACCTTCGCCGTCCCCACCATCGTCGGGGAGCTGAAGCGGCACTTCCGCGACAACACCTGGGGCGTGCACGTCCCCCGGCGGGTCCAGGAGGTGCGGGCCAAGGTGCGGACGGCGCTGCGCGAGCTGAGCGTCTCGCTGGACCACCGCTCCCCCTCGGTGGCACAGGTCGCGGCCCACACCGGCCTGTCGGAGGACGACGTGCTGCTCGGGCTGGAGGCGCTGGAGAGCTACAAGTCGCTGTCGCTGGACGCCGAGCTCTCCGATGACGACGACGGCTACAGCCTCAAGGACCGCCTCGGCACCCTCGAACCGGGCTTCGGGCTCATCAACGACCGCGAGGCCGTCAAGCCCCAGCTCGCGCGCCTGCCGGAACGCGAGCGCCACATCCTCTACCTGCGCTTCTTCTGCGACATGACGCAGACCCGGATAGCGGACGAGCTCGGCATCTCGCAGATGCACGTCTGCCGGCTCATCGCCCGCACCTGCACCCGCATCCGGGAGGAACTGGGCACCGCTCCGGAACCCGCGGACTCCCCCGAGCCGCACCCGGAGCAGGACCATCCGGAACCGGAGCAGGAGCGCACGGCGGCCTGAACGACCGCCCGCTTCGCCGGACCGCCCGGCAGCCTCCACCGCGCTGCCTCTCCCACCACCCCACTCCCATCGCTCCACCGCTCCACCGCCCGCCCGCCCGCGCGTCTTCCGCGCCGGGCGGGCGTCCGCGTTCGCCCGGCGCGGAGCAGGGGGCCTTCGTCCACCGCCGTGCGGAAAGCGTGCGCTGTGCGGAAAGCGTGCGCCGTGCGGAAGCCTGCGCGGCACGGAAGCCTGCGTCCGTGCGGAAGCCTGCGCGCTCCTCGCGGGTGGGGCCCTCTGATGCTTCGGGGCAGTCAGCGGGGCGTGTTCGGGAGCTCCGGAGTCCCGGACCGGGAAGGAAGCACCCGGCGCCGGTCGGAGGGGCGCGCGGTGCCGGTCGGGTGGCTGGGGCGGCTGCGGCGAGTGCGGCGGGGCTGTGCCGACGCCGGCACGCGCGCCGCCCGCCGGACGGGCTGTCCGGCGGGCGGCGCGTGTGCGGTGCGGACAGGGGGGAGCGGTCAGGGGTGGGACGAGGGGACGCGTTCCCGGACCGGTCGTCCCGGCCGGTCGGTGGCCGCGGCCGTCAGTCCTCGCGTCCCGGCTCGTCCTGGCGGGGCTTGCCGCCCGGCAGCATCTCCTGGATCTTCGCCTTGACGCCCTGCTTGACCACGCCGGGGGTTGCGGAGTCGCCCTTGACCAGCGAGGCGGCGGCGGCCTCGATCTGGTCCAGCGTGGCGTGCGGCGGAATCGGCGGCACGTCCGGGTCGGTCACGAACTCCACGACGAACGGCCGGTCCGCCGCCAGCGCCTGCCGCCAGGCGTCCTCCACGTCCTCCGGCGACTCCACCCGCACGCCGCCCAGCCCGATGGAGCGGGCGAACTCGGCGTACGGCACGTCCGGCAGGTGCTGCGAGGGCAGGAACTGGGGGGCGCCCGACATGGCCCGCATCTCCCAGGTGACCTGGTTGAGGTCCTGGTTGTTCAGCACGGCGATGATCAGCCGGGGGTCGCTCCACTCCTGCCAGTACGCCTTCGCGGTGATCAGCTCCGCCATGCCGTTCATCTGCATCGCGCCGTCACCGACGAGCGCGATCGCGGGCCGGTCGGGGTGGGCGAACTTCGCGCCGATGACGTAGGGGACGCCCGGGCCCATGGTGGCCAGGGTCCCCGAGAGGGAGCCGCGCATGTCGCCCCGCATCCGCAGGTGCCGGGCGTACCAGTTGGCCGAGGAGCCGGAGTCCGCAGTGAGGATCGCGTCGTGCGGCAGCAGCGGGTCCAGGGCGTGCACGGCGTGCTCGGGGTTGATCGGCTTGGCCGACACGTCCGCGCGCCGCTGCATGACCTCCCACCAGCGCTTGACGTTCGACTCGACCTCCTCACGCCACTTGCGGGCCTTCTTGCGACGCAGCAGCGGCAGCAGCCGGTCCAGTGTCGCGGCGGCGTCCCCGACGAGGTTCACCTCGAACGGGTAGCGCATACCGATCATGTGGGGGTCGATGTCGATCTGCACCGCCCGGGCCTGGTCGTACTCGGGCAGGAACTGCGAGTAGGGCAGGTTCGACCCGATGACCAGCAGGGTGTCGCAGTTCTGCATCAGCTCCCAGCTCGGCCGGGTGCCCAGCAGTCCGATGGAGCCGGTGACGTAGGGGAGTTCGTCGGAGAGGACGTCCTTGCCGAGGAGCGCCTTGGCCACGCCGGCGCCGGTCAGCTCGGCGAGCTGCTCGACCTGCGCCCGGGCGCCGCGGGCCCCCTGGCCGAGGAGCACGGCGACCTTCTCGCCCGCGTTGAGCACCTCCGCCGCCCGGGTGAGGTCCTCCTGGGCCGGGACGGGCGCGTACTGGCCCATGCCGAGGCTGGAGGGCACCATCTTGAAGGCGTGCGGCGGCGGCGTGTAGTCGAGTTCCTGCACGTCGCCGGGGATGATCACGGCGGTCACCGAGCGGCGTGCGTAGGCGGTGCGGATCGCACGGTCCAGGACGTTGGGCAGCTGCTCGGGCACCGTCACCGTCTCGCAGAAGTCCGAGGCGACGTCCTTGTAGAGGCTCTGGAGGTCCACCTCCTGCTGGTAGGAGCCCCCCATCGCGCTGCGGGCGGTCTGGCCGACGATCGCCACCACCGGCACGTGGTCGAGCTTGGCGTCGTAGAGGCCGTTGAGCAGGTGGATGGCGCCGGGGCCCGAGGTGGCGGCACAGACCCCCAGGCGGCCGGAGAACTTGGCGTAGCCCACCGCCTCGAAGGCGGCCATCTCCTCGTGCCGGGCCTGTACGAAGACGGGCTTGTTCTCGGCCCGTCCCCACGCGGCGAGCAGGCCGTTGATGCCGTCACCTGCGTAGCCGAACACATGGCTGACATCCCACTCGCGCAGCCGCTGCAGGACGTAGTCCGAGACCTTCATCGACACGGGGCATCCTCTCGCTGTTTCGTGCGGGCACGTCCGGTTCGGCGGCCCACCGTCACGCGCCGGAGGTGTGACTCCGGTCGCGGGCCGGGCCCCACCGGGTGAGGCGGTCGTCATCCCGGTAACCGCCAAGGGGCGAGGGAAACCCGCACGGCCCGAGGTCACGCACCGGCAGCGGGGTTCGAGCGGCCCGTGCGACCGCGCCGCGCGAGTCCGGCGCGGGAAAGGTCACGAGCAGGTGTGCGGGTGCCGCGCCGGGCGGACCGGGGCGCGGAGGGCCGCTTCGGCGGCCGCAGCTGCCGGTTGCGGGCCGGCGGGGCGGGGCGGTGGCTCTCGCTAGCCGGGGGTCTCCTGGCGGGGCTCACGACCGGGCTCACGGGACTCCAGGACGGAGTCGTCCTCGGGGCGTGCCCCCGGGAGCCGGTGGCGGGCGGCCACCAGTGCCGCGTCCACGTCGTCGGTACCGGTGGCCACGCACAGCGAGTAGGCCAGGTCGGCCGTCCGCCGGCGGGCCCGCTCGTCGCCGGCCACGGCGTCCAGGGCCTCCAGCGCCAGGTATTCCTCGACCAGGTCCGCCAGCAGGGCGGGATGGGCCAGCAGCATGTCCGTCTCCTCTCCGGGTCGCCGGCACGGGAGCGGCGGCCCGGCTCGGTGCGTCGCCGGCCTGCGGCGGTGGTTGCCCCAGGCGGCGGGCCACCCGCGGTGGGCGGTCGGCGGGTGAGGGGCCCGGCCCCGGGAACGGTCGTGGTCCGACGCCGCCGGCGGGCCGGGAGCGCCGGCGTGAGAACGGCCGCGCCGGTGCGCACCCACCACAGCCAGGCCATCACAGGGGCGCCCGCCACGCAAACCCCCTCGGCCCCGGTGACCGAACCCCCTGGTCGCGGGGCGCGTGGCCTCCGCCGCCGGCCCGCCGCCGGCCCCGGCCGGGCGCGCCCTCGGCCGGGGCCGGCGGGGCGCCGGTGCGCGGCTGTCAGTCGCCCTTCGGGCCGATGAGGTGGAACAGCGCGCCCTCGGTGTCCCGCAACCCCGCGGTCCTGCCGTACGACAGGTCGGTGGGCTCGGTGATGACGGCTCCGCCCAGCTCCTTGGCGCGGCTCGCCGCCGCGTCCACGTCCGACACCTGGAAGTGGACGTTCCACCTCGGCCGCACCTGCGGATCGGCCGCCGCCTCGACCGCTCCCCCGTACATGCCCGCCATGTCGCGGCCGTCGACGGCGAGGACGACCCGGTCCTCCTCGTAGCGGACGTCGTAGAGGTCCTGCGCCGCACGGTCCCAGCCGAAGACACCGCCGTAGAACAGGGCCGCGTCGAAGGCGTCGCGGGTGCGCAGTTCCAGCCAGGTGGGGGCACCGTCCAGGGGCCGGCGGGTGGCCCAGCCCTCGCCCTCCTCGCACTCCCACAGGCCGAACCCGGCCCCCATCGGGTCGGCGGCGAGTGCGAGACGTCCCACCCCCAGGGTCAGCGGTCCCACGGCCACCGTGCCGCCGCGCTCCCGGACGGCCGAGGCGCAGGTGTCGGCGTCCGTCACCCCGAAGTACGTCGTCCACGACACCGGCATCTCCACGTCGCGGGCCGCCGCGCCGAGACCGGCGACCGGCACCCCGCAGACGTGCGCCCGCAGGTAGGGGCCCCAGCGCTCCATGGCCGGCCCCTCCTCGAACTCCCAGCCCAGGAGTTCGCCGTAGAAGCCGGTGGCGGCGTCGAGGTCGCCGGTGATGAGACTGACCCAGGAGGGGGCGCCGGGCAGGCAGTTCTGGTTACGGAGGGACATCGGGGAGCGCCTTCCTGCTCACGAGTGACTGCGGTGGCCGGGGCACGGGCCGCGCCCTGTCGTGGCCGGGCCGGCCCGCACCGCCGGATCTGACCGACGGGTACCCGATCATGCCGGGAGCAGCAGGTTCTCGCGGAGTTCGGCGAGGGTGCGCCGCAGGATGCGGCACACGTGCATCTGTGACAGGCCTACGCGCAACCCGATCTGCTGCTGGCTGAGCTCCTCGAAGAACCGCAGGTACAGCACGCGGCGCTCCCGGTCGGGGAGGGCGGCGAGCAGGGGGCGCAGCGACACCAGGTCGGTGCACAGCTCCATGGCGTCGTCGGGCGCGCCGAGCAGGTCCGCCAGCGGCGTCTCGTGCTGGTCGCCGGCCGGGGCGTCCAGCGGCATGGTGCGGTGGACGCTCTCCGCCTCCAGCCCCAGGCAGACGTCGTCCTCGCTCAGTCCCGTCTCGACGGCCAGCTGTGCGACCGTGGGCACGGCGCCGCCCAGGGTCTGTTCCAGGCTGCCTCGTGCGGTGCGGACGATGCGTCGCAGTTCCTGGGCCCGGCGCGGGATGTGGACGCTCCACACGCAGTCCCGGAAGTGGCGTTTGAGCTCGCCGGTGATGGTGGGCACGGCGTAGCTGGGGAAGGCGTGGCCCAGCTCCGGATCGTAGCCGTCGACCGCCTTGACGAGCGCCACCGCGGCCACCTGCTGGAGGTCGGATGCCTGCTCCCCCTTGTTGCGGAAGCGGCGGCTGATGCGCTCGGCCATCGGCAGCCAGGCCTCGATGATCTCCTGGCGGACGCGGTCGCGCTCGGGGCCGGGGGCGAGAGCGGCCAGCCGGCGGAAGGCGTCCTCGGTGTCCGGGGCCTCGTGCACCCCACGTCGACGTGTCGCAGGCATCTCGGTTCCGATCTCCTCGCGTGCTGTCGTGGCCCGTTGGCGCGTGGGACGCGTCCCGGTCCGCCTGGCGCACGCCGGGGCCGGGTGCCGGCTGCCGGGGGGGCGAGCCGCCGGCCGCCGCGGCGGTGGCCTTTCGTCACAGTTGGCCGCAGGGAGCGCCGGGTCGCTAGCCGAGAGGGGGCGATCGCCGCCAGTGGAGGGAGTTGTCGGCCTTCCGGTAGCGCCGTTGGGGCCGCACGGCGCTACCGGTCACCCCGGGGAGGGGGGCCGCGCCGCCGGGGCGGGGCGCGGCGCGTGGGGTGGGCCGAGCCGCCGGTGTCCGGGCGCGCTCACGCGGCCTGCTCCGGGGGCCGCCCGGCGCGGACCACGACGAGTTCCTCGGCGTCCTGCCCCGGCGAGACCATGCCGCGGGTGACGAGCCAGTCGGCGCGGGAGCGCAGTACCGGGCCGAAGGGGACCAGCCGGCGGGCCACGATCCCGGCGTCCAGTCCGGCCTCGGTGAGCTGCGCCAGGGTGCGGTCGGGGGCGGCGATCTCGGAGTGGACGAGCAGCAGCACCCCGCGGGGGCCGAGCAGCGCGGGTGCCGCGGCGCAGAGCCGGTCCAGGACGGCGCGTCCATCGGGGCCCGCGTCCCAGGCCCGGGCCCGCCGCGGCGTGGCATCCCGGTCGGGAGCGGGCACGTAGGGCGGGTTGGCGAGGACCAGGTCGTAGCGGCGGCGCAGCCGGCCGCCGGCAGTGGCCGCGGCCTGGCCGGGGCGGGCGGCGGCGGGCCGTGTTCCGCGGGTGCCGGCGGTCCCGGCGGCCGTCAGGGGGGTGGACGGGGGCGGCAGGAGGTCCAGCAGGTCGCCGTGGACCACGTCGAGGCGGTGGTGCCGGCGGGCGAGCTGCGCGTTGAGGCGGGCCGTCCACACGGCGCGGCGGGACCGGTCGACCGCGGTGACGTGTGCGGCCCCGGCCTCCAGTGCGACGAGGGCGAGGAAGCCGGTGCCGGTCCCCAGTTCCAGGGCGCGTGCTCCGGCGGGCAGCCGCTCGCGGCGCAGCGCGCTCGCCAGGAGGTCGCTGTCGTCCTGCGGGCCGTAGACGCCGGGGAGCTTCACGAGGGGCACACCGCGGCGGGTGTCCCCCGGTGACGGCCTTGACGCGTTCCGGTGCCGGCATCGCCCTCGTCCGGCCCAACGCCTGCCGTCCGGCCCGGCGCCTGCCCGGTCCACCGCCACACCGTGCGGTAGCCGGGGAAGTGCGCGCGGGCCAGGTGACCACGTCCGCCTCGACGTGCCCGCGCAGCGGGGGGTGGCCGGTGGTGGGTGCCTGGTGCATCCAGTAGGACGCCTCGGTGCCCGGCAGCCGGTCCGCGCCCGGCGGCGGAGGCGGTCGGCGGTGTCGGCGGTGTCGGCGGTGTCGGCGGTGTCGACGGGAGGAGGTCATGGCGCGGTGGGGTGCCCGCCGGCCGCCCGGATCACCCCGCGGGGCCGGGACGGGAGCCGCCGCCCTCGCCGCCCGGCGGGTCCTCCCCGTCCGGTGGGTCCTCCCCGTCCGGTGGGTCCTGGGCGGGTCCCGGGTCCTGGGGAGGCGGGGCCGCCCCGGTCGGTGGGGTGGGCCCCGGGCGCGGGCCTTCGGGGGGCTGCCGGTCACCGTCCGGGCCGCGCTCGTGCTCGGGGCCGTCCAGCCTGGTCGCCCCGTGCGGGACCGCGCCGGCGGCCAGCAGGGCCTTCGCCAGCCGTTCCCGCTCGGCGCGGCCGGCAGCGGTGGCCACCGAGGGCCAGACGCGGTCCAGCGCCGCATTGACGGCGGCGCCGACCAGGACGGCGAAGGCGGAGACCCCGATCCAGAGCAGGACGGCCACGGGTGCGGCCAACGAGCCGTAGATGGTGGGCCCCTCGACCGTCTCGATGAGGTAGAGCCGGAGCAGGAAACTGCCCAGCACCCAGATGGCGAGCGCCGTCACGGCTCCGGGGACGTCCTCCCGCCACGGGGTGCGCACCGGTACCGAGAGGTGGTACAGGGTCGTCAGGAAGGCCACCGAGACGACCGTGACCACCGGCCAGTACAGGACGGTGACCGTGGTCCTGCTCTCCGGCAGCCACCCCACCACGGCGTCCGGGCCCGCCACCATCAGCGGCAGGGCGACCGCGCCGAGGACGAGTGCCACCAGGTACAGGGCGAAGGCCAGCAGCCGCGTCCGGATGATGCCCCGGCGCCCCTCCAGCCCGTACATGATGGTGATGGTGTCGACGAAGACGTTCACGGCACGGGAGCCGGACCACAGGGCGATGGCGAAGCCGAGGGACACCACGTCGGGCCGTTTGCCGGTGAAGACGTCGTTGAGCAGGGGGCGGGCGATCTCGTCCACGCCCCGGGCCGAGAGGACGGCGCCCGCGGCGTGCAGGACGTGGTCGCGGATACCGTCCAGGGTGGACTGGCCCACCCAGGGCGAGAGGTAGCCGAGCAGGCCGATGAGGCCCAGCAGCAGGGGTGGCAGGGAGAGCAGGCAGAAGAACGCGGCCTCCGCGGCGAGTCCGGTGACCCGGTAGCGCATGCACGAGTCGACGGTGTCCTTCAGCAGGAGCCAGGCCAGGCGCCGTTTGGAGACGTTGCGGTAGAGGACCCGGGCGCGACGCAGGCGTCCGGGAAGCCCCTGGTGTGTTTCGTGTCCTGGCTCCACCTCCCTAACGTATCCGGCATGGCAGCCCCTACCGGGACGACGCATTCGGCGAGGAACCAGCCGGAGCCGCTCGTCCGCTACGACGTCTTCACCTCCGACGCGGCACTGTCCGAGGCGGTCACCCGTCACCTCCCCGAGGAGCATCTCGCTCAGGCGCGCCGGGAGCTGTCGGAGCTGGGGCGCTCGGCGGGGTCGGCGCGGGCCCAGCGGTGGGGACGGCTCGCCGGGCAGCACCCGCCGCGGCTGCTCACCCACGACCGCACCGGGGACCGGCTGGACGAGGTCGAGTACCACCCGGCGTACCACCGGCTGCTGGGGCACGCCGTCTCGGCGGGGCTCACCGACGCCTGGTCGCGTCCCGGCGGCCACGTGCGGCGGACGGCCGGGCTGCTGGTGTGGAGTCAGGCCGAGGCCGGCCACTGCGCGGCGCTGTCGACGACCCACGCGGTGGTGCCGGCGCTGCGCACCGAGCCGGCCGTGGCGCGGGAGTGGGAACCCGCTCTCCTCGCGCACCTCTACGTCCAGGAGCTGCTGCCGATCGCCCGCAAGAGCGGGGTGCTGGCCGGCGTGGCGGTGACGGAGCGCCAGGGCGGCGGGGCGCGGGGGGTGGCCACGCACGCCGAGCCGCTGGCGGGTGGGGGCGAGTACCTGCTCACGGGCCACAAGTGGTTCTGCACGGCACCGATGTCCGACGCCTTCCTGGTCCTGGCCCGCGCGCCCGGCGGCCCGACCGCGTTCTGGGTGCCGCGGGTGCTGGCGGACGGCAGCCGCAACGCCCTCCGGCTGGAGCGGCTCAAGGAGCAGCTGGGCAGCCGCGCCGAGGCGGTGGCGGAGGTGTCCTTCGACGGTTCGGCCTGGGCCCGGCGGATCGGCGAGGAGGGGCGCGGCGCCGAGGTCCTCGCCCCGGCCGCGGCGCAGGTCCGGCTGGACTGCGTGACGGGGGCGGCGGCGACGATGCGGCAGGCGGTGGCGGTCGCGGTCCACCACTGCCACGGGCGGGCGGCCGGGGACGGGACGCTGGCCGACCGGCCGCTGATGCGGGGCGTCCTGGCGGACCTGGCGCTGGAGTCGGAGGCCGCCACGGTGCTCGCGCTGCGGCTGGCGGCCGCGCAGGACGCCGGGACCGAGGCCGAGCGCGCCTTCGCGCGGATCGCGGTGCCGGCGGCGAAGTACTGGGTGACCAGGCGGTGCACGCCGCTGGTCGGTGAGGCCCTGGAGTGCCTGGGCGGTGACGGCTACGTGGAGGAGTTCGCTCTCGCGCGGCTGCTGCGCGGCTCGCCGCTGCCCGCGGTGGCGGCCGGGGCGGGCAACGTCCAGGCGCTCGAAGTGGTGCGACTGCTGCGGGAGGAACCGGCCTGTCTGGACGCCCTGCTGACGGAGATCGGCGCGACCCGCGGGATCGACCACCGGTTGGACGCGGCGGCGCGGGGGCTGCTGGGGGAACTGGCCGAGCTGGCGGACGGGCAGAGCCGGGCCCGTCGGGTGGTGGAACGGCTCGCCCTCGTCCTCCAGGCCTCGCTGCTGGTGCGGTACGCGCCGGCCGAGGTCTCGGACGCGTTCTGCGCCGGCCGGCTGGGCGTCGAGGCGGGCGCGGCGTTCGGGACGCTGCCGCAGACCCTGGACCTGTCGGCTCTCGTGGCGCGGGCCCGGGTGGCGGAGTGGGGGCGGTAGGGCGTCGACGGGCGGGCCCCGGGCGGGCTGCGGCGGGACCCGGCAACCGACGCGTGCAGACGTTCGCTTTTCGCTGCTGAGCAGGGTCTTCTGTCAGTGGGCGCCGGTAGAATGGAGGCAGTTCGTGAGGGTTCGTCACCAGCCTCCCGGAGGTCGTCCGATGGCCGTTGCCCCGCTCTGTCCGCTGTCCGTTCCGCAGAAGAAGAAGCCGCTGCCCGCCGGCAAGCCCCGCGAGTGGTACGTCTCGCACAACCGGCGCCTCAAGGCCATGCGTCTGGCCATCGCCCTGCTCGACTCCGGCGTCTACCGGCCCGGGGCCGCCTCCGACCGCCGCATACGCACCACCGCGGCCCGGATCGGCGTCCACCCGCCGTCGGCGACCACCTGCCGCATGGTGCGGGTCCTGCTCAGTGAGGACGCCGGGCTCGTGGCCTGACGCCCTCCCCGGCCCCCGCCTCCGCCCCGGCCGCGCCTGCGGTCCGGGGCGGGGGCGGGTTGCGGTCTGCACCGTCCGGCGGGGGCCCGGGGGCCTGACGGGCGTTCACAGCTGCCGGGTCATGAACGTACTGAGGGGGTCGGGCCCGTAGTCGCCGAACGGCGCGCACTCCCGGAAGCCGAACTTCTCGTACAGCCGCCGGGCGGGCAGGAAGAACGCGCCCGAGCCGGTCTCCAGGCTCAGTCTGGCCAGTCCCGTGCGCCGGGCCTCACCGATGATGTGCTCCAGCAGCAGGGAGGCGATCCCGCCGCGCTGCCGGGCCGGAGAGGTGCGCATCGACTTCAGCTCCGCGTGCGTCGGGGTGAGCCGTCTCAGGGCGCCGCAGCCCACCACCCCGCCGTCGTCCAGAACCGTCCAGAACGTCACCTCCGGCCCCCGGAGGGCGTCGAGGTCGAGGGCGTGCTTGCTCTCCGGCGGCGTCGTGGTGCGCATCTGGCGGACGTGTTCGTCGAGGAAGGCCGCGATCGCCCGCCCCGAGAGGTCGTCCACCACGATCTCCAGCATTCCACCGTCCTCTTTCCGGCTCCCCGCCTCGCGGCTCCGCGGGCGCGGTACCCGGGACCCGCACGTCGCGGCCCGGCGGCCGGGAGGCAGGGGCCCCTCGCCTGCGGTTGCGGCCACCCGGCCCGTCGACCACCCGATACCGCAGGCCCGAACGGGCGAAACCCGGGCCGGGAAGGTCGACCCCCGGGATGTCGCGGGCACTCACCGCGCCGCCCGCAGCACGGGCACCGGCAGGCAGGGCGAGCAGCGGGAGGCGGACGACATGGCTTCATCCGAGACCGACACCACGACCGGGGACGCCCCCGCCCCCGGGACGGCGGAGCCGGCCCCGGCGAAGGCGGCCCAGGCGAAGGCGGCCCAAGCGAAGACGGCCCCGGCGAAGGCGAGGAGAGGTCCGTGGGCTCGTGTGCGGCGGGCCGCGCCGGCAAAGGCGGAGCAGGGCGAGTCCGCCTACCGGCGCCCCAACCGGGTGGCGCTGCTCGTGGCCGCGTTCATCGGTGTGGCGCTGGTGCGCAGCGCCATCGTCGGCGAGACCTCCTTGTCCGGCGAGTCGCCGACCGCCTCGCACGACGGCCGGGCGCTGGACGCCGCGCACCCGCCGGCCGGGACGCCGGCCGCCCTCCCCCACTCCGCGCCGGTGCGCCTGGAGGCACCCTCGATCGGGCTGGCCGCCCCGGTGGTGCCGCTCGGGCGGGGCGCCGGCGCCGCGGCCACCCGCTCGACGGCCGCCCCCTCGACGGCTGCCGCGTCCGGCCTGGAGCCGCGCGTCGCCGGCTGGCTCCGGTTCTCGGCGGCGCCGGGTCAGCGGGGTACGGCCGTGCTGGTGGGCGGGACCGGGACGGCCGGGACACCGGGCGCCTTCCGGCGGCTGCGCGAACTCGCGCCGGGGGACACCGTGCGGCTCACCCGGCAGGACGGGCGGGCGGCGGTCTTCCAGGTCTACGAGTCGCAGGCGGCCGTCGGGATCGACGACGCGGCCCAGGCGGCCCGCCGCCCGGCCGCCAGGCCCGAACTGCGGCTGCTGACCTCCGGGGACACCACCGCACCGGCCGGCGTGGCCGTCTCGGCGCGGCTGGTGCGGACCGAGTGAGGAGGGCCGCCCGCGGGGGTCGCCGGCCACCGTGATGGGATGCGGCGCATGAGCCTCACCGTCACCACCTGGTCCCTGGAGCAGACCTCGCCGGCCGATCTGCGGCCCGCCCCGGAACCCGCGGCCGACCGCGGGGTCCGGGTGGTTCGTGCGGAGGTGCCCTCCCCCGAGCTGAGCCGCTTCCTCTACACCGCGGTGGGCGGCGACATCCGCTGGAGCGACCGGCTGGCCTGGTCCTACCGGCGCTGGCAGGAGTACCTCGGGCGGCCCGGGGTGGAGACCTGGGTGGCGTACGAGCGGGGGACGCCGGCCGGCTACCTGGAGCTGGAGCCGCAGGCGGCGGGGGCCGTGGAGATCACCTACTTCGGGCTGCTCCCGGCCTTCCGGGGGCGGGGAACCGGCGGGCACCTGCTGTCGGTGGGGACCGCCCGGGCCTGGGACCTCGGCCGCCGCCGGGAGGGGCTGCCGGACACCGCGCGGGTCTGGCTCCACACCTGCAGCAAGGACGGTCCACACGCCCTGGACAACTACCGCAGCCGCGGCTTCCGGGTCTTCGCGACGGAGACGACGCAGGAGGCGGACACCCCCACCCCCGGGCCCTGGCCCGGGGCAGGCCCCACGACCTGACCCCTTCCCGCTCCCGGACCGCCGGCCGCCCCCGCCTCCCGCACGGAGGCGGTACGCCGCCCTCCGCCCCCGCGGTACGCGCCGCGACGCAGCCCGGCTCCCCCGGTCGAGGCCGGCACAGCCTCCGCAGCGCGGGGCGGAACCGTGTGACCCAAGCCATAATGTTTTAACATGCGAGACATACTTGTCCGCATAGCGGACGATAGTGGACTGTCCGAAGCGGGCCGTGACACGCTTCCGTCATGTCTCGCGCCGGAATTGCCTTGGTGAGTCGACGCCACGTCGACCTCGGCCGCATGTCCAGCGCCATCTGTCCGGCGGGCTGACAGTCCCAGCACCGCCACCTCCCGCCGTCCCCGTCGTCGTGGACCGCGGCCCCCAGCAGCCGCTGGGGCGCACTCCCCGGGCTCCCCGGGCGAGGCCCTCCTCCCACGCCCCGGCGTGACCAGTAGCCCGGCACGGCACCGCGCCGCGGCCGCTCCCCCCTGTCCGAAGCCGCCTGCCCCTGTCCCGACGGACCTGCCACGAAGGACGTAATTCCATGGCCGCCACCCCCGAAGCCCCCCAGCCGCCGGCCCGGGGCGCCCAGTCCACCGCGTCGACGCCGCGCCGCAAGGTGAGCCGGCACCGCGGCGAGGGCCAGTGGGCCAAGGGCCACTTCACCCCCCTCAACGGCAACGAGCAGGTGAAGAAGGACGACGACGGTCTCAATGTGCGGACACGCATTGAGACGATCTACTCCAAGTCCGGTTTCGACTCCATCGACCCCGCCGACCTGCGGGGGCGGATGCGCTGGTGGGGGCTGTACACCCAGCGCAAGCCCGGGATCGACGGCGGCAAGACCGCGGTCCTGGAGCCGGAGGAGCTGGACGACAAGTACTTCATGCTGCGCGTGCGCATCGACGGCGGCCGGCTGACCACCGCTCAGCTCCGCACCATCGGCGAGGTCTCGCAGCAGTACGCCCGCGGCACGGCCGACATCACCGACCGGCAGAACATCCAGCTCCACTGGATCCGGATCGAGGACGTCCCCGCGATCTGGGAGAAGCTGGAGGGGGTGGGCCTGTCCACCACCGAGGCGTGCGGCGACACCCCCCGCGTCATCATCGGCTCGCCGGTCGCGGGCATCGCCGCGGACGAGCTGGTCGACGGCTCCCCCGCCATCGAGGAGATCGAGCGCCGCTTCATCGGCAGCCCGGAGTTCTCCAACCTGCCGCGGAAGTTCAAGACGGCCATCTCCGGCTCCCCCGTGCAGGACGTCGTCCACGAGATCAACGACGTGTCCTTCGTCGGCGTGAACCACCCCGAGCACGGACCCGGCTTCGACCTCTGGGTCGGCGGCGGCCTCTCCACCAACCCGCGGCTGGGCGAGCGCCTGGGTGCCTGGGTGCCGGTGACCGAGGTGCCGGAGGTCTGGGCCGGTGTGGTCGGCATCTTCCGCGACTACGGCTACCGGCGGCTGCGCAACCGCGCCCGCCTGAAGTTCCTCATGGCCGACTGGGGACCGCAGCGCTTCCGCGAGGTCCTGGAGGAGGAGTACCTCAAGCGGGAGCTGGCCGACGGCCCCGCCCCCGAACAGCCCAGCAACCGCTGGCGCGACCACGTCGGCGTCCACGCCCAGAACGACGGCCGGTTCTACGTGGGTTTCGCCCCCCGCGTGGGCCGTATCGACGGCGCCACCCTCACCAAGATCGCGGAGCTGGCGGAGGCCCACGGCTCGGGCCGCCTGAGCACCACCGTCGAGCAGAAGATGATCGTCCTGGACGTCGAGCAGGACCAGGTCGACTCCCTGGTCTCCGGGCTGGAGGCACTGGGCTTCCAGGTCACGCCCTCGCCGTTCCGCCGCGGCACGATGGCCTGCACCGGCATCGAGTTCTGCAAGCTCGCCATCGTGGAGACCAAGGCGCGCGGCGCCGCCCTGATCGACGAACTCGAGCGCCGCATGCCGGAGTTCGAGGAGCCGATCAGCATCCACGTCAACGGCTGCCCCAATGCCTGCGCCCGCATCCAGACCGCCGACATCGGCCTGAAGGGTCAGTTGATGCTGGACGCCGACGGCAACCAGGTGGAGGGCTACCAGGTCCACCTCGGCGGCGCCCTCGGTCTGGAGGCCGGCTTCGGACGCAAGGTCCGCGGTCTGAAGGTCACCGCCACCGAACTCCCCGACTACGTCGAGCGGGTGCTGCGCAACTTCCAGGCGCAGCGCGAGAGCGGCGAGCGGTTCGCGCACTGGGCGCTGCGCGCCGAGGAAGGGGCGCTGAAGTGAGCGGCCGCGCGGCACCCTTCCACTGCCCCTACTGCGGTGAGACGGACCTGCGGCCCTCCGAGGAGGGCCACGGCGCCTGGGAATGCCGTTCCTGCGCCCGGGCGTTCCGTCTCTCGTTTCTCGGTCTGCTCTCCCAGGGCGTGCGGACCGGCCACAACGATGGGAGTGAGTCCCCGTGACCGTCTCTTCCCCGCTTCCCGCCGATCCCGGCACCACCCCCGCCCGTCCGACCGGCGAGCACCGGCCCCGCCCCGCCGACGTCCCGCGCCGCTCCCCCGAGGAACTGCGCGAACTGGCGGAGCGTGCGGGCCGGGAGCTGGAGGACGCCTCACCGCTGGAGATCCTCCGGTGGGCCGCGCAGACCTTCGGCAACCGGTTCTGCGTGACCTCCTCCATGGAGGACGCGGTCGTGGCGCACCTGGCCTCGCGGGCGATGCCGGGCGTGGACGTGGTCTTCCTCGACACCGGCTACCACTTCCCGGAGACCATCGGCACGCGTGACGCGGTGGCAGCCGTGATGGACGTCAACGTCCTCACCCTGACGCCCCGGCAGACCGTCGCCGAGCAGGACGCCGAGCACGGCCCCAGGCTGCACGACCGCGACCCCGACCTGTGTTGCGCGCTGCGCAAGGTGGCGCCGCTGGAGGAGGGCCTGCGCGGCTACGACGCCTGGGCCACCGGCCTGCGCCGCGACGAGTCGCCGAGCCGCGCGAACACCGCGGTCGTCGGCTGGGACGAGCGGCGCGGCAAGGTGAAGATCGCCCCGATCGCGCGGTGGACGCAGGCGGACGTCGAGTCCTACGTCGCCGAGCACGGCGTCCTCACCAACCCGCTGCTCACCGACGGGTACGCCTCGGTGGGCTGCGCGCCCTGCACCCGCCGCGTCCTGGCCGGCGAGGACGCCCGCGCCGGCCGGTGGGCCGGGACCGAGAAGACCGAGTGCGGCCTGCACACATGAGCGAGCCAGACCTTCGAACCGGAAGGCCGGGAGGCCACGATGACGATTGAGACGGGCGCCACCGTGTGGCTCACCGGCCTGCCGAGCGCGGGAAAGACCACACTTGCGCACGCTCTCGCCGAGCGGCTGCGCGCCGAGCGGCCGGAGCGAAGAGTGGAGGTGCTGGACGGCGACGAGATCCGCACCTTCCTCTCCGCCGGGCTCGGCTTCTCCCGCGAGGACCGCGACACCAACGTCCAGCGCATCGGCTTCGTCGCCGAACTCCTCGCCAGCAACGGCGTGCTGGCGCTGGTCCCGGTGATCGCGCCGTACGCCGACAGCCGCGAGGCGGTGCGCAAGCGTCACCAGAGCGAGGGCACCGGCTACCTGGAGGTCCACGTGGCCACCCCGGTCGAGGTGTGCTCCGAGCGGGACGTGAAGGGCCTGTACGCCAAGCAGGCGGCAGGCGAGATATCGGGGCTGACCGGCGTCGACGACCCGTACGAGGTCCCCGACTCGCCCGACCTGCGGATCGAGTCGCACACCCAGACGGTGGGGGAGTCCGTGCAGGCGCTGCACACGCTGCTGAACGAGAGGGGTCTGGCATGACGACCGCGGCCACCCGGCACGAGACCGGTTCCGGTGCCGGTGACGAGAGCCCCTACGCGCTCTCCCACCTCGACGCGCTGGAGTCGGAGGCCGTCCACATCTTCCGCGAGGTGGCGGGGGAGTTCGAACGCCCGGTGATCCTGTTCTCCGGCGGCAAGGACTCCATCGTCATGCTGCACCTGGCGCTGAAGGCGTTCGCCCCCGCGGCGGTGCCCTTCTCGCTGCTCCACGTCGACACCGGCCACAACTTCCCCGAGGTGCTGGAGTACCGCGACCGCACGGTCGAGCAGCACGGGCTGCGGCTGCACGTGGCCTCGGTGCAGGAGTTCATCGACCGCGGCGAGCTGCGCGAGCGGCCCGACGGCACCCGCAACCCGCTGCAGACCGTCCCGCTGCTCCACGCCATCGAGGCCAACCGCTTCGACGCGGTGTTCGGCGGCGGCCGGCGCGACGAGGAGAAGGCCCGCGCCAAGGAGCGGGTGTTCTCGCTGCGCGACGAGTTCGGCGGCTGGGACCCGCGCCGGCAGCGCCCGGAGCTGTGGCAGCTCTACAACGGCCGCCACTCCCCCGGCGAGCACGTGCGCGTCTTCCCGCTGTCCAACTGGACCGAGCTGGACGTCTGGCAGTACATCGAGCGTGAGGGCATCGAGCTGCCCGCCATCTACTACGCCCACGAGCGCGAGGTGTTCGCGCGCAACGGCATGTGGCTCTCGCCCGGCGGCTGGGGCGGCCCGAAGGACGGCGAGCAGCTGGAGAAGCGCCTGGTGCGGTACCGCACCGTGGGCGACATGTCCTGCACCGGCGCCGTCGACTCCGACGCCGCCACCATCGAGGCCGTGATCACGGAGATCGCGGCGTCCCGGCTGACCGAACGCGGCGCCACCCGGGCCGACGACAAGATGTCGGAAGCCGCCATGGAGGACCGCAAGCGCGAGGGGTACTTCTAACCATGACGACGACCGCGATCGAGGCGACCGCGACCTCGCTGCTGCGCTTCGCGACGGCCGGGTCGGTGGACGACGGGAAGTCCACCCTGGTGGGCCGCCTGCTGCACGACTCCAAGTCCGTCCTCACCGACCAGTTGGAGGCCGTCGAGCGCGCCTCCACCGCCCGCGGCCAGGAGGCACCGGACCTGGCGCTGCTCACCGACGGCCTGCGGGCCGAGCGTGAACAGGGCATCACCATCGACGTGGCGTACCGCTACTTCGCCACGCCCCGGCGGCGGTTCATCCTCGCCGACACCCCCGGGCACGTGCAGTACACCCGCAACATGGTCACCGGCGCCTCCACCGCCGAACTGGCCGTGGTGCTGGTCGACGCACGCAACGGCGTGGTGGAGCAGACCCGCCGGCACGCCGCGGTCGCCGCCCTGCTGCGCGTCCCGCACGTGGTGCTGGCCGTCAACAAGATGGACCTCGTCGACTACGCCGAGCCCGTCTTCGCCGCCATCGCCGAGGAGTTCACCGCCTACGCGGCCTCCCTGGGCGTCCCGGAGATCACCGCCATCCCCATCTCGGCGCTGGCCGGCGACAACGTGGTGACGGCCTCGGCCAACATGAGCTGGTACGGCGGACCGACCGTGCTGGAGCACCTGGAGACGGTCCCGGTCAGCCACGACCTGACCGACTGCCCGGCCCGCTTCCCGGTGCAGTACGTCATCCGGCCGCAGACCCCCGAACTCCCCGACTACCGCGGCTACGCGGGCCAGATCGCCTCCGGCGTACTGCGCGTCGGCGAGGAGGTCACCGTCCTGCCGTCCGGCCGCACCAGCCGCATCGAGGCCATCGAGGCGCTCGGCCAGGACGTGGACGTGGCGTGGGCGCCCCAGTCGGTGACGGTCCGCCTCGCCGACGACCTGGACGTCTCCCGCGGTGACCTGATCGCCCAGTCGGCCACCGCGCCCACGCCCACCCAGGACGTGCGGGCGACCGTCTGCCACGTGGCGGACCAGCCGCTCAAGGTGGGCTCGCGGGTGCTGCTGAAGCACACCACGCGCACCGTCAAGGCCATCGTCAAGGAGATCCCGTCCCGGCTGACGCTGGACGACCTCTCCCAGCACCCCTCCCCCGGTGAGCTGGTGGCCAACGACATCGGGCGGGTCGTGCTGCGCACCGCCGAGCCGCTGGCGGTGGACGCCTACGCCGATTCCCGGCGCACCGGCTCCTTCCTGCTCATCGACCCCTCCGACGGTCTGACGCTGACCGCCGGCATGGCGGGCGACGCCTTCGCGGAGGCCGCCCAGGCGACCGCGGCCGCCGGTCACGGCACCGGCGCCGACGACGAGGACGGCTGGGACTTCTAGCCATGGCTGCCCGGGACGTCACGAGCGCGCACACCGGTGCGCCGACCGCACGGCTGCGTGCGGCGCGGTGCCCGGTGCACCTCACGCGTGCCCTGGACGTCTTCGCCACCTTCGCCAAGGAGGGCGGCCGCATCGGCAGCGGGCGGCTCGGCAGCGGACAGGGCGGGGTGGGGCGATGTGTGCGCTTCCCGGCACACCCCACCGCACCCCGTACCACCCCCGCACGTCCCGCCCGGTAGTCCACCGGGCGGCGCCACCCAGCCGTCCGGCCCGCGTGAGCGCGGTGTCCGGCCCTGCGAGAGGACCCCCTCCCGTGTCCGCTGCACCCACCCGTCTGCTGGCCGCCGTACTGGCCGTGCCCCTCCTGGCCGGTGCCCTCGGCGCCTGCGGCTACGGCTCACAGGCCAAGAAGCAGGAGCGGCCCAAGGTCGCCGCCAGGGGCGCGAGGACCGACGGTCTCTCCGCCGTCCGCATCGGCTACTTCGCCAACGTCACCCACGCCACACCGCTGGTGGGCCAGTACGAGGGCCTGTTCCAGAAGGAACTGGGCGGCACGAAGGTCAAGCCGTACGTCTTCAACGCCGGTCCCTCCGAGATCGAGGCGCTCAACGCCGGCACCATCGACATCGGCTGGCTCGGCCCCTCCCCGGCCGTCAACGGCTACACCCAGGCCGGCGGCCGGAACCTGCGCATCATCGGCGGTTCGGCCTCCGGCGGCGTGTCGCTCGTCGTCGACCCGAAGAAGATCCACAGCCTGAAGGACCTCAAGGGCAAGCGGATCGCCACCCCGCAGCTCGGCAACACCCAGGACGTGGCGCTGCTGAACTACCTGTCCGAGAAGGGCTGGAAGGTCGACGCCCAGACCGGCAAGGGCGAGGTGTCGGTGCTCCGGCAGGACAACAAGGAGATACCGGCCACGTTCCAGCAGGGCGGGGTGGACGGCGCCTGGGTGCCCGAGCCGACCGCGTCGAAGCTGGTCGCCGAGGGCGGCAAGCGGCTGCTGAACGAGAAGGACCTGTGGAAGGACGGCAGGTTCGTCATCACCAACATCGTCGTCCGCCAGCAGTTCCTCAAGGAGCACCCGAAGGTCGTGGAGGCGGTGCTGCGCGGCTCGGTCGCCACCAACGCCTTCATCAGGAGCCATCCCGACCAGGCGAAGAAGGCGCTCAACTCCCAGCTCCAGCAGGACGGCGGCAGTGCGCTGCCGCAGAACGTGCTCGACCCGGCCTTCGCCGCCGTCGACGTCAGCGACGACCCGTACGCCGCGACGCTGCGCGAGGAGGCGCAGCACGCGGTGAAGGCGGGCCTGCTGAAGAAGCCGAAGCTGAGCGGCATCTACGACCTGACGCTGCTGAACCGGGTGCTGCGCAGCGAGGGCCGGCCGACCGTCGACGACGCCGGTCTCGGCGTCAAGTGACCTTGAGGCCCCTTACGAGTCCGGTTCCCTGGAGGTGACACCGATGACGACCACCACGCTGCCCCCGCAGCCCGCGTCCGCCGCCACTGGCACGGACGGCGCGACCGTCCCGGCCGCCCGCATCGACCACGTCTCGAAGTCGTTCGGCCGTGCCGGAGCCCTCACCCAGGTGCTCGACGACGTCAGCGTCGACGTGGCGCCGGGCGAGTTCGTGTGCCTCCTGGGCGCCTCCGGCTGCGGGAAGTCCACGCTGCTGAACCTGGTGGCCGGTCTGGACCGGCCGACGTCCGGGACCATCGAGGTGCCCGGCAGCCGGCCGGCGCTGATGTTCCAGGAGCACGCCCTCTTCCCCTGGCTGACGGCGGGCAAGAACATCGAACTGGCCCTGCGCATGCGGGGCGTGCCCCGAGGTGAGCGGCGCGCGGAGGCCGAGCGGCTGCTGGAGCTGGTACGGCTGAAGGGGGCCCACGGCAAGCGGGTCCACGAGCTCTCCGGCGGCATGCGCCAGCGGGTGGCCATGGCCAGGGCGCTGGCGCAGGACAGCGGTGTGCTGCTGATGGACGAGCCGTTCGCCGCGCTCGACGCCATCACGCGGGACGTGCTCCACGACGAGCTGACCCGGGTGTGGGCCGAGACGGGCCTGTCCGTCCTCTTCGTCACCCACAACGTGCGCGAGGCGGTGCGGCTGGGACAGCGCGTGGTGCTGATGTCCTCCCGCCCGGGGCGCGTCGCCCGGGAGTGGACGGTGGACCTGCCGCAGCCGCGCCGCATCGAGGACACCGCGGTCGCCGAACTGTCCGTCGAGATCACCGAGCAGCTCCGAGGGGAGATCCGCCGCCATGGCCAGCACTGACACGCCGGTCACCCCCGCCGAGGCGGAGGGGACCGCACCGGCCGGCGGCGAGAGCGCCCGGGCACCGGTCAGCACGGAGAAGAAGACCCGGCAGGGCGCCGGGGCCGGCCCCGGGGCGGCCGACACGGAGGGCCTGAACGCCGGGCTCGACGCGCTGGAGTCCGCCGTCCCGCAGCGCGCCCCGCTGCTGCGCACGCTGGCCGCGAAGGCGCTGCCGCCGCTGATCGCCGTGGCGATCGTCCTGGCGTGCTGGCAGGCGGCCTACCACTTCCAGGTCAAGCCGCACTACCAGCTTCCCGGCCCCGCCGACGTGGGGCGGGCGCTGCAGGAGAAGTGGCTGGAGGGCACGCTGCTCTCCTACGTGTGGCAGAGCGTCTCGCGCGGCGCCCTGGGCTTCGCCGTCGCCCTGGTCATCGGCACGCCGCTGGGGCTGCTGGTGGCGCGGGTGCGGCCGGTGCGGGCGGCCATCGGGCCGATCCTGTCGGGGTTGCAGTCGCTGCCCTCGGTGGCCTGGGTACCGGCCGCCATCATCTGGTTCGGCATCACCGACGCCACGATCTACGCCGTGGTGCTGCTCGGGGCGGTGCCCTCCATCGCCAACGGGCTGGTCTCGGGGGTGGACCAGGTGCCGCCGCTGTTCCTGCGCGCCGGACGTACCCTGGGGGCGACGGGCCTGTCGGGGGTGCGGCACGTGCTGCTGCCGGCCGCGCTGCCGGGGTACCTGGCCGGCCTGAAGCAGGGCTGGGCGTTCTCCTGGCGGTCGCTGATGGCCGCCGAGCTGATCGCCACCTCGCCCGACCTGGGCGCCGGGCTCGGACAGCTGCTGGACCAGGGCCGGGTCAACTCCGACATGTCCCTGGTGCTGGCGGCGATCGTGCTGATCCTCGTCGTCGGCGTCGGCATCGAGCTGCTGGTCTTCGCCCCCGTCGAACGCCGGGTGCTGCGTGGCCGCGGCCTGCTCGCCACGGCTCGCTGAGCCAGGACCGGTCAAGGAACCCACAGGACCCGCCATGCACCCTCCTTCCTCCCCCACCCTCGTGGTCATCGCCCACGGCAGCCGTGACCCGCGGCACGCGGCGACCGTCACCGCCCTGTGCGAGCGGGTCCGGGCCGACCGTCCGGGCCTGCGGGTGGAGCCGTGCTACCTCGACTTCCAGACGCCGGGTGTGGAGCGGCTGCTGGAGCGGCTTGCCGCCGAGGGCGTCCGGGAGGTGGTGGCGCTGCCGCTGCTGCTGACCCGCGCCTTCCACGCCAAGACCGACATCCCCGCCGTGCTGGGACGCGCCGGGGCGCGGCTGCCGCGGCTGTCGGTGCGGATGGCCGACGTCCTGGGCCCGTCGCCGCTGCTGACGGCGGGCCTGGAGCGGCGGCTGCACGAGGCCGGGCTGCACCCCGGCGACCATGCCTCGACCGGGGTCGTGCTGGCCTCGGCGGGCTCCTCAGACCCGGAGGCGATCGCGGCGATCGCCCACACCGCGCGGGAGTGGCGGCGTACCTCCAGATGGTGCGCCGTGCGACCCGCGTTCGCCTCCGCGTCCCTCCCGCGCACGGCTGAGGCCGTGCGCGGGTTGCGGGCTTCGGGGGTGCGGCGCGTGGTCGTCGCCCCCTATGTTCTGGCGCCGGGCCGGCTGCCCGACCGCATCGCCGCCGGCGCCCGGGAGGCCGGCGCCGACCTCCTGGCCGAGGTCCTGGGTCCGAGCCCGGAGCTGGCGCGCCTGGTGGGGTTGCGGTACGACGAGGCGTGGGCGGCGCCCGAGCTGCGGCTGAGCGCCTGATCCGGGCGGTTGCCAAAGGCGTCGGCGAGAGGTGACGCCTCCGGCCCGCCGTCCCGGCCCGCGCCGGAGTTCACCCCTGTACCTACCGGTATGTAGGCTCTGTGCTGTGGACACCGCGCAGCGACTGATCGAGAGCACCCGGGAACTCCTGTGGGAGCGGGGGTACGTCGGCACCAGCCCCAAGGCCATCCAGCAGCGTTCCGGGGTCGGCCAGGGCAGCATGTACCACCACTTCGAGGGCAAGCCCGCCCTCGCCCTCGCCGCCCTGGAAGCCACCGCCCAGGAGATGCGGGCCGCCGCGGAGGCCCAGTTCGCCGCCGAGGGGACGGCCGTGCAGCGGATCACCTCCTATCTGCGGCGCGAGCGGGAGGTGCTGCGGGGCTGTCCCGTCGGGCGGCTGACCCAGGACCCGGACGTCATGGCTGACCCGGTGCTGCGCCGGCCCGTCCAGGAGACCTTCGGCTGGTTGCGCGAGCGGATCGCCCAGGTTTTGCGGCAGGGCGTGGAGCGCGGTGAGCTCAGCCGCCGGCTCGACCCCGCGACGACCGCCTCGACCGTCGTGGCCGTCCTTCAGGGCGGTTACGTCCTGGCGCGTGCCGCGGAGTCCCCCGCCCCGTTCGACGAGGCGGTGGACGGAGTGCTCGCGCTGCTCGCCGCCCAGGCGGTGCGGTAGGCACCGGCAAGGGCCGCGGCCCGTCCGCTCCGGGTGGCCCGACGCCCTGCACGCGGTCTCACTCCGCGCCCCGGAAGGTGTTGCGGTAGGCGCGCGGTGAGACGCCCAGCACCTCGCGGAAGTGCTGACGCATCGCGGTCCCGGTTCCGAAACCGGCCCGGGCCGCGACCTGGTCCACGGGCTCGTCCGTGCGTTCCAGCAGGCGGCGGGCGTAGTCCAGACGCTGCCGGGCCAGCCACTGCATCGGGGACACCCCGGTCTCCTGCCGGAACCTGCGGGTCAGCGTGCGCACGCTCGTCGAGGTTCGGCGTGCCAGGTCCGCCAGGGTGAGGGCCTCCCCCAGGTGCTCCAGCGCCCAGGCGCGGGCGGCGGCGGTGGCACTGCCCTCGGGCTCCGGCACGGGCTGTCGTATGTACTGGGCCTGTCCGCCCTCCCGGTGCGGTGGGACGACCGTGTTGCGGGCGACGGTGTTCGCGACCTCGGCGCCGTGGTCGCTGCGGATCATGTGCAGGCACAGGTCGATCCCGGCGGCGACCCCCGCCGAGGTCAGTACCCGTCGGTCGTCGGTGTACAGCACGTCGGGGTCGACGTCGATCTCCGGGTACAGCGCGGCGAGTTCGGCACACGACTTCCAGTGCGTCGTCGCCCGCCGCCCCGCCAGCAGCCCGGCCGCCGCCAGCACGAACGAGCCGGTGCAGATGGACGCCAGCCGCGCCCCGGCCGGCACCTGCTCCAGGGCGGTGCGCACCGACGGGTCCAACCGCCCGCGCCGCTGGGGCCGGTAGTCCTCGACGGCGGCGGGCACGACCACCGTGTCCGCGTCCTGCAACGCCTCCGGTCCCGCTGCGACGCTGACGGTGAAGTCCGCGTCCGTGGCGATCTCACCGGGCTCGGGGGCGCAGGTCACCACCGAGTACAGGGCCTGCCCCAGGGGGTCCACCGCGGTTCCGAACAGCCGGTGCACGATGCCGAGTTCCATCGGGAGCAGGCCCGGGCGCACCAGGACCGCCACCCGGTGCACGGACTGGTCACTCACTGCGGTCATGGCCGGATTCTTTCACTACCTGTCTGTCCGGCCAGTGGTCCGGGTGCACCGCCCGCCCAACGATGAGGACATGCACGTCACGACCGTTCGTCTCAAGTGGAAGTCCCCGCACCGCGCCTGGTGGGTGGCGGCCGTCACCGCGCTGGCGATCGTCGTCGCCGGAGCCTTCTCGACCGCGCCCGGCATCCTCCAGAACCCCCTGCGCCAGGAGTTCACCTGGTCACGCGGCTCGATCGGGCTGGCCTCCTCGCTCAACATGGTCCTCTACGGCCTCACGGCCCCCTACGCCGCCGCGCTGATGGACCGGTTCGGCATACGCCGGGTCGTCCTCGCGGCCCTGGGTGCCGTCGCCGTGGGGGCGGTTCTCACCACGACCGTGCACGCCGCCTGGCAGTTCACGCTCTACTGGGGCTTCCTGGTCGGTCTGGGCACCGGTTCCCTGTCGATGACGCTGGGCACCACCGTCACCCAGCGCTGGTTCGTCCACCGCCGCGGCCTGGTCACCGGCGTCCTCTCCGCCGGCAGCGTCCTGGGGCAGATGGTGTTCCTGCCCGCCCTGTCGTGGACGGTCGACCACCACGGCTGGCGGCCCGCGCTGGTCAGCCTCGCCCTCGCCGCCCTGGCGGTGACACCGCTGGTCGCCCTCACGCTGCACGACCACCCCGCCGGCCTGGGCCGGCGCCCCTACGGGAGCAAGGTCTTCGTCCCCCGTCCGGCGCCGGTGCCGGGCGCCGCCCGCCGCACGGTGGCCGTCCTGCGCGCAGCCGCCCGCACCGGGCCGTTCTGGCTCCTCGCCGGGGCGTTCGCCATCTGCGGGGCGTCCACCAACGGCATCATGTGGACCCATTTCGCGCCGGCCGCCCACGATCACGGCATGCCGGTCACCACCGCCTCCTCGCTGCTGGCGGCCATCGGCGTCTTCAACGTGGTCGGCACGGTCCTCTCCGGCTGGCTCACCGACCGCGTGGACGCCCGCCGGCTGCTGGCCGTCTGCTTCGTGCTGCGCGGCCTGCTGCTGGCCGGCCTGCCACTGATCATGACCGCCACCGTGGGCCCGCCCATGATGGCCTTCGTGGTCCTCTTCGGTCTGCTCGACCTGGCGACCGTGCCGCCGGTCGTCGCGCTGTGCCGGGCCTTCTACGGGGAGGACGCCGCGCTGGTGTTCGGCTGGGCCGGCGCCGCGCACCAGGTCGGCGCCGCGCTGGCCTCCTTCCTCGGCGGCGCCGCCCGCGACGCGCTGGGCAGTTACGGCCCGGTCTGGCTGGTCCTGGGTGCGGCCTGCGCCGCCGCCGCGGTGCTGTCCCTGGTGGTGCCTCCGGCCGGCCCGGCCACCGCGCCGGCCGCCCCGAAGGCTCCGGCTTCGGTGGCGACGGCATGCCGGGGGTGAGGGGGCCGTCCGGGCAACCGCCCACGCCCCTCCCGTCACCGGCGGGCACCGCACCGCTGATCGCCCAGTCCGATCTCCACCCCGCCGGATCGGTGAGGCGGGAAGCAGGGCGGTGGCAACTGAGGGGCGGGGCCCGACGCCCGCGCAGCGCGCCTGAGCCTCGCCGCTCGGGTCGGAAACGCACAGGAACGCACGATCCCGTGACCTCTGCTCGGCTTACCCGCCCGACGCCCGCGCAGCGCCCGGGGAGCGCGGGCCTGGATGTCCGGGCTGGACCGGTTGGCCCTTTCCGGTGAGCCTCCGCGGCAACCGGCCGCCGTTGCCGCACCCCCGGGTAGGCAATCGCCCGGGGAAGGTCGACGTGACAGGGAGCGGAGGGTGACATGACGGCCACCAGGGGCACCGGACAAGGCAGAGCCGGGGCCGCGAGGCGCATCGCCGCGTGCCTGCTGGCGGCGGGGACGCTGCTCGGCGCCGGCAGCGTGGCGGCGGCGCACGGGGATGCCTCCTCGGTTCTCCCGGCGGCGTCCGAACCGGGCCCGCCGGACGGATGGCACCTGAGCCCGCCGTCCTTCACCCTCCGTCCGCTGCCCGACCTGGCGCAGTCGCCTCCGCTGTGGCACTCCCCCTGGCAGCCCGCCCACCGCAACCCGCCCGCGGCCCACCGGCGACCGGCGCACCGCAGGACCGCTCTGCGCGAGGCGCCGGCCACGGTCGTCCGCCTGGTCAACCGGGAACGGGCCCACGCCCACTGCGGCCCGGTCCGTGTCGACGCCACGCTGGCCAGGGCCGCACAGCGGCACAGCAAGGCGATGGCCCGCGCCCACTCCCTCTCCCACAACCGGCCCGAACACACTGCACCGGGCCGCCGGGTGGCCGCGGCGGGCTACCGGTGGCACCGGGTGGGCGAGAACGTGGCGCGCGGACAGGACCGCGCCGGCGACGTGGTGCGCGTCTGGATGGCCAGCACCGAGCACCGGGCGACCGTGTTGACCTGCGCCTACCGGGACGCCGGTGTCGGGGTCAGCACCGGGAGCGGCGGCCCCTGGTGGACGCTGCTCCTCGCCAGCCACCGCTGAACCCCCCGCCCGGCCCGCCGGACGGGAAGCCCCCGGGCGTACCCGGCCGCGCAGTTGCGGGAAACGGCTCGGCATCCGGTCGGGCAGGGCCGTGGCGGTAGGCACTGCCTGCTTCGGCTACCGGCGCTTAAATGCCACCTCACGACATGGTTCGTGATCTGTTTGGCCTTCTGTCCCCGAGCGGCCGGTACACGGGCCGGATAGGCGGGGGTGGCGCGGCCGGGGCGGTCCTCGTCCGCCCCGGCCGGCCTTGTCAGACGCGCGGCAGGCGCTGTTCCACCAGGTCGGCCGCCCGGCGGGTGCCGCCCTCGGACTGCACCTGAGCGGCCAGTTCCCGGGCGCGGGCGGCCACTTCGGGATCGCCGGCGAGCGCGAGCACCGCCTCGCGCAGCGCGGCGGCCGTGGCCTCCTCCTTGGGCAGGTGCCGGGCGACGCCGAGTTCCTGGAGCACCGCGGCGTTGCCGAACTGGTCGACGGCCTGCGGGACGGCGACCATGGGCGTGGCGGTGGCCAGTCCCTCCTGGCTGCCGCCGGCCCCCGCGTGGGTGACGAACACGTCGGCCTCCTTGAGCACGGCGAGCTGCGGCACCCAGGACCGCACCTCGAAGTGCGCGGGTACCTGCCCGAGTTCCTCGGGGCGCACGTGGCGGCCGATCTGCAGGACCACGTGCCAGTCGGGCAGGTCGCGGAAGGCCTCGACGCAGGCCCGGTAGAACTCCGGCTGCCTGGTCCACGTCGAGCCCAGCGAGACCAGCAGGACCTTCTCCGCGCCGGCGGGCCGCGTCCAAGTGCCCTGAGCGCTGCGGTCCCCCTGGCAGGCCCCGACGAAGGTGTAGCGGCCGGGGTCGACGCGGTCGGCGTGGGGCTGGAGCGCCCGGGGGATGAGGACGAGGCTGTGGTCGGGGCGGCCGGAGAAGTGGTCGGGGTCCATCTCCAGGCCGTTGTCCGACAGCCACTGCGTGAAGCGGGCGTAGTAGGCGGCGCCCCGTTCCGTCGCCCGGATGGGGTCCATCATGGGTTTGCCGACCTCCTCCTCGTAGCCCTCCCAGGCCACGAGGTTGGGGGAGAGCTGGAGGAAGGGGACCTGCCAGCGGTGGGCGAGGACCCGCGCCGGGTAGGCGGTGATGTCGGCGAGGACCAGGTCGGGCCGGTCGTCCTGGTAGGCGGCGGAGAGCTGCGGCAGCGCCTGCACGGCGTCGGCCAGGAAGAGCTCCAGGTAGTCGATGGTCTCCGATCCCCACTCCTCCGGCCGGTCGCCGGTGGGCAGGGTGGAGTGCCAGGCCTTCACCTCGGCGCCGGTGGCGGCGACGAGGTCGGCCAAGGCCGGCGGGACGGCGTAGGTCACGCGGTGGCCGCGGGCGACGAGCTCGCGGATCACCTCCAGGCTCGGGTTGACGTGACCGTGTGCGGCGATGCTGAACATCGCGATGTGGGCAGGCTTGCGCGTCGGCATGTGGCTTCTTTCGAGTTCGTCGAAGGGTGGGGACGTATCGCCCACACGTCCGGCGACAGCAGCTCACCGCGGGGTCCTCAGGGCACCGCTCCTCAGGGACGGCACGGTCCGCGACCCCCTCGGCAACGGTGCGTCAGGGGTGGAGGTGCGTGCGGCACACCGAAGGGCTGCGCCACCGGCCTCGGACACCGGGGTCCGGGACGGGGGGCGCCGCTCGACGGGGCGGTACGGACGCCCGTGGCGGGGCCCGGTCCGAGGAGGAGGGCGGGAACTACGCGGCGGCGGTCACCGGGGTGGAGACGGGGGTGACCGCTCGGAGCCGACGGGCGGGCAGGGTGCGGCCGGAGCGGTCGAAGACCACCGGGCCCGCAGCGCCCTGCGCGCTGGAGGAGAAGCACATGCCGTCATCCTCACCGACGCCGGACCGCACCCGCAACCGCTTTACCGTACCGGCGCCCGGGCCGCCCCTTCACCGCTGGTACCTGGCCAGCACCCGGTTCCCGTCCTCGACGAGGCGGCGCCGCAGCTCGCCGAGGCCCACGGCGCCGCTGTAGTACTCCTGGAGGCCCGGGGTGGCGACCTTGTCCTTCCACTCGGCGTAGCCGCGCACCGCCTGGGCCGGTGCCGCGTGCAGCGTCGGTGCCAGGGCGGTGCCCGTCGCCCAGTGGTACCGGGAGGTGTGCAGGCGCGGGTCGCGCAGCGCGGTGGTGCCGGTGGGCAGCATCCAGTCGCCCAGCGCGAGGCGGACCATGCTCGGCGGGGAGAGGAGGAAGTCGACGAACTCCATCGCCGCCTCCTTGTGGCGGCAGGTCTCGGCGACCGAGAGGGTCTGCGGGCTGACGCCCTGGCCGGGGCCGGACCCCGCCGGGGAGGGCAGCACTGTCCAGTCGAAGTCCTTCGGGGCCTGCTGGACGATCTGCTGGCGGTAGGAGAAGCCCAGCGGCACCATGGCGTAGCGGCCGGCGAAGAACGCGGGCAGGGTGTCCGAGCCGCTCATCCCCAGCGCGGTGCGCGAGGCGGTGCGGTCCACGGTGATCTGGTCGTGGACCACTCGGGCCACCTGGGAGTCGGCGGAGTCGAACCGCACCTGCCAGTCGCCGCCCTCGCCGGCGTAGAAGACGCGTCCGCCGGTGGACAGGGCGAGGTTGAGGGTGAGGGAGACCGGCTCCTTGAGCGGCCAGGCCATGCCGTGGCGCCCGTGCCCGGTCAGCCGCCGGGTCGCGGCCTCGAACTCCGGCCAGCTCCACGGGTGTGCGGGCGTCGGCTCGTCGACCCCGGCGGCGTGCAGCAGGGCCCGGTTGGCCAGCAGGACGCGGGGTTCCTGGAGGAAGGGCACGCCGTGGACCCGGCCGGCGAAGGTGCCGGTCCGCCAGCTCGCCTCGGGGATGTCGGCGCGCAGCCGGTCCGAGCGCAGGTCGGTCAGGTCGGCGAGGTAGCCGCCGTAGGCGAAGTCGGCAAGGTCGTCGGAGGCGTCGTGGATGACGTCGGGTGCCTCGCCGCCCTCGAAGGCGGTCAGCAGCTGGTCGTGGACGGTGTCCCAGGAGCCCTGGACGTACTCGACCCGGACCGTGCGGTGGCGTGCGTTCCACTCCTGGACGAGCCGTTTGTTGGCCTCGACCGACTCCTGCTGCCAGGCCAGCGACTGGAACCGCAGGGTGACCGCGCCCCTGGCGCCACGCTGCCGGCCGGTGCCGGAGCAGCCGGCCAGCAGCCCCGCGGCGGGGAGGGCGGCGGCGGCCAGGACGGTGCGGCGGGAGGGGGCGGGGGCAGTGGCGGGAGCCGCCGCGGTGGTGGTGCCGCCGCCCGTCGTGCCGTCCTGGCCGCCGGTCTCGCGGTCGGTGTCCGTGCCCCTCACGCCTTCACCGCCCCCGCGAGCATGCCGTCGGTGATCCGGCGCTGGATGACGGCGAAGAGCACCAGAGCGGGGAGGGTGGCCAGCAGGGCCGCGGCGGCCAGCGGGCCGAGGTCGGGGGTGCCGCCGGCGCCGATGAAGTGGGTGAGCACCACCGGGAGGGTCTGCTCGTCCGGGGACTTGAGGAGGACGAGGGCGAAGAAGAACTCGTTCCAGGCGGTGAGGAAGGCGAAGAGCGTGGTGGCGACGATGCCGGGGGCCAGGAGCGGCGCGATGACCGAGACCAGTACGCGCAGGCGGCCCGCGCCGTCCACGGCCGCCGCCTCCTCCAGCTCCCGCGGCACCGCGCGGACGTAACCGGTCAGCATCCACAGCGCGAACGGCAGGGACCACACCACGTAGACCATGACCAGCCCGGCCCGGGAGTCGACCAGGCCCCAGGACTTCAGCAGCAGGAACAGCGGGATGATCAGGACGACCAGCGGGAACGCCTGGCTGACCACCACCCAGGCCGAGGCGGCGCGGGTCAGCCGGGTGCGGCGGCGTGCCAGCACGTACGCCAGCGGCGTGGCGATCACCACCGCCACCACCGCGCAGGCCGCGGCGGTCAGCAGGCTGTTGCCGGCCGACCTCAGCAGCGGCTGCTCCCGCAGGGCCTGCCGGAAGTTGTCCAGCGTGGGGTGGTCGGGGATCCAGGTGGGGTGCAGCCGCGCCAGTTCGCGGGGCGGCTTGAAGGCCGTGGAGACCAGCCACAGGAACGGGAAGGCGAGGAAGGCCGTGTAGGCCAGCAGCGCCAGGTACTGGCCGGCGCGTCCGGCGGCCCGGCGGGCGGGCCGCCGGGGGCGGCGGCGGGCGGGGGCGCCGGCGGGCGGGGGGTGCGCTGCAGGGGTGAGGGGCTCGCAGGCCGGGGTGGTCGTCACCGCTCCTCCACCCGGTAGGTCCGGTCGCCACGCAGCCGGGCGGCGAGGAACACGCCGAGCAGGACCGCGACGACGGCGACCAGGACCATGCCCATGGCGGCGGCATAGCCGAACTGGCCGTAGCGGAACGCCTCCTCGTAGGCGAAGAGCATCGGCAGCCGGGTACGGCCGCCGGGACCGCCGTCGGTGAGGACGTAGACCAGCGCGAAGGAGTTGGCGTTCCAGATGAAGTTGAGGGCGGTGATGGCCAGGGCCACCGGGCGCACCGCGGGCCAGGTGACGGTGGTGAAGCGCCGCCAGGCTCCGGCGCCGTCCACGGTGGCGGCCTCTCGCAGCTCACCGGGGACGTTCTGCAGGCCGGCCAGGAGCGCCACCGTGGTCTGCGGCATGCCGGCCCACACGCCCACCACGATGACGGCGGGCAGCGCGGTGCCCAGTCCGCTCAGCCAGTCCCGGCCGTCCTCCAGTCCCAGGAGGTGGCTGAGGCCCAGGCGGCGCAGCGTCTCGTTGAGCACCCCGGCGTCGGGGTGGTAGACCAGCCGCCACATCACGCCGACGACGACCTCCGGCATCGCCCACGGCACGATCGCCAGGACGCGGACCAGCCAGCGCAGCCGCAGCCGTTGGGTCAGGAGCAGCGCGAGGCCCAGGGAGAGCAGGAACTGCGGGACGGTGACGCCCACGGCCCACACCATGCCGATGCGGAAGGACTCCCAGAACAGGGAGTCGTGCAGCAGGTCGGCGAAGTTGAGTACGCCGACGAAGTGGGTGGGCGCGGTGCGGCCGGACTGGGCGTCGGTGAACGCCAGTGACATGCCGTAGAGCAGCGGTCCGACGCTCAGCACCAGGATGGGCAGGACGGCGGGCAGCACCAGGAACCAGGTCCCCGTGGACCGCCCGCCCCCTTCGGGCCGGCGGCCCTGGCCGGGCGGCCGGCCCGTCGCGGTCGCGAGGCTCAACTCCACTCCCCTTTTCTCCGCGCGGCCCGGGGCAGGTGCCCGCGAGGGGGCCGCGCGCCCCCGTCGGCTGCCGAACAGCCGCCGTCATCGTCGTGACCTGGGCGACTCCCGTCAAGCGCCGCGACGGCCGGTGTCCGGGATGGCCGCATTGTCGGGTAGGCCGTGTGTTCCCGGCCGCCGCCGCAAGTGCCCCGCGCCCGGTGGGAGACTGTTCCCGGCTGCCGGCGCGACCGGGCCTTGGGTGCCGGTGCCGGCAGCCGCGGCAGCACCGTCGAAACCTGTCACCGAGGAGCGGCTTCCACCATGAGCGAGGCGCAGACCACCCCCTTCACCGAGGCGCGGGCCCGTGCCGTGCTGGCCGTCGCGGGGCGCCCCGACGTCGCCGCCGACGCACGGCTGCTGGCGCTGGGCGAGAACGCCGTGTTCGCGGTGGGCGAGTCCGGTCCGGTGGTGCGGGTGGGGCGGGACGCGGAGTTGCTGCCGCGTGCCCGCCGGGAGGTGGCGGTGGCGGCCTGGCTGGAGCAGGAGGGCGTGCCGGCGGTGCGGGCCGCGGAACCGGAGGCGGTGCTGGTGGACGGCCACCCGGTGACCTACTGGCAGCGGCTGCCGGAGGCGGTGCGCCCCGCGGCGCCCGCGGACCTCGCCGGGTTGCTGCGCCGCGTCCACGCGCTGCCCAAGCCGCCGCCCGGGCCCTCGTTGCCGCGGCGCGACCTGCTGGGCGGGGTGGAGCGCTGGCTGCGACTGGCGGGGGACGCGGTTTCGGCGGCGGACGCCGAGTACCTGCGGGGCCGCCGGGACGCCTACGCCGCCGCCGCGACCGCGCTCGAACCGCACCTGCCGCCGGGGCCCGTCCACGGTGACGCGCTCACCCGCAACGTGCACGTCGGCCCCGACGGCCCGGTCCTGGTGGACCTGGAGACCTTCGCCGACGACCTGCGCGAGCACGACCTGGTGGTGATGGCGCTCAGCCGGGACCGCTACGGCCTGCCGGAGGCGGAGTACGCCGCGTTCGTCGAGGTCTACGGCTGGGACGTGCGGGACTGGGCGGGCTGCGCGGTGCTGCGCGGTGCGCGGGAGACGGCGAGCTGCGCCTGGGTCGCCCAGCACGCGCCGGGCAACCCGGCGGCAGCGGCCGAGTTCCGGCGGCGGGTGGCCTCGCTGCGCGAGGGGGACGCGGCGGTGCGCTGGTACCCGTTCTGAGTCCGCGGCCCGCTCCCCCACCCGCCGGCGCCGATCGGGTCTTGCCCCGGGCCGCGTCGGCGTGCTGGTCTTCGGGCGGTGGCGAGGGCCGCCGCCGGACGTTTCCAGGAGGCGAGTGGACGTGACGGAGTTCGGGGTGGACGCGGAGGCCGCGGAGCTGGGTTTCGACCCGGAGCGGCTGACCCGGATCGACACCCGTCTGAAGGCCTGGGTGGACGCGGGGCAACTGCCGGGGTGGCTGGTGGCGGTCGGCCGGGCAGGGCGGACGGTGCACCTGTCGACGTACGGCCACCGGGACGTCGAGGCGGGCGCGCCGGTGGGTGTCGACACACTGTGGCGCCTGTACTCCATGACCAAGCCGGTGACCAGCGTCGCAGCGATGATGCTGTACGAGGAGGGGCGCCTCGCCCTCACCGATCCGGTCAGCGACTACATACCCGCCTTCGCCGAGGTGCAGGTGTTCGACGGCGGCAACGCGACGCGGCCCCGCACCGTCCCGGCGGCCGAACCGGTCACCGTGTGGCACCTGCTGACCCACACCGCGGGCCTGACCTACGGCTTCCACCGCGCGCACCCGGTCGACGAGATGTACCGCGCGGCGGGGTTCGAGTGGGCGCACCCCAAGGGCTTCGACCTGGCGGACAGCTGCGAGGCGTGGGCCCGCATCCCGCTGCTCTTCCAGCCGGGTGCGGAGTGGAACTACTCGGTGGCCACCGACGTGCTGGGCCGGGTGGTGGAGGTCGTCTCCGGCATGCGGCTCGACGACTTCCTGCGCACCCGGATCCTCCAGCCGCTGGGCATGCACGAGACCGACTTCCACGTCCCGGAGGACCGGGCCGAGCGGCTGGCCACGCTGTACGGGGCCGGGCCGGACGGCCGCGCGCAGCTCCTGCCGGGCATGGGGCGGGTGGCGAACCGTCCGCCGCACCACCTCTCCGGCGGCGGCGGGCTGGTGGGCACCGCGGCCGACTACGACCGTTTCACCCGCATGCTGCTGGGCCGGGGCCAACTCGACGGGGTGCGCCTGCTGGGGTCGCGGACGGTGGACTACATGGCCCGCAACCACCTGCCGGGCGGCGCCGACCTGGGCAGTTTCGGCCGTCCGCTGTTCGCCGAGGCCTCGCCCGAGGCGCACGGCTTCGGGCTGGGCTTCTCGGTGGTGCAGGACCCGGCGGCGCTGCGGGGGCTGGGTTCGGCCGGCGAGTTCGCCTGGGGCGGGGCGGCCTCCACGCTGTTCTGGGTCGACCCGGTGGAGGAGATCACGGTGCTCTTCCTCACCCAGCTGCTGCCCGCGGGGACGCTGCCGCTGCGCTCCGTCCTGCGGGGGCTGGTGCAGCAGGCTCTGGTGGACTGAGGCGTCCGCGCGCCACGGCCACCCGGCTGATCCGCGCGCAACTCCCGGGCCGGGGGACGGCGGGGCCGTCCCCCGGGGTCCTCAGGAGACCGGGCGGGCGTCGGCCCAGACCTGCTCGAACTCCTCCCGGTAGGTCTGGAACAGACCGCTCTCCTGGTCGCCGGGTCCGGTGACGACCTCCCGCCGGCTGCCGCGCAGCACCAGCACCGGGGACTCGATGCCGCGGCTGCGCCGCAGGTAGGACTGGACGACGGCGAGGCCGTCGGGCCCGTCGCCGTCCACCAGGTAGGCGGTGAACCGGGGGGTCTCGTCGAAGACCTGGATCTCGAAGGCGCCGGGGTCGCGCAGTCCGGCACGGACCCTGCGCATGTGGCGGATGTTCATCTCCACCGACCGGCTCAGCTCGCTCTTGCGCAGCCCCAGTTCCCGCTCACGGCGGCGTACCGCGCTGGAGGCCGGGTTGAGGAAGAGCAGGCGCACCCGGCAGCCGGACTCGGCCAGCCGCACCAGTCGGCGGCCCGAGTAGTTCTGCACCAGCAGGTTCAGTCCTATGCCCACGGCGTCGAGCCGGCGCGCGCCGCCGAAGAGGTCCTCGGCGGGGAGCTGGCGCTGGAGGCGCACCCGGTCGGGGTGGACCCCGACGACGTCGGCGTAGCGGTCGCCGACGAGGTCCTCGACGGCGTCGCCCGGCAGCCGGCCCGTCCCCCGGCCGCCGCCCCCGGCGCCGAGCAGGGCCAGCAGCCGGGCGGAGGCGCGTTCGGCCTGGGCCAGCACCGTCTCGGAGAGCGCCCGGTTGCGGGAGACGACGTTGCGCGCCACCTCCAGCTCGTCCAGCGCCAGCTCCACGTCGCGGCGGTCCTCGACGTAGGGCTCGAAGCACGGCCAGTGCTGCACCATCAGCTCGCGCAGCTGCGGCAGCGTCAGGAAGCTGACGATGTTGTCGTCGGCGGGGTCCAGCAGGTAGCCCTTGCGGCGACTGACCTCGCGCACCGCCACCGCCCGCTGCACCCACTCCTGCCCGGTGTGGCCGGCCGCCGCCACGACCCAGTCGTCGCCGTGCACCGGCTCGTAGATCGGTCGCAGCACCGCGGCGACCAGGGCCCGCATGCGCTGCTCGACGAGGTTCAGCCAGATGTAGGCGCGGCCGGCCCGGCGGACGCGGGTGCGCACCTCACTCCAGGCTGCCGCGTCCCAGTCCAGCTCGGTGCCGATCTCCATCGGCCGTGCGACGGACACCGCACCCGGCGGTGTGTCGAGGGGGCCGCCCTCGGGGACCTCCTGGTCCTCCTCACCCGGGGGCAACTCCAGCCCGCCCGAACTCACCCGTACACCGCCTTCCCTTCACCCCGTGTCAACGATCACCGCACCCTACTGCGCGTGTCGCGGCGGTGCGACCGGATGGCTCCCTTCCCTGGGCGGCGGCGGGTCATCCGCAGGTGGTTGTGCGCGTTCTGTGAGGGCATCCGGCCCGTGCGAGCGGCGCGAACCCGCACCGGCCGCGTGCGGCGTGCCCGCGCGCCCCCTGGGCGGGCGAGGGGACGGGCGCACGGTTGACGCGGGCCGCGGCGGGCGGTTCACCGCAACGGCGGCACGACGGGCCCCGGGGCGGGAAGATGACGGGCGGTGGGCCGCCGCTGTCGGATACTGCCCCCGGGGCCGTACGCGTGCCACGGGGCCGCGCCGGCGGGTCCCGGGTGGGCGCGTGGCTCCCGCGGCCGCGGTGCGCCGCGAGGTCCGGTTCCGATTCTTGCGTCAAAGAGGCACGGTCGGGTGCGAGTTGGGGAAGGATGCGGTGCGGCCCCCGCACGCCGTGACGATCCGTGGCGGTTGCCCCTCGAGAAGTGGAAGAGTCGACGTATGCAGGTCTGGCCAGGACGGGCGTACCCCCTCGGTGCCACGTACGACGGGGCGGGTACCAACTTCGCGGTGTTCTCCGAGGCGGCGTACCGCATCGAGCTGTGTCTGCTGCACGACGACGGGTCGGAGACGGCCGTCGAACTGCGCGAGTCCGACGCCTTCGTGCGCCACGCCTACCTGCCCGGGATCATGCCGGGTCAGCGCTACGGCTTCCGGGCGCACGGCCCCTACGAGCCGGGCGCCGGCCACCGGTGCAACTCGGCGAAGCTGCTGCTGGACCCCTACGCGCGGGCGGTGAGCGGCAGCATCGACTGGGACGAGGCGGTCTACGGGTACCGGTTCGGCCGGCCCGAGGTGCGCAACGACCTCGACTCGGCGCCGCACACCATGACCTCCGTGGTGGTCAACCCCTACTTCGACTGGGGCGACGACCGGCCGCCGCACACCGACTACCACGAGACGGTGCTCTACGAGGCGCACGTCAAGGGCCTGACGATGCTCCACCCGGAGCTGCCCCGGGACCTGCGCGGCACCTACGCGGCGCTGGCCCACCCGGCGATCATCGACCACCTCACCCGGCTCGGCGTGACGGCCCTGGAACTCATGCCCGTACACCAGTTCGTCAACGACCACCGGCTGGTGGACGCGGGCCTGACGAACTACTGGGGCTACAACACCATCGGCTTCTTCGCCCCGCACAACGCCTACGCCTCCTGGGGCGACCGCGGCGAGCAGGTGCTGGAGTTCAAGTCCGCGGTGCGGGCCCTGCACCAGGCGGGCATCGAGGTCATCCTGGACGTGGTCTACAACCACACCGCGGAGGGCAACCACCTGGGGCCCACGCTCTCCTTCCGCGGCCTGGACAACGCCTCCTACTACCGGCTCACCGACGACCCCGCGTACTACATGGACACCACGGGCACCGGCAACTCGCTGCTCATGCGGAGCCCCCACGTCCTCCAGCTGATCATGGACTCGCTGCGGTACTGGGTGACCGAGATGCACGTGGACGGCTTCCGCTTCGACCTCGCGGCGACGCTGGCCCGCCAGTTCCACGAGGTCGACCGGCTGTCCTCGTTCTTCGACCTGGTCCAGCAGGACCCGGTGGTCTCCCAGGTGAAGCTGATCGCCGAGCCCTGGGACGTCGGCGAGGGCGGCTACCAGGTCGGCAACTTCCCGCCGCTGTGGACGGAGTGGAACGGCCGCTACCGCGACACCGTCCGCGACCTGTGGCGGGGCGAACCGGCGACGCTGGCCGAGTTCGGCTCCCGGCTGACGGGCTCCTCCGACCTCTACCAGGGTGACGGGCGCCGGCCGCTGGCCTCCATCAACTTCGTGACCTGCCACGACGGCTTCACCCTGCACGACCTCGTCGCCTACAACGACAAGCACAACGAGGCCAACGGCGAGGACAACCGGGACGGCGAGAGCTTCAACCGGTCCTGGAACTGCGGCGCCGAGGGGCCGACCGACGACCCGGGCGTGCTGGAGCTGCGCGCCCGGCAGATGCGCAACTTCGTGGCCACGCTCATGCTCTCCCAGGGCGTGCCGATGCTCAGCCACGGTGACGAGTTCGGCCGCACCCAGCAGGGCAACAACAACGCCTACTGCCAGGACAACGAGCTCTCCTGGGTGCACTGGCCGGTGGAGCCCGAGGCGGGCGGCGACCCGGCCGCCGAGGGGGCCGTCCAGCCGGGCCTGGACCGCGAAATGCTGGCCTTCACCCGCCAGATGGTCTGGCTGCGCCGCAACCACCCCGTCTTCCGGCGGCGCCGCTTCTTCCACGGCCGGCCGATGGAGGGCACCCACGACGAGCTCTCGGACATCTCGTGGTTCACCGCCGAGGGCGAGGAGATGCACAGGGACGACTGGGAGGCCGCCCACGCGAAGTCGCTGACGGTCTTCCTCAACGGCCACGCCATCTCCGAGCCGGGCGAACGCGGCGAGCGGATCTCCGACGACTCCTTCCTCCTGATGTTCAACGCGCACGAGGAGGAGCGGGAGTTCACGGTGCCCGTCGACCACGGCCGGCAGTGGCAGGCCGTGGTCGACACCGCCGACCCCAAGGCGGTACTGGCGGGCAGCGGCCAGAAGGTGCAGGCGGGGGACCGCCTCACGCTCGCCGCGCGCAGCCTGGTGGTCCTGCACCGGCCGTCCTGAGGCGTGCGGGTGCGCCCGGCGGCACAATCGCAGGAGAAGAGAGGCCGCCGGGCGGGTACGGATGAGCCATGACGCCCGACCGCAGCGCCTCCCGCCCCGCGGCACCCGCCTCGTCCGCCGCCCCGGCCACGCCACCGCCCGGTGCCCCGCCGACCGTTCCCACCTCCACCTACCGCCTCCAGGTCCAGCCCGGCTTCCCGTTCTCCGCCGCGCAGAAGGCCGTGCCCTACCTGGCCTCCCTCGGCGTCGGCCACCTCCACCTCTCCCCCGTGCTGGACACCGTGGCCGGGTCGCCGCACGGGTACGACGTGGTCGACCACGCGTTGATACGGCCGGAGCTGGGGGGCGAGGCGGGGCTGCGGGACCTGGCGCGGGTGGCGCGGGAGCACGGCATGGGGCTCGTCGTCGACATCGTGCCCAACCACATGGCCGTCCCCGCCCCCGAGTCCCGCAACGAGGCGCTCTGGCACGTGCTGCGCGAGGGCCCGCACTCCCCCTACGCCCGCTGGTTCGACGTGGACTGGGAGGAGGGCGGGCACGACGGCCGCATCCTGCTGCCGGTACTCGGCGGGCCGCTCGCCGCCGTCACCGGCGACCTGCGGGTGGAGCGCGACCGCGAGGACGGGAGCGCCGTCCTGCGCTACCACGACCACGTCCTCCCGGTCCGGCCCGGCACCGAGCACCTGGCGCTGCCCGCGCTGCTGGACGCCCAGTGGTACCGGCTGGCCTGGTGGCGGCTGGCCCGCACGGAGGGGAACTACCGGCGGTTCTTCACCATCAACGAGCTGATCGCGGTCCGGGTGGAGGACCCCGCGGTCTTCGCCGCCACCCACGCGACGCTGCTGCGCCTGGTGTCCGAGGGCGTCGTCACCGGGCTGCGGGTCGACCACCCCGACGGCCTCGCCGACCCCGGCGGCTACCTGCGGCGCCTGGCCGCGGCGACCGACGGGTGCTGGACGGTGGTGGAGAAGATCCTCACCGGCCCCGAGACGCTCCCGGCCGGCTGGCGTTGCGCGGGCACCACCGGCTACGACTCGCTGCGCCGCATCGACGCCCTCTTCGTCTGCCCGCTCGGCGCCGAGGAACTGGCCGCCGTCTACCGCGACCGGGTCGCACCGCTCGCCGACGCGGGCGGCGACTGGGAGGAGACGGTGGGCCGGGCCGCCCAGGAGGTGGTCAGGGGGGACCTCGCGGCGGAGGTGTCGCGGCTGGTGCGGACCGCCGTCCGGATCAGCTCCCGGGCCCCGCACCACGGCGACCACGCCCCCTGGACACTGCGGGCCGCCGTCGAGGAACTGCTGGTGCGGATGCCGGTGTACCGCCCCTACGCCGCGGACGCCGGCTGCCGGGAGCGGGACGCGGCGATGGTCTCGCGGGCCGCCGAGGAGGCCCGGGAGGCGCTCGGCGGGGAGGAGGCGGCGCGGGCGCTGGAGTTCGTCCGGGACCTGGTGGTCGGCGGTGACCCGGGCCGGGCACCGGGCGCCGGCGGCGACGCGGTGGACGGCCCCGGGGAGGCGGGCTGCGACTACGAGGAGTGGGACTTCCGCGCCCGGTTCGCCCAGGTGTCCTCGGCGCTGCGGGCCAAGTCGGTGGAGGACCGGGCGTTCTACCGGTACGTGCCGCTGCTGTCGGCCTGTGAGGTGGGCGGCGAGCCCGGCGAGCCCGCGCTGTCGGTGGACGCCTTCCACTCCCACTGCGCCCGCCTGCAACGCGACTGGCCGCTGACCGGCACGGTGCTCGCCACCCACGACACCAAGCGCAGCGCGGACGTCCGGGCCCGGATCGCGGTGCTGACGCAGGCACCCGAGCGCTGGCGGGCCGTGGTGGGCGGGCAGGCAAGCGCGGGGCCGGGGGGTGCGGTGCGAAGAGCGGAACCGGTGGAGCCCGGCCCCACGGACCTCACCGGGCCCGACCCGCAGGTCGCCTGGACGGCCTGGCAGACCGTCTTCGGGCTGGGGCGCCGCGACGCCGAGCGGGTGGTGCCGGCGGTACTGAAGGCGGTGCGCGAGGCCGGCCTGCACACCACCTGGACGGAGCCCGACCATGTCTGGGAGGAGGAGGTCGCCGACTACGTGCGCAGCGGCCCCTGCGGCGAGCCGGGCCGGGCGCTGACCGAACTCGCCGCGGAACTCGCCCCCCACGTGCGGGCCAACGTGCTGGGCGCCGCGCTGCTGCACCTGACGATGCCGGGCGTGCCCGACCTCTACCAGGGCTCGGAGCAGGTCCACGAGGCTCTGGTGGACCCCGACAACCGGGCCCCGGCACGCTTCTCGCCGGAGCTCCTGACCGACCTGGACGACGGGGCTCCGCCGGCCGGCCTGTCCGGCGAGAAGCTGCTGCTGACGGCGGCGGCCCTGCGGCTGCGCCGCCGCCGGCCGGAGTGGTTCGGCGCCGACGCCACCTACCGTCCGCTGTACGCCGAGGGGCCCGCGGCCGGACACTGCGTGGCCTTCGCGCGCAGCGGCCGGGCGGTCACCGTCGTCACCCGCCTCACGCTGCGTCTGGCCGAAGGCGGCGGGTGGCGCGGCACCCGGCTCACGCTGCCGACGGGCGGCCGGGCATGGCGGGAGGAGCTGACCGGGCGCCGGGTGCCGGGCCCGACCGTGGACCTCGCGGAACTCACCGCGCGGTACCCGGTGGCGCTGCTGGTGCGGGAGGAGTGAGGGCCGGGGCGGATCGGGCCGGGGTGCCGCGCGGCGCGGGGGTGGGTACGAACAGGGGTGGCCGCCACGCCCCGGTGGGCGGCGGCCGGATGTCCGGCGTGTCCCGCCCCCGGTGCGGGCGGCGGGGACACGTCCGTCAGGTCGGTGGGAGGGAGTGCGGGTGCGGTTCGAGGTGTGGGCCCCCGAGGCCGAGCGGGTCGCGTTGGAGCTGTACGACGACCCGGACCGGACCGGCGGCGGGCTGGTCGTCCCGCTGGAGCGGGAACCGGCCCGGCCCGGCTGGTGGCAGGCGGAGGCCGAGGCCCGCGACGGGGACCGGTACGCGTTCCGGGTGGGCGACGGGCCGCCGCTGCCCGACCCCCGCGCGGTACGGCTGCCCGAGGGCCCCGACGGGCCGGCCGCGGTGGTGGACCACGCCGCCTTCCCCTGGCGCCACCCGTGGGCGGGGCGCCCGCTGCCGGGCGCGGTCCTCTACGAGATGCACGTGGGCACCTTCACGCCCGAGGGCACCTTCGACGCGGCGGCCGAGCGCCTGGACCACCTCGCCGAACTGGGCGTGACCCACGTGGAGCTGATGCCGGTGTGCCCGTTCCCGGGGCGGCACGGCTGGGGCTACGAGGGGGTGGCGCTGTGGGCGGTGCACGAGCCGTACGGCGGGCCCGAGGGCCTGAAGCGGTTCGTGGACGCCGCGCACGGCCACGGCCTGGGCGTCGTGCTGGACGTCGTCCACAACCACCTGGGCCCCTCCGGCAACCACCTGCCGGCCTTCGGGCCCTACTTCACCGACACCCACTCCACGCCGTGGGGGTCGGCGGTCAACCTGGACGCGCCCGGCTCGGACGAGGTCCGCGCCTACCTGGTGGGCAGCGCCCTGGCCTGGTTGCGGGACTTCCGCGTCGACGGCCTGCGGCTGGACGCGGTGCACGCGCTGGTGGACACCCGCTCCCGCCACTTCCTGGCGGAACTCTCCGAGGCGGTCGACGCGCTCGCCGCGCACCTGCGGCGGCCGCTGTTCCTGGTGGCCGAGTCCGACCTGAACGACCCGCGTACCACCACCCCCCGCGACCGGGGCGGCCACGGCCTCACCGCCCAGTGGAACGACGACTTCCACCACGCCCTGCACGCTGCCCTGACCGGCGAGGACCAGGGCTACTACGCGGACTTCGCCCGGCAACCGGTGACGGCGCTGGCCACCACCCTCACCCGCGGCTTCTTCCACGCCGGCACCTACTCCTCCTTCCGCGGCCGGCACCACGGCGCCCCCCTGGACCCGGCCACGACCCCCGCCCACCGGCTGCTGGCCTACGCCCAGACGCACGACCAGATCGGCAACCGGGCGCTCGGCGACCGGCTGGCCGCCGGCGTCTCCCCGGGGCTGCTGGCGTGCGCGGCGGCACTGGTGCTGTGCTCGCCGTACACGCCGATGCTGTTCATGGGCGAGGAGTGGGGGGCGCGCACGCCCTGGCAGTTCTTCACCGACCACACCGACCCGGAGCTGGCGGAGGCGGTGCGCACCGGCCGGCGGCGGGAGTTCGCCTCGCACGGCTGGCAGGCGGCGGACATCCCCGACCCGCAGGATGCGGCCACCCGGGACCGCTCCTGCCTGGACTGGTCGGAGCGGAAGGCGGCGCCGCACGCGGCCCTGCTGTCCTGGTACCGCGCGCTGCTGGCGCTGCGCCGCACCGAGCCGGACCTCACCGACCCCGACCTGCGGTCCGCGCAGGTCACCTGGGACGAGGACGCGCGCTGGCTGTGTCTGCGCCGCGGCCGGCTACGGGTGGCGGTGAACCTGCACCGCGAGCGGGTGGCGCAGGTGGCGCTGGACGCCGCGGACGTGACGGTGCTGGCGGCCTGGCCAGGCCCGGAGTCCTACCGCGCGGACGGGCGGGGGCCCGGGGCGGGGCCGCTGCCGGAGGTGACGGGGGAACGGGGGCTGCTGCGCCTGCCCGGGGAGTCTGCGGTGGTGGTGCGGGTGGGCTGAGTGTCCGCGGCACGCCTCGGCCCCGCCGGTCGTCCTGCACCGGCGGGGCCGAGATCCGCCGTCAGGCCTTGACCTGGCGGTCCGCCCGTGAGAACTCCGTCAGCAGGGCGTCGTTGAAGGCCTTGAGGTCGTCGGGGCGGCGGCTGGTGATGAGGGTGTTGCCGCCGGAGTCGTCCACGCACACCTGCTGGTCGACCCAGGTGGCCCCGGCGTTGCGCAGATCGGTCTGCAGGCTCGGCCAGGAGGTGAGGGTGCGGCCGCGCACCACGTCGGCCTCGATCAGCGACCACGGCGCGTGGCAGATGGCCGCGACCGGCTTGCCCGCGTCGAAGAAGCTCTTGACGAAGGCGACCGCCGCCTGGTTGAGCCGCAGCGCGTCGGGGTTGGCGACGCCGCCGGGCAGCACGAGGCCGTCGAAGTCGGCGACCGTCGCCTCCTCCACTGTCTGGTCGACGGGGAAGGTGTCGGCCTTGTCGAGGTGGTGGAAGGCCTGCACCTTGCCGGACTGCGTCGAGATCAGCTTCGGTGTGCCGTCGGCCCCCTCGACCGCCTGCCACGGCTCGGTGAGTTCCACCTGCTCGATGCCTTCGGGTGCTACGAGGAAAGCCACCTGCATGGGACCCGTCTCCTTAGCTCGTGTGTCAGTGCCTGCCGCGGGCGAGGGGTGCCACCGGCCGGGACGCGTTGCCCGTCACCGGGCGGCGGCTCGGCGCTGCGCTCGCGGACTCTCCTCTTCCGCGTAGCCGCCCGGAAGCGGGCGAAACCCCACGCACACCCCCGAACCACGTCCGGCCCGGCTGCCACGGCCGCCGCTCGCCGCGCGGTGCGGGCCCCCGCGTCCCGAGCAGCCGCAGGTGATGGACACTGTGGCCATGCCGCTGCGCGTCCGCGACCTCCTCGCCCGTCCCGACCTGCACCTCTCCGTGGCACACAGCGGTGGCCCCGGGGGGCTGGAGCGCACCGTGGAGGCCGCCCTGGTGTGCGACCTGGAGCGGCCGGGGCGCTGGCTGGAGGGCGGGGAGCTGCTGATGACGACGGGGCTGAGCGTGCCGGCGGGCGGCGCGGACCCCGCGCTCACCGGTTACGTCCAGGACGTCGTGGCGGGCGGCGCCGCCTGCCTGGCACTGGGGCTGGGTGCGGGGCTGCCCTTCCGGGAGGCGCCGGCCGCGCTGGTGGAGGCCGCGCGGGAGGCGGGGCTGACGCTGCTGACCGTCCCGGAGGAGGTGCCGTTCGTCGCGGTCACCAAGGCCGTCTTCCAGGCCCGGGCCCGCGACGAGCACGAGAACGTGCGGCGGGCGTTCACCGCCCAGCGGCGCCTGACGGCGGCGGCCACCGACGGCGGGCTGCGGCCGATGCTGCGCGAGTGGGCGGCGACCACCGGGATGGGCGCAGCCGTGCTGGACCCGCTGGGCCGCCTGCTGGCCTCCGACACCTCCCAGGCCCCACCGCGCGCCGCGCAGCCCCTGGTGCGGCGGGTGGCGGCGCAGGGGCTCCGGTCCAGCGCCGCCGGTACCGCTGACGGGCTGCGGCTGGAGGTGCAGCCGCTGGGTGCCCGCCGGCTGCGGGGCGTCCTGGTGCTCAGCGGCAGGCCCGACGCTGCGGCCCGGGCCGTGCTGCCGGGCCTGGTGTCCCTGCTGTCGCTGGAGCTGGAGCGGCGGCACCTGCTGGACGAGCCGGAGCGGCGGCGGCGCGGGGCGCTGCTGACGGAACTGCTGGCCGGTGACGCGCCCTCGCCCGCCCGCGCCCACGAGGTCCTCGCCGAGGTGGGCGTCACCACCGACCGGGTCCGGGTGCTCGTGGTGGACACCGGCCCGGCCGACGGCGGCGACCACCCGGCGGACGGCCCGGCGGACGGGCCGCCGGCGGGGGCGGTGGCCGTGGCCGCCCGGGAGACCGCGGCGGATCTGGCGCTGGCGCTCCCCGGGGGCCTGGTGCGCGTGGTGGGCGACCTGGTCCAGGCGGTGGCGCCGCACACCGTCTCCGCCCAGGACCTGCTCGGCGTCCTGGCCCGCCTCGCCCCCCGGGCGCCCGCCGGTATCGGGGCGCCCACCCCGCCGGAGGCCGCCCGCGTCTCGCTGCGGCAGGCCACCGGGCTGCTCGCGGTGAGCAGGGCGACGGGGGCGCCGGTGGAGGCCCGGCAGAGCGACGCCAGCAGGCTGCTGCTGGGGCTCGGCGGGCAGGACGCGCTGTCGGGGTACGCGGACGCCGTGCTCGGGCCGCTGGACGCCGCCGACAGCGGCGCCGAGCTGGTGGAGACCCTGGCGGTGTGGCTGGACGCGGGCGGCTCCTGGGACACCGCCAGCCGCCGGCTCGGCGTCCACCGGCACACCGTCCGCAACCGGGTCGACAAGGCGATGCGCCTGGCCGGCCGCCACCTGGACGACGCGGACGACCGGTTCGACCTGTGGCTGGCCACCCGGGTGCGGCACGGCAGCGGCGCCGCCGGGTCCTGAGGCGTCCCCGTCGGCGAGCGGCGGCCCGGCCCCAAGTGGGCCGCCGGCCCCGGGCGTTGCCGACCGGCCGGCGCCGGCGGGCTGCGCGGCCAGTACGCTGGGCGCCCCGGTGCCCCGGGCGGCCGCCCGCGACAGGCCCCGGGCGGCGAGACGGACAAGCACGAAGGGGAAACCGGCGTGAGCCTGGCGCAGTTGCACTACACCCCGGCTCCCGCGGGGCCGGACGGGCCGGGCTGCGCCCGCACCGCGGTGACGCCGGGAACACCGCCGTCGGTGCTGCGGGAGGCGGTGGCCCTGCTGGGCTACGAGCCGCCGCAGGGCACCCCGGCCGACCTCTGTGACGAGCGGCTGCGGGCCCTGCCGAAGGCGTTGAGCTGCACCGCCCTGTCCGACGGCGGCCGACTGCTGGCCCGTGTGGTGCCGACCGGCAGCGGCCAGGGCGACCCGGCGGGCGCCTTCCACGCCCACGCCGTGTACCTGCCGCCGGGCACCCCGCTGCCCGGCGGGGCACCCCCGATAGCGGCCTGGGGGGCGCCCGAGTGGCGCACCCAGGCGCCGGAGGAGGCGCCGCCCCCGCTGGCGGGCTTCTCCCCCTCGGCCGTCCTGGACCGGGCCGGGCTGACCGCGTTCGCGCTGGCCCGGTCGGCCGCCCTGCCCGCCTTCTTCGCCGCCCTGCGCCGGGTTACGCGGGGCCCTGGGGGCGGGGACGGCGGTGCGAGCGGCCTCGCCGGGGCCGGGCCGCAGCTGGTGGTGGTGGAGGACGACCCCGTCCACGTGGCGCGCTGGACGGCGCTGGCCGCCGCGGTGCTGCCCCGCGCCTGGGCCCACGCGCTGACCTTCACCACCTACACCCGCCACCCGCGGCTGGCGCCCCAGGAGATCCTCGGCGTCCGGCCGGAGGACTCCTCCGCCGTCCTCGGTGACGCGGAGCACTACCTGGTCCTCGACGCCTCCCGGCCCGGTGCTGCGGGCGGCCCCGGCGAGGACGACGTGTGGGCGCGGACCGCCGCGGCCGTGTGGCGGCGGGGGCTGCCCGAGGTCTTCGCCCGGGCGGAGGCCCTCAGCCCGCAGCCGTTCGACGCGGGCGCACTCGCCGTCGTCGCCGCGGAGGCGGGGGTGGAGCTCGACTCCCCGGCGCGGGCGGCGGCCGCTCACCTGCTGTGCGAGCGGCCCGCGGCGGTCGGCGGCGACCGGTGGGAGGCGCTGCTCGCCGCGCTGTGCCCGGCCGGGGAGCGGCTCGCCGGGACCCCGGTGGAGGCGGCGGCGCGGGCCCGGCTGCTGGGCGTCCTGACCGATCCCCTGCCGGCCGCCGTGCTCGCGCCGCTCACCGCCGCCGTGCTGACGGACGCCGTGCACGAGGGCGGCCCGGCAGTGCCCGCGCTCCGGCCGGGCGCCCTCCCCGAGCCGTTGCGCCGCTCGCTGGCGGCCGGGCTGGCCGGGCCGCTGCGCCGGCAGCTGGCGGAGGCGGAGCTGCCGCGCGCGCTGGGTCTGCTGCACCTCGCCCAGTCGCTGGAGGTGGACTGTGCGGCCGTCCTGCCCGGTGTGGCGGACCGGCTGGCGCAGGCACTGCTCTGTGCGGAGGAGGGCACGGCGACCCCGGAGGCGGCGGGGGTGCTGCGGGACTCGCGATGGCTGCGGATGCCGGTGCTGGACGCGCTGGAGGAGCGGGCCGTGGCGGACCCGGGCGCCGTCGCCGCGCTGCTGCGGCGGCTGCCGTTGGACCTGGACACCGAGCGGGCGCTGCCGCACCTGCGGATGTGCGCCGCCGTCGCGGCTCCGGGCGGACCCGGCCCGGGCGTCACCGACCCGGACCGCACCGAGGCGCTGCGGTCGGTGCTGCGGGCGTCGGGGACCTCGCTGTTCGCCGCCCCCGAGGTGCTGCCCACCGCGCTGGCCCTGGTCTGGGAGGGCGGCCTGCCGTCCGCCGCCGCCGCGCGGCTGCTGGTGAAGGAGACCGGTTCGGACGTGCACCGGGCGGCCGGCACCTGGCGGACGCTGGTGGCGACCGCCCTGCACGCCCCCGCCGACGACTGGGCCGCCCCGGAGCTCGCCGCGGACCTGCTGCGCTGCTTCCTCGACCTGCTCACCCCGCCCACCCGGGCCGCGTTGTCCCTGCGCGCCTACGCGGGTGACCTGGGCTCCGGGCGCGCCGCGGCGGACGAGGACTGGAGCGCACGGGTGCAGACCTTGCGCGCCGAGGCCGGGGAGGTGCCGGCGGTGGTGGTGGAGCAGGCGGGGGCGGCCCTCGCCGGGCGGCTGCTGCGGGCCGACCGGCCCGAGGGGCAGCTGTACTCGCTGGCGGCCACCGGCGACGAGGCCTTGCTGGCGGCGTACCACCAGGCGGTGGATTGCGCGGACGGCCGGGAGCGGTTGCGTACCGGGGCGGCCTTCGCGGCGGACTGCTTCGTGGCCTGGCACAGCTGCGAGGGCGCCAGCCAGGCCTGGGAGAGGACCCGCGCCGCCCTGCTGGACCAGGTGCTGCGGCCGGCGGTGCGCGCCCGCTCGCCCCAGGAGGTGCTGGCGCTGGAGGAGGAGCTGGCCCGGGTCGCCGAACGGTGGGCGGAGCGCTTCCGGGCGTGGAACCGGCCCGGGGCTTTCGGGCGGCTGGTGCGGCGGTGGGGCGGGCGTTGACCCGGCGGGCCGGCAGCGCCGCGTCCGGGACGTGGTGTCCCGGACGCGGCTTGCGGAGGGGGCCGCCGGCGCGGTGAGGGGGCGGCTCCCTGCCTCCCGGGCGGCGTCTGCGCCCAGGCGGCGCCTGCGTCCGGGCCGCACCCGTCAGGGAGTTCGGGGCGGCGCCTGTCCGGGGGGCGGACCGCTCTGTCAGGGGGTGTTGTTGGCCAGGGCCAGCAGCCGGTCACTGCCGCCGCTGAACCGGTCGCGGTCCACGGCTCCGGAGATGCCGCTCACCGATCCGGAGTCGGTGTACTGCCAGAAGGTCCAGTACGGGAAACCTGCCGGGATCGTGGGGTTCGCCGCGGTGGTCCAGTGCGCCGCGAACAGCGGGCTCTTGGCGGACATCCCGGTCCAGCTGCCGGTGCAGGTGTTCCACCAGCTGGCGCTGGTGTAGAGGACGACGTCCCGGCCGGTCTTCGCCTTGTAGGTGTTGTAGAAGTCGAGGATCCACGACCGCATCGAGGTGGTCGACATGCTGTAGCAGCCGCCTTCGAGGTCCAGCATGCCCGGCAGCGTCAGGTTGTCCCGGGACCAGGCACCGCCGTTGGCGGCGAAGTAGGTGGCCTGGGCGGCCCCGGAGGAGAGGTTGGGCCGTGCGAAGTGGTAGGCGCCGCGGACCACCTTGGCGTTGTAGGCACCGAGGTAGTTGGTGCTGAACGTGGGGTCCTTGTAGGTGGTGGACTCGGTCGCCTTGATGTAGGCGAACTGGATGCCCGCGGACTTCACCGACGACCAGTTGATCGACCCCTGGTAGTGGGAGACGTCGATCCCGGGGAGCTGGGCGGCCAACGGTGCTGCCAGGCCCTCGGCGTCGAGCCGCAGCTGCCTGGTGTCCGGCTTGAACGCCGTCTTGTCCTGGAGGTAGCCGACCCCCAGGTAGCCGTCACCGAGGGGGATGGAGCTGCTCGCCGGAGCCGGCTGCGCGGCGGCCGGACCGGCCGCCAGTACCGGAGCGAGGATCGCGCTCGTACCGAGCACCGCGGCCGCCATGAGTCTCAGGCGGACGGCACGCGGGGTGCGGGGTCGGGATGACAAGGTGTGCCTCCTGGGGCGAGTGGGGGGTGAGCAGGGCGAGAACCGCTGGTTGCTCGCGGTGGGGCGGGCCGCTGCCGTGGCCTGCGGTCCGGCCGGCGCCCGGGAGCCGCTTCCCGGATGGCGTCCGGGGGCGTGCGCGCCGGCGGTGCACCGCGTGGGCACCGGTCCCGAAGGGTCTGACGTGAACTCGTCAGGAATGAGTGACCCATGGACGACCGCGCGAGTAAAGGGGAACAGGGAAACCCCTGTGGTCCAGACCAGCGGGGAAATCGGCGGCCTGCGGCATCGCCCGCGGAGCGGGACAACTTTTCGCGAAGTGAAAACCCGGACCACCCCCTGGACCCCGCCCGGGCCCCACTGACACCCAGCCATGACGGGAGGGGCACCGGCCGAACGCGGACCGCACACCGATCGGCACCCGGGATGCCATGGCACCCACCCGACCCACCGCTGTACCAACTAGTATGTACACTTCGTGGCCCGGACGGGGGACAGTCCTGCTCGGCCGCGTGTGCTGTGCTGCCCGTGCTCGCCTGGACGCCCTCGGCCGTGCGGTGCACGAGGCCCTGGTGGAGACGGTCGGCATCCCGCCGGACGACCTGTTCCAGGTCCTGGCCGGCCACGACGGCGTCCACAGCACGCTGCGCTACGGGGGCTATCCCGGCATTCGACGCGACGAGGGCATCGTCTACGTCTCGATCACCCTCCGCGCCGGTCGGACACCCGCGCGGAAACAGGCGCTGTACCGGCGCATCGCCGAACTCGCCGAGCGGTACGCGGGCACCGAGCCGCGCAACGTGTTCGTCGCACTGACGGAGAACGCGTCGATCGACTGGTCGTTCGGCGAGGGCCTCGCTCAGTACGCGACGCCCGAGCACGGCCGTCCCGCGCCTTTGAGCGGGGAAGGCGGCGGTGCGGGCACCGCCGGGTGATCGGTGCGATCGCGTTCGTGCACCACGGCGTACGCCGCCGGAGTGCCCGCGCGGGCACTCCGGCGGCGGAAGGGTACCGGCGCTCCCCGGCGACGAGGCGGGAAGGGTGCGCCGGCTGGGCGGAGCCTGCTCGACATCCGGCGGAGCCTGCTCGACGCTCGGGTGGGGCCGGACGCACCGGTGGCGCCGGACGCGGGGTGGCGCCCGGCGCCACCGCCTGAGGTCGAGGGCGCCCGTGGAGGCCGGTCAGGGCCGGCCCGTGGTGGTGCTCAGCCCTCCTCGGGGCTCAGCCGCAGGGAGATCGAGTTGATGCAGTAGCGCTGGTCGGTGGGGGTCGGGTAGCCCTCGCCCTCGAAGACGTGGCCCAGATGCGAGCCGCAGCGGGCGCAGCGCACCTCGGTGCGGACCATGCCGTGGGAGCGGTCCGTCAGCAGTTCCACCGCGTCGGTGTCCTTGGGGTCGAAGAAGGACGGCCAGCCGCAGTGGCTGGCGAACTTGGTGTCGGAGCGGAACAGCTCGGCGCCGCAGGCCCGGCAGGAGTAGACGCCGGGCGTGGTGGTGTCGGTGTACTCGCCGACGAACGCCGGCTCGGTGCCTGCCTGGCGCAGGACCTGGTACTCCTCGGGTGACAGCTCCGCGCGCCACTGCTCGTCGCTCTTGTCGACCGGGTAGGTCTTCTCGTGTGCCATCGCTGTGCTCTCCTCGGCGGGGCGGTCGGCTCTCGGTCAGCTCTCCAGGCGGGCGAGGATGCGCGGCCCCAGTTCGGTGACGTCACCCGCGCCCATGGTGAGAACAAGGTCACCGGGCTTCGCCATTCCGCAGACCACCTCGGGAACAGCGTCCTTGTCGGGTTCGGCGGTGACGTCCGCGCCGGCGTCCCGGGCCGCGTCGATGATCATCGCGCTGGTGACCCCGGGGATCGGGTCCTCGCGGGCCGGGTAGATGTCCAGCACCACGCAGGCGTCGGCCAGCGCGAGGGCCTGGCCCATCTCGACGCCCAGTTCCCGGGTGCGCGAGTAGAGGTGGGGCTGGAAGACCACCAGGACCCGGGAGCCGACGGCGGCCTGGGTGATTGCCTCCAGGTCCGCGGTCATCTCCGTGGGGTGGTGGGCGTAGGAGTCGATGACCTGGACCCCGCCGGCCTCGCCCTTGAGCTGGAGGCGGCGCTTGACGCCGGTGTAGGAGCCGAGCGCGGTCGCGAGGTCGGCCGCGGGCACGCCGAGCGCCACGCCCGCGGCCAGGGCCGCCACGGCGTTGAGCGCGTAGTGGCGGCCGGGGACGCTGACGGTGAAGGTCAGCTCCCGCCCGTCGAGGAGGACGGTGACCTCGCTGGTGAGGCCGCGCGGGGTGATCGCCAGCACCCGCAGGTCGGCGTCCTCGGCGAGGCCGTAGGTGACGGTGGTCAGGCCGTCGCGGTCCCGCACCCGGCTGGTCAGCTCGCGGGCGCCGGGGTGGTCGGCGGAGATCACCAGGGTGCCACCGCGGCGGACCCGCCCGACGAAGACCTCGAAGGAGTCGTGGATCTCGTCCATCGAGGCGTAGTTGGCGTGGTGGTCCAGCTCCACGTTGAGGACGACGGCGACCTCGGGGGCGTACCGGTGGAAGCTGCGGTCGGACTCGTCGGCCTCGGCCACGAAGATCTCGCCGGCGCCGTGGCGGGCGTTGGAGCCGGGGGCGTCGAGGTCGCCGCCGATGGCGTAGGACGGGTCGAGGCCGAGGGTGCTCAGCGCCACGGCGAGCATCGAGGTGGTGGTGGTCTTGCCGTGGGTGCCGGCCACGGCAAGGGGCCGGGTGTCGGTCATCAGGGCGGCCAGCGCGTCGGAGCGGTGGACGACGGGCAGACCCCGCTCGCGTGCGGCGGCCAGCTCCGGGTTGTCCTCGCGGATGGCGGAGGAGACGATGACGGCGGTCGCGTCGGGGGCGAGGTTGCCCGCCGCGTGGCCGATGTGGACGGTGGCGCCGAAGTCCCGCAGCGCCTGCACCGTCGCGGACTCCCGCGCGTCGCTGCCGGCCACCCGCGCGCCGCGCTGCGCGAGGATCTTGGCGATCCCCGACATCCCCGCGCCGCCGATCCCGACGAAGTGCGGACGGTCCATGGTGGCGGGGATGCCGGGGGCCGGTGCCATACGTGTCTCCCTGGTGCTCTTGTGTCGCTGAAGCGCTGTGCCGCGCTGTCGTCCGCTGCCGCTGACCGGTCGTCGTCGCCGACCCGTCCGGGACATCCGCCGGCGCCGGGCCGGGGACGCCGGCGGACGGAAGGCCGGTGCGCGCACGATTCTCGCATCCGGTCCGTGCAGCGGGGACACGACGCCGGGCGTGCCGTGGCGCGTCGCGAGGGCGGGACGGGGCGGGTGCGGCGGGCCGGGCCCCGACGGCGACCTGCGGCTCCCCCGGCGGCGGGCCGGGCCCTCGCACCGACGCGGCACGCGGGCACGCGCCGGCGCCCGCACCGAGGTGGCCCGCGGCGCCTGTCGGTGGCGGGACGGCCACGCAGGGCGACGGGGCCGGCTCAGCTCCCCTTGGCGTCGGCGACCGGGTCGTGCCCCGGTGGCTCCTCGTCGCCCGCGTGCGAGAACAGCTTGAGTACCGGCACGCCGACCTTGTGGCGAGCGCGGGAGGCCCAGTCGCGGTGGAAGAACTCCTCGACGAAGTGCGGGGCGGTCAACACGATCACCTCGTCAGCGGCTCTCTCCTCGACCACCGTCCGCAGCCGGTCCAGCGGGTGGTTCTCGACCACCTCGCCGACCGCCTCCGCCCCGACCGCCCGCAGCGCCGCCACCGTGTGGTGCACGGCACGCTCGGCCGGCTGCTCGTCGCCGTCCCCCTCGGACTCCTCGCGGGCGATCTCGTCGAACTCGCCCAGCGCCACGTCGTCGATGGCGCGGAGCAGCACGTCCTGCCGGCCTCGCGGCTGCATGAGCACGACGAACGAGACCGGCTCCTCGTGCAGGGTGGTCACGAACTCCACGTCAGCGGGCGTCAACGGCTTCTCGATCATCAAAACGCTTCGGAACACGACCGTCAGCCCCTTCTTCTCGTCTGGAGGCGCGCCTCCGCGCACTCTGCAGAAACCATTCTTCCCCTGGTACCTGGGGACTCACTGGTCAACAGTGTGCCCAGCGATCGCGGCGGGGAACTGCCGTGAGCTCCGATCACCCGCACACCTCCCCCAGTGCCGCACGCGCCCTCCTCCGCGCCGCCGCGGGGCGCCCTCCACCGGACCGGGAGGTTCAGGCGGCCGGGACCGCCCTGCGGTAGCGGGTGAAGAGGAACCCGTCCTCTTCCAGGATGGCCGCCGGCGCGTACCGGGCGGGGGTCTCCAGCACCGGGGCGTTCATGATCCGCGAGGCGTCACCGGCCGCGACCAGCGGCGCCACGGTCAGGCACAGCTCGTCGAGCACGTCGGCCCCCGCGAACTGGCCCAGCAGCCGCGGGCCGCCCTCGGTCAGCAGCCGGGTCATGCCCCGCCCGGCGAGGGCCGCGGGGACGCGCGCGAGGTCCACGGCGGCGCCCTCCCCGGCGAAGACGACGTCCGCACCGGCGTGGCGAGCCGCCGCCACGCGGTCGGAGGGTGCCGCGGCGCCGGTGAGCAGCACGGTGGGGACGAGCGGGGAGGTGAAGAGGGGGAGCGAGAAGTTCAGGTCCAGGCCGGCGCTGACGACGGCGACGGCGGGGGCCGGCGCCTGGCCGGCCTCGGCGCGCCGCCGCGCGAACGCCTCCCGGGCGCGCGCCGGCCGGTACCCCTCCCGGCGAACGGTCTCGGCGCCCACCACCACGGCGTCCGCCAGCGCCCGCAGCACGCCGAAGATCCTCATGTCGGCTGCGCCGGAGAGCGGCTCGGACCGCCCGTCGTGATGGGCCGCGCCGTCGAGGGAGGCCACCATGTTGGCCCGGGTGAAGGCCGTGCCGGTCGCTGTCGCCGGGTAGGCGTAGGCATCCGCCAGCTCGTCCAGGCTCCACTCGTGGTCGTGCAGGTCAGCGGGGTTTTCGGGGGCGGGGAACAGGCGTCGCATAGGGCGCAGTGTGACATGCCTCGCGCGACCGGCCACGCCGGTGGGGTGGCTACTAAGGTGGAGGGTTGTGTCGTCCTCGCACGCCGATCCCACCGGCTCCTCCGCTCCCGGCTCCGCGCCGCACGCCTCCGACGCGCCGGCCGTCGCCGGCCCGCCGGCGCTGACCTCCCGCACCCCGCACGTGCCACCCGACCGGCTGGTGGCCGAACTGGTGCCGCCGCCACGCTTCAGCTCGGCCCGCTTCGAGACCTACGTCCCCGACCCCGCGCAGCCCAGCCAGGGCGAGGCGGTGCAGGTCCTCAGCTCCTTCGCCCGGACCATCGGCGAGGGCGAGGGGTCCGGCGGCGGCCGGCGGCGCTGGTTCGGGCGGCGCCCCGCGGCCCCGACCGGGCCGGCCGGCGTCTACCTGGACGGCGGCTACGGTGTCGGCAAGACCCACCTGCTGGCCTCGCTGTGGCACGCCGTGCCCGCCCCCGCCGAGCGCAAGGCCTTCGGCACCTTCGTGGAGCTGACCAACCTGGTGGGCGCCCTCGGCTTCCAGCAGACGGTGCGCACCCTGCAACACCACCGCCTGCTGTGCATCGACGAGTTCGAGCTGGACGATCCGGGCGACACGGTGCTCGTCTCGACGCTGCTGAGCCGCCTGGTCGAGGCGGGCGTGAAGCTGGCCGCCACCTCCAACACCCTCCCCGGCAAGCTGGGCGAGGGCCGGTTCGCGGCGGCCGACTTCCTCCGCGAGATCCAGGGGCTCTCCGCGCACTTCCGGGCGGTGCGCATCGACGGTGAGGACTACCGTCACCGCGGTCTGCCGCAGGCGCCGGAGCCGCACGACCCCGAGACCGTGGTCCGCGCCGCCCACGCCACCGAAGGCGCCTCGCTGGACGACTTCCCCGACCTGCTGGAGCACCTGGCCCGGGTGCACCCGAGCCGGTACGGGGCGATGTGCGACGGCCTGCGGGCGGTCTGCCTGACGGACGTGCGCCCGGTGCCGGACCAGTCGACGGCGCTGCGCCTGGTGGTGCTCGCCGACCGTCTCTACGACCGGGAGGTGCCGGTCCTGGCGGCGGGCAAGCCGTTCGACGAGTTGTTCAGCGAGGAGATGCTGAAGGGCGGCTACCGCAAGAAGTACCTGCGGGCCATCTCCCGCCTGACCGCCCTCGCCCGCGACGCCGCGCCGCTGGCCGGCAACGCCTGACGGACGGCCCCGGCCCCGCTCCCCCAGCCGCCAAGCCGGGGGCGCCGGCTCCTGAGCGCAGGTGCGCGCATCCTCTCGGCCCGGTTGCGGCCGCGCGGCGGCCCGTCAGCCGGAACAGGCGCTGCGCTGCGCCTCCTGCCACTCGCAGACGGGACAGAGCAGGGCGCCGGGGCGGCTCGCGGGGTGCTCCGTCACCTCGCCGCACAGGACGCAGTCGGCCCGCGGGGACGCGTCCTGCCGCTCCTGCTGCGTCCCGCCCTCCGTCCGGTCCTGCGGCGGGGTGGGGGCTGCGGTGCGCGGGCCACGGTCGGCGGCGGGGGTCAGGGACATGGCGGGAGGCTAGCGCAGCCACGCCCGTGGGCGTCAGGGCGGGCGGCGGCGCCGACCCGGTTCCCCGCGTCAGCCCGCCCGCGGTACGGGCAGGCACGCGGGGGCTCAGGTGCGGCGGCGGCTGACCAGGCAGGCGGCAGCGGTCGCGGCGGTCGCCAGCAGCGCGGCGGCGACGACCGGCCACCACGCCACCGTCACCTGCCCCGTGGTGGAGCCCGCGACCAGCCCGGTGACGGCTGCGTTGGCCGGGGAGGCGCCGACGACCAGGAGCAGCAGCGCGGCAAGGGTGCCGAGGAGGACGTCCCAGCCGCGCCTGCGGAGCACCGGTCGGCTGGTGAGTACGCCGGCGGCCAGCCCCAGCAGCACGCAGGCGAGGGCCGCGACGAAACCCGCACCGGCGGCGGGCCAGAGCGGGACGGCGACCCGGTGGTCGGTGGAGCGCGGATCGGCGGAGACCGCCACGAAGAGGGTGGCGCACAGCGCCAGCACCGCGGCGAAGCCCCCGGCGGTCAGCACCCAGGCGAGGTGGACCCGGTGCGGCCCGGTCGCCGCCCCGGTGCAGTCGCGGGCGGCCTGCGGCTCGGCCGTCACGCAGACCCGCACCAGCCAGGCGGTGACCGGCAGGAGACCGGCCGCCGCGTAGCCGAAACCGTCCAGCACGGGCCCGCCCGTCTGCACCCCGATCGCCAGGAAGGCGACGAGGACGAGGACCGGGGGCAGCCAGCGGCGGGAGCGGAGCAGCAGCGCGCCCTGGTAGCGCAGGAGTGCGGTCATCATCGGTGCGTCTCCTCGTCGGTCGGCGCGGTGTCCGGGGCCTCGGCCGGCACGGTGCCGCGGGTGTCGGTCGGGTCGGTGCTCCGGGCGTCGGCCGGCTGGTGCGGCGCTCCGGCCCGGGGCGGCCCCGGCGGGGTGACCTCCTCGACGTGCCAGGCGGGGGTGCGGTTGAGCAGGGCGCGCAGCACGTCGTCGGAGTGGGTGGCGGGGACGGTCAGACGCAGCCCGCCTGCCTTGCGGTGCGCGACGCCGGGCCGGCCCGGCAACGCGGCGGCGAGCGCGTGGAGGTCGCGGACGGGCGTCGGCGGGCGGACCAGGAGCACCGCGACCGGCCCGGCGTCCGGGGCCGCCCGGTCGGGCCGGACCACCCTGCCGTCGGTCACCAGCAGTTCGGTGTCGACGGCGTCCGCGAGCCGGGCCGGGTCGTGGTCGACGAAGACGGCCGTCGCGCCCTGCCGGACGAGTGCGGTGACGGCCTGGTCGACGGTGTCGCGGGAGGCCCGGTCCAGGCCCGTCCACGCCTCGTCCAGGACCAGCAGGTCGGGGTCGCCGGTGAACGCCTGGGCGAGTGCGACCTTCTGGCTGGTCCCCTTGGACAGCAGCGCCATCGGTGTGCGCAGGTGCTCGCCGGCCCCCAACCGCTCCAGCCACAGCGCGGCCCGGCGACCGGCCTCGGGCCCGCGCAGGCCGTGGACGCGGGCGAGGTGGGTCAGGTAGTCGCCGGCGGTGAACGGCAGGCTTGCGGGGAACCTCTCCGGCACGTAGGCCGTGCGGGGACGTCCGGTGAGGCGGCCGGTGCTCGGGGCGTCGATGCCGGCCAGCAGCCGCAGCAGGGTCGACTTGCCGCTGCCGTTGACGCCCTGCACCCGCACCAGGTCGCCCCGGCCCAGTTCCAGGTCGACCTCCCGCAGCACCCACGGCCCCCGCCACCCGTACCGCCGACCGACCCTGCGCAGCGACAACACGGCTCCGGTGTCCCTCACTTGTCCCCCGTTCCGTTGCTCGCCCTCACCCTCGGCGCGCTGCTGTGGTCGCGCGGCCATCACGCTAGCGTCCGGGGCGGAGGTCGGGGGCGGGGAGCGGGGAATGGGCGGGGCGATGGCCGGAGGGAGGCCCTCGCCGGACCCGTTCGAGGTGTGCGGCCCCCGGCTGTGGCCCCGGGGCGGCGGGGCCTCCCCGGCCGCCGGCGTCGCCCCGCTGGCAGACTGGTGCCGTGACCGGCACCGACCTTCCCCGCCCCGCCGCCTCGGCGGCCCCCGCTCCCGAGACCGCCGCCGCCCAGGCCGCCGCGGACGATCCGCAGGCCGCGCGGGAGTACGTGCTGCCGCTGGTGGTGCACATCGAGAAGGCGGACCCGCCGCGCCGGGTGGACGCCCTGGAGACGGCGGCCCGGGCCGTGCTGACCCTGCTGGCCGACGAGCGGGCGAACGGTGCCGGCGAGTGGGCGGCCGTGGTGCGCGACTGGCAGGACGCCCGTATCCGCAAGGTGGTGCGGCGGGCCCGTGGGGCGGAGTGGCGGCGGGCCGAGGCCCTGCCCGGGATCACGGTCGGGGGCGAGGAGGCCCAGGTGCGCGTGTTCCCGCCGGTGCCGCTGGACGGCTGGCCCAAGGACCTGGCTCGCCTCCAGGTCTCCGGCACCGAACTGACGGACCCGGAGCCGCCCGCGGACCCGTCCCCCGACGTGCCCGTGCTGTGGCTCGCCCCGGGGGTGAAGATGTCCGCCGGCAAGGCGATGGCGCAGGTCGGCCACGGCGCCCAGTTGGCGTGGTGGGAACTCGACGCGCAGGAGCGGGCCGCGTGGCAGGAAAGGGGCTTCCCGCTCGCGGTACGGGAGGCGGACGAGCAGGTCTGGCGGGAGGCCACGGCTGCGGGGCTGCCGGTGGTGCAGGACGCGGGGTTCACGGAGGTGGCTCCCGGCTCGTGCACCGTGGTGGCCGACCACCCGGCCCTGCGGGCGCGCGTCGGGCGCTGACCCCGGGGCACCCCCGGCGACCGGCCCCGGTACCGGCCCACGCATGCACCGGCCGTGGTGCCGTGCGGGTGGCAGGGGCCGGCCCGCGAAGCAGCCGGCCCGGCCGTGGAGCTCCCCCGGGCCGGGCCGGATGTCATCCGACGGTGCGCCGGTCAGGCGGCCTGCTCTGCCTCGACCTGGTGGCGCAGGGCCTTCTTGTCCGGCTTGCCGGCGTCGGTCAGCGGCAGTTCGGGGACGAAGACGATCTGCGCCGGCACGTACATCGCGCCCCGCTCCTCGCGTACCAGGGCGCACAGCTGCTCCTGGTCGAGCGTGCTGCCCGGGGTGGTGACGACCGCGGCGTGGACGCGCTCCATGCGGTCGGCGTCGCGCACCCCGAAGACGGCGCTCTGCTGCACCTGAGGGTGGGAGTTGAGCAGGTCCTCCAGCTCGGTGGTGTACACGTGGCCGCCGACCACGACGATCATGTCCTTGAGGCGGTCGACGATGGTGAGGTAGCCGTCGGCGTCGAGGAAGCCGACGTCACCGGTGTGCAGCCAGCCGTCGCGCAGGACCTCGGCGGTCAGCTCGGGCTGCTTCCAGTAGCCCTGCATGATGCTCGCGGACCGCACGCAGATCTCGCCGTGCTCGCCCAGCGGCAGGTCGCGGCCGGCCTCGTCGCGGATCGCCACCTCGACCCAGGGCAGCACCTTGCCGGCGGACCGCAGCCGCTCGGGGCGCTCCACGTCGTGCTCCTCGGGCGGCAGGATGCTGATGCCGCCCGCCTCGTTCTGCCCGTAGAACTGCACCAGCACGGGGCCGAAGCGGCGGATCGCGTCGGCGATGCGGACGGGGGAGGACTGGCAGCCGCCGTACGTCAGGCTGCGCAGGCTGGAGGTGTCGGTGGTGGCCGCGTCCGGGTGGTCGGTGAGCTGGTAGAGCAGCGGCGGCAGCAGGAAGAGGTGGGTGATGCGCTCGCGCTCGATCGCGGCCAGCACGGCGGCCGGGTCGAAGTCGGGGAGCAGCACGACCGTGCCGCCCGCGTAGAGCACCGAGTCGGCCAGCATCCCGCCCGCGTGGGCGATGGTGGTGCACACCAGCAGTCGCGGGGCCTCCTCACCCGGCTGCGGCAGCGGGTTCGCCACCTTGCGGTCCTCGGGCGCGGCGTCGTGCGCCGCCTGCTGTGCGCGGGTCGCCCCGCGGAACGCCTGCACCTGCTCGAAGGTGGTGCAGATGCCCTTGGGGTGGCCGGTGGTGCCGCCGGTGTGGCGGATGGTGCAGACGTCCTCCGGCCGGGCCTGGCCGGCGAAGGGTTCGCCGGACTCTGCGGCGGCCAGTTCCAGCAGGTCGGCCCCCACCTTGGCGGGGCCCAGGGTGAGGACGGCCGGGACGGGCGCCTGGGCCAGCACCTCGGCGGCGCGCTCGTCGTAGTCGGGGTCGACGATCAGCGCGTGGGTCTCCACGTCGCCGACGATCGTCGCCTGCACGTCGGCGGCGAGCTTGTTGTAGAGGTGGTTGACGCGGCAGCCGATGAGGTTGGCGGCGTAGCGGGCGGCGATGGCCTCCGGGAGGTTGCCGCTGAGCAGGGTGACGGTGTGGCCACGCTCGACGCCCTGGGCGCGCAGGGCGCGCGCGATGCGGTAGACGAGTTCGCGGAAGGCGCCGGCGGTGATGCGCTGCCCCTGGTGCACCAGTGCCTCACGCTCCGGGGCGGCCCCCAGCGCGTCGAGGTTCTCCTCCACGAAGGTGCGGAAGTCCGGTTCGGCGTCGGACATGTGTGGTTCCTCCTGACCTGGCGCGGTCATGCGGGTGCCGGCGCCAGCGGTACGTGCTCTTGGGTCGGTGTGGGGGGTCTGCCGGTCCCGTCGGGTGACGTGACGCGTCAGAGCAGTGCCCAATGGTTGCTTTCAGCAACTAGATCATGCTAACGGTTATCGATCATCGGTTCCAAACCGGCTGGGCGCGTCCGGCCCACCGCAGCCCGCCGACCACCCCCGTCCCTCCCGAGCCACGTCCAGGCACCCGGCGACCGAACCCGCCAGGCAACCGCGTCAACGCCACCTGGGGACCTGGTCTTCCCCAACCGCGGTGATCCGTACGTCACATGACGGCCTGTCGGCATTGCCGCCCACGGCCCGGGGAGCCGTCGCCACGACTAGCCGAGATCGGCGACAGCGACCACCGCAGCGGCGCGGCGGAACCCCCGGACCGCGCGTCCGGGACGAACACCGCAAACACCGCGGACACCCCGGAACTCCGCAGCTCCCGGCCGGCGCCGGCGCAGCCGCCCCGTTCGCGCCCTCCCCCGAAGGTGGTCACCGCGGCGGACCGGCCCCGTCGCACGCGAAGCTCAATTCCTGCTCTGAACACGGCGGACGGGGGTTGGCGGGAGCCCGGACGGCACAGATACCGGACAGCGCGACACCGCGGGGGCCGGTGGCGGGACCAGGGTCGGCGGGCGCCGCGGTGCGGGCCGGACCGGCACGGGGGGAGAGGGCATGACGGAGACGGACACGGTGGGCCCGGCCCGCACGGTCGCGGGCGGCAAGGGGCGCGGCGGCGGGTCGGCGGGGCCGCGGCTGGGCGCGGGCATCGGCTGGCGGCCGGAGATCGCCGAGGAGGTCGCGCGGCTGGACGTCGACTGGGTCGAGGTGGTGGCGGAGAACCTCTGCCCCGGCCATCTCCCGCCCGCACTGGAGGAGTTGGCGAAGCGCGGGAAGACCGTGATCCCGCACGGCGTCTCGCTCGGACTCGGCGGAGCGGACCGTCCCGATCCGGCCCGGCTGGCCGCGCTGGCCGACCGGGTCCGGGCGCTGGGGGCGCCGCTGGTGACCGAGCACATCGCGTTCGTCCGGGCGGGCGGACCGCTCACCGCCTCACCCGTGATGGAGGCGGGCCACCTGCTGCCGGTGCCCCGCACCCGGGACGCGCTGGAGGTGCTGTGCGAGAACGTCCGCATCGCCCAGGCCGCGCTTCCCGTGCCGTTGGCCCTGGAGAACATCGCCGCCCTCTTCGCCTGGCCCGGGGAGGAGATGTCGGAGGGGCGGTTCCTGACCGAACTGGTGGAGCGCACCGGCGTAGGGCTGCTGATCGATGTGGCGAACCTGCACACCAACCACGTCAACCGGGGCGAGGACCCGGCCCGCGCGCTGGCCGAACTGCCGCTGGAGGCTCTGGCGTACGTGCACGTGGCGGGCGGTGTGGAGCGGGACGGCGTGTGGCACGACAGCCACGCCCATCCGGTTCCGCCGCAGGTGCTGGAGATCCTCGGACGGCTCTGCGCCCGCACTGACCCGCCGGGCGTCCTCCTGGAACGGGACGAGGACTTCCCGGAACCGGGCGTGCTGGCGGGCGAGCTGGCGGCGATCCGCGAGGTGGCGGCCCGCGGCCACCTCCCGGGCCCGGCGGCCGTGGCGGGCGGGGGCTCCTGGGAGGAGCTTCGCTCGGACGCCCCCGCCCGGACCGCCACCACCGCGTCCGGGGCGGGCCGGCCCCTCGTGGCGGCCCCCGACGGTCCGCGGGACGGCGGCGGCGCACGGCAGCGGCTGGCGCTCGCCCAGACCGCGCTGCTGGCCTCGCTCGTGGCGGGCGCCCCGGTCCCGGAGGGCTTCGACGGGTGGCGCCTGGGGGTGCAGGGCCGGGCGCTGGTCGCCAAGCGCGCCGGGGTGGTGGCGCGGGTGGCGCCGGAGCTGCCGCACCTCCTGGGCGAGGCCTTCCGGCCGCTGTTCGCGCAGTACGCGGCGGGCCGCCCGATGCGTGGCGGCTACCGTCTGGACGCCCTGGACTTCGCCGCCCACCTCCTCGCGCGGGACCTGCCCGCCGAGCCGGCCGCGCGCCGCAGGCTCGCCCGGTGGCGGCGGGTCCGTGCCGCGCCGAAACCGCCCGTGGGGCACCGGGTGGTGACGCGGCTGCGACGGGGCCGGGGGTGAGGACGGTGGGCCCGGAACTGATGGTCGCCGCGGCGGCCGGCGCCTCCTCCTCGGCGGTCCTCGCGGTGACGTGGTGGTCCCGGCGGCCGCACCGGGCCCCCGGCCCCCGGCAGCGTGGACGGACGGAGTGGGAGGCCGCGTTCCTGGCGGGCGGTCCGTACCGGGTGGCGGACGCCGCGATCGCGGCGCTGCACGAGGACGGGCGGCTGTCGATCGGCGGGCCGGGGGTGGTCTCACTGCACCGGGCAGCCTCTGCGGACCCGGTGGCGGCCGCCGTGGCGCGCGTGGTGCGGGAGGTGCCGGACGGCTCCCTCGCCCGGGTCCGCCACGGGGTGGCCGCGACGCGGGCGGTGGCGGAGATCGGGGACCGGCTGGTGGCCGGCGGGCTGCTGCGCCGCCCCCGCGGTCAGCGGTGGGCCCTCCCGCTGGCGGCCGCCCACCTCATGCTCTGGCTGGTCTTCGGAGCGTCACTGCTGGCGCTGACCGTGGCGGGGCGGCTCGACGACTGGGCCGACGGGTACGGCACCCCCTTCGTGGCGCACGCCCTGCCCTACCTCCTCCCCTCGGTGGCGGTGGGCTGGGCGTGCCGGCGCGGCCAGGGGGTGCGGTTGAGCCCGGCCGGCGAGAAGGCCCTGGCAGGCCACCGCGCCCGGCTGGGCACAGGCCCCGTCCAGGCCGCCCCCACGGCCCTGCTCGTCGCGCTGCGCGGTTCCGACGCCCTGCCGGACCCGGTCACCCGCGCCCAGTTCGCCGCCGCCCGGTGCGTCCCAGGACACCTGGTCACGGGGCGCGGGACCGGCACCACCTGGTGCGGCGCGACGCTCGGCGGCCGGACGCCGGACGGCTGGGACAGCGCCGGCCAGGCACCGGGCCGGGCGGCCGCGGACGGCACGCCCCCGGGCCGCGCCCTCCCCGTCGGGACCCACTGGGGCCCGTCCCCGAACGGCTCCTGGTGGACCGACGGCCCCCCGGAGGGCGGCGGGGCTCCGTCTTCCTGCGGATGCTCCTTCTCCTGCGGGGGTTGAGCCCGGCCTCCTCCTGCGGGGCGGGGGCTCCCCCGGGCACCTCCCCCCCGCGCGACCTCGCCTCCGCGGGGCCTCGTGCACACCGGGTGCGCGCTGCCCCGCCCATCCGCCCGTCCGGCGCACCGGCCGCCCGCGCCCGCCGGACCTCCCTGCCCGCGCTCCCCGACGGGCCCCGACGCGCCCGGTACGCGGTCCACGCATCCGGGGCATAGCCGCCGACACCGTTGCACGGTGCTTTACTTCGACCCCGATCGGACCAATTATCGCTTTTGTTGGGTCAACCGAACGAAAGGGACGGCCTGTGAGAGCGCGAGCGTTGTACGGCACCGTGGCGGGGTCCCTGGTCCTCACCGCCCTCGTCACCGCACCGGCCACCGGGGCCGACGCCTCTCCCGAGCAGGCCACGGGGTCCGCCCCGGCCGCGCCCGCCGCCGTGCACCCCCTCACCTTCGGCCGCTGCCCGGCCGCGGAGCACCTGCCGTCCACCGTCCAGTGCGGCACACTCACCGTTCCACTGGACTACGCGCACCCCGAGGGCCGGAAGATCCAGCTCACCGTCAGCCGGGCCCGCGCGACCGGGAAACGCTCCGAGCACCAGGGCGCGCTGGTGTACAACCCGGGCGGGCCTGGCGCCTCCAGCATGGACTTCCCGCTGTACGGGCAGCTGGAGGCGTGGCGGCGGACGGCCCGGGCCTACGACTTCGTCGGCTACGCCCCCCGCGGTGTCGGCCGCAGCGCACCCCTGTCCTGCCAGGACCCGAAGGTCTTCGCGCAGGCGCCCACCGACAGCCCGGTGCACCCCTCCGAGGACTTCAAGCAGCGCAAGCTCGCCCAGGCCAAGGCGTACGCCCGCGGCTGCGCCCGCTCCGCGGGGCCCGCTCTGCCGTACTACAACTCGGTCAACAACGCCCGCGACCTCGACATGCTGCGCGCGGCACTCGGCCAGGACCGCCTCAACTACCTCGGGGCCTCCTACGGCACGTACTTCGGGGCGCTGTACGCCACGCTCTACCCCTCCCACGTGCGGCGCATGGTCTTCGACAGCGTGGTCGACCCTGATCCCGACCAGATCTGGTACCAGAACAACCTCGCCCAGAACGTCTCCTTCGAAGGGCGCTGGCACGACTTCCGCCGCTGGGTGGCGCGCCACGACGGGACGTACCACCTCGGCAGGGACGAGGCGGCCGTCGGGCGGGCCTACGAGAAGGTCCGCGACCGGCTGCGGCGCCACCCCGCGGGCGGCAAGGTCGGGCCCGGCCAGTTGCAGGCCGCCTTCCTCAAGGCGGGTTACAACGACGCCTACTGGCCGCCCCGGGCCGCCGCCCTGTCCGCGTTCCTCAAGGGCGACGAGAAGCCGCTGCTCGCTCAGGCGGCGCCCATGCCGGAGACCGCGAAGGAGGACGAGAACGGCAACGCCGTCTACACCGCGGTCGAGTGCAACGACGCGCCCTGGCCGCGCGACTGGCACACCTGGGACGCGGACAACACCCGGGTCGCGGCGAGCGCGCCCTTCGAGACCTGGGACAACGCCTGGCTGAACCTGCCGTGCGCGTTCTGGCCCAAGGGCCACAAGGCCCGCGTCAGCGACCTGCAACGTCCGCTGGACGTGGGGACCCTGCCCGGGGCGCTGCCCCCGGTGCTGCTGCTGGCCGCCGAGCGGGACGGCGCGACCCCCTACGCCGGCGCGCTGGAGCTCCAGCGGCGGCTGAGCGGCTCCTCGCTGGTGACCGAGCGGGGCTCGGGGACGCACGGCATCGCCTTCGGCGACAACACCTGCGTCAACCGCCACGTCGAGGACTACCTGCTCAAGGGCGTGACGGCGGGCCGGAGCAGCTTCTGCGGGCCGCACAAGGAGCCCTCCCCCACCCAGCGGGCGAAGGCGGACCGGGCCGCGAAGCACGTGAAGTGAGACGCTGCGGGCCGGACGGGCTGCCGTCCGGCCCGTGCGAGGCCGTGGTCGTCGGGCTCAGGCGAGGGTGGCGACCAGGTCCGCGACCGACTTGCGGCGGCCGGTGTAGAACGGCACCTCCTCGCGGACGTGGCGACGCGCCTCCGAACCCCGCAGGTGCCGCATCAGGTCGACGATGCGGTGCAGTTCGTCCGCCTCGAAGGCCAGCAGCCACTCGTAGTCGCCCAGCGAGAAGGAGGCGACGGTGTTGGCCCGCACGTCGGGGAAGCCGCGGGCCATCTTGCCGTGGTCGGCGAGCATCGTGCGGCGCTCCTCGTCGGGGAGCAGGTACCACTCGTAGGAGCGCACGAAGGGGTAGACGCTGACGTAGTTGCGCGGCGTCTCGTCGGCGAGGAACGCCGGCACGTGCGACTTGTTGAACTCGGCGGGGCGGTGCAGCGCCATGTTGGACCACACCGGCTCCAGCGCACGGCCGAGCCGGGTGCGGCGGAAGAGGTTGTACGCCTCCTGGAGCTGGTCGGCGGTCTCGGCGTGCCACCAGATCATGAGGTCGGCGTCGGCGCGCAGCCCGGAGACGTCGTAGGTGCCGCGCACCGTGACGTCCTGCGCGGCGAGCTTGTCGAAGAGGTCCTGGACCTCCTCGGCGTAGCCGGTGCGGTCCTCGGGCAGCACGTCGCGGAGCCGGAAGACCGACCACAGGGTGTAGCGGATGACCTCGTTGAGGTCCTTCGCCTTCTTGCCCGCGTTCGCGGCCTTCGCGGGGGTGGAGGAGGAAGCGTTGGTCATGTCCCCCATTCTCACTCTCCCGGCCGGGCGGCCGTCGCCAGGGTCGCGAGAAGGGCGTCGGCGGCCGAGGAGGCGGTCGCCACGCACGCGGGGATGCCGACGCCGTCCTGGTAGGCGCCGCACAACGCGAGCCCGGGCACGGCGGCGACGGCTGCCCGCACCCGTGCGACCCGCTCCAGGTGGCCGACCGGGTACTGCGGCAGGCCGCCGTGCCAGCGCACCACCCGCTGGTCCACCGGGCGGGCGTCCAGCCCGATCGCCTCCCGCAGGTCGGTGCGGGAGAGCTCCACCAGCTCGGCGTCCTCGCGGTCCAGCACGGCGCTCTCGCCCGCGCGTCCCAGGGAGGTGCGCACCACGAAGATGTCCGGTCCGCCGGCCTGGACCCAGCCCCACTTGTTGCCGGCGAAGGTGGCGGCCTTGATGTGGCGGCCCTCCACCGGCGGCACCAGGAAACCGCTGCCCGAAGGGGACGTCGCCAGGTCGGCGCGGCGGAAGGCGAGGCTCACCAGGGCCATCGAGGCGTACTCGACGGTGGCCAGCTCCGCGGCGGCGGCCGGCGCCTGGTCCACCAGGAGTGCGGCGGCTGCCGGTGCGGGCACGGCCACCACCACGCCGTCCGCGTCGAGCTGCCGGGTGCCCTCGGACCCGGTCACCACGACCCGCCAGCCGCCTGGCGTACGGGCGAGTCCGGTGACCTCGGCGCCGGTGCGGACCTCGGCCCCGCCGGCCCGCAGGGAGGCCGCGACCGCCGCCGGGAGGGTGCCGATGCCACCGGACAGGCCGGCGAAGACCGGCCCCTGCGCCGCGGGGCGCTCGGCGGCACGCCGCTGGAGTTCCTGCACGCCCGCCAGCAGCGACCGTTCGGCACGGGCCGCCTGGTAGAGCTGGGGGACGGCGGCGCGCATCGAGATCTGGTAGGCGTCCCCCGCGTACACCCCGCCCAGGAGCGGTTCGACGAGCCGGTCGACGACCTCCCGGCCCAGGCGCTGCGCCACGTACCGGCCCACGGCGACGTCCTCACCGACCTCGGTGCGCGGCAGGTGGGTGTCCTCCTCGATGCGGGCCAGGCCCTCGGGCGTCAGGACTCCGGAGGGGGCGAGGGCTGCCGGGTCGCCGGGCACCCCCATGACGTGGCCCTTCGGCATCGGACGCAGGGCTCCGCGGGACCACAGCGCTGCGGTGGCGGTGGTCGGCGACTGCAACCGGTCGCCGAGGCCGACGGCCCGGGCGAGGCCGACCGCCTCCGGCCGGCGCGCCAGCATCGACTCCGCGCCCAGGTCCACGGGGACGCCGCCGACCTCCCCCGCCCACAGCTTGCCGCCGAGCCGCCCGGAGCCCTCCAGCACGGTCACCCGGGCCCCTGCCCCCTGGAGGCGGTGGGCCGCTGCCAGCCCGGAGATCCCACCGCCGACCACCACGACGTGCGGGGCGTCGCCCGGCCCTGCGGCGGGGCGGTGGTGGGCAGCGGACCGGGGCGACGGGCTTGCTTCCATGAGACCAACTCTCTCACCGCGCCCCGGCGTCCCCGGCGGCGGGCACCGCGGGCCCGGCCCGCCTCCCCGGACGCGCCGTGCGCACCGGACGCCGTGCGCACTGCACCCCAGGTGACGGGGCGTGCCCTCAGGGGTCCTTGCCATATGCCCGCCCGGGCCGCGTGGTCTGGCAAGACCCCCTTAGCCTCGTGCCGTACGGCGCCTCTGCCGGGGCAGCCGTCACCCACGGCAGCACACCGCGACGAAGGGACAGCGCGATGGTCGAACGACTGGTGGTCGTCGGAGGGGACGCGGCGGGCATGTCGGCCGCCTCCCGGGCACGCCGGCTGCGAGGCCCCGGGGAGCTGGAGATCGTCGCCTTCGAGCGGGGGCGCTACTCGTCCTACTCGGCCTGCGGGGTGCCGTACTGGGTGGGCGGCGACGTGGACGGGCCGCAGGGGCTGGTCGCCCGCTCCCCCGAGGAGCACCGCAAGCGCGGCATCGACCTGCGCATGGGCACCGAGGTCACCACGATCGACCTGGACCGGGGGCGGGTGCTGGCCCGCGACCTGGCCGAGGGAACGGAACGCTGGACGGGGTTCGACAAGCTGGTGGTGGCGACCGGGGCGGTGCCGGTCCGGCCGCCGCTGCCGGGTATCGACGCGGCGGGCGTCCACGGGGTGCAGACCCTGGAGGACGGGCAGCGCCTGCTGGACACCCTCTCCCGTACCGAGGGCGACCGGGCGGTGGTCGTGGGGTCGGGGTACATCGGCGTGGAGATGGCCGAGGCCCTGGTCAAGCGCGGCTACCGGGTCACGCTGGTGGATCAGGCGGAGCAGCCCATGTCCACCCTCGACCCGGACATGGGCGAGCTGGTGCGCACCGCGATGGAGGACATGGGCATCACGACCGCGATGGGACGGCGGGTCACGGAGATCCGCACCGACGCCTCGGGGCGCGCCACGGCCGTGTGCACCCAGGAGGAGGAGTACCCGGCGGACGTGGTGGTGCTGGGCATGGGCGTCCGGCCGGGCACCGCACTCGCCGAGGCGGCCGGGCTGCCGCTCGGGGAGTACGGGGGAATCCTGACCGACCAGAGCATGCGCGTGCGGGGGCAGGAGGCGGTGTGGGCCGGCGGGGACTGCGTGGAGGTCCTGGACCTGGTCTCGCTGCGCCACCGCCACATCCCGCTGGGCACCCACGCCAACAAGCACGGGCAGGTCATCGGCGCCAACGTGGCCGGCGGTTACGCGACCTTCCCCGGGGTGGTGGGGACGGCCGTCTCCAAGGTGTGCGACCTGGAGATCGCCCGCACCGGCCTGCTGGAGCGCGAGGCGGCCGAAGCCGGGCTGCGGGTGGTGACCGCCACGGTGGAGTCCACCAGCCGGGCCGGCTACTTCCCCGGCAGCAGCCCCATGCACGTGAAGCTGCTGGCGGAGCACCGCACCGGGCGGCTGCTGGGCGCGCAGATCGTCGGGCGCGAGGGGGCGGGCAAGCGGGTCGACATCGCGGCGGTCGCCCTCACCGCCGGCATGACGGTGGAGGGTATGACCTCGCTCGACCTCGGGTACGCGCCGCCGTTCTCCCCGGTGTGGGACCCGGTGCTGGTGGCTGCCCGCAAGGCCGCCGCCGCGGTGGCGGCGGCCGTCGGCTGAGCCTCGCCCCCTCGGCGGGGGCGGGCGGCCGGGTCAGTGGGCCGCCGGCCCCCGGCCGTGCTCGTGCACGTACTCCACCAGCCGCGTCAGCGCGTCGGGGTCGGTGGTGGGGAGCACGCCGTGGCCGAGGTTGAAGATGTGTCCCTCCAGCCCGGCCGCGGCGGCCAGCACCTCGTCGGTCTTCGCCTCGACGGCCTCGGTGGGGGCGAAGAGGACGGCGGGGTCGAGGTTGCCCTGGATCGCCTTGCCGGGGCCGACGCGCCGCGCGGCCTCGTCCAGCGGGACCCGCCAGTCGGCGCCCACGACGTCGGCGCCGGCCTCGCCCATGAGGCCCAGGAGTTCGCCGGTGCCGACCCCGAAGTGGATGCGCGGCACCCCGTGCCCGGCCACGGCCTGGAAGACCTTGGCGGAGGCGGGCATCACGTGGCGGCGGTAGTCGGCGGGGGCGAGCGCGCCGACCCAGGAGTCGAAGAGCTGCACCGCCGAGGCGCCGGCCTCGATCTGGACGGTGAGGAAGGCGGCGGTGATGTCCGCGAGCCGGTCCATCAGGTCGGCCCAGAGCTGCGGGTCGCCGTACATGAGCGCCTTGGTGCGCTCGTGGTTGCGCGAGGGGCCGCCCTCGACCAGGTAGCTGGCGAGGGTGAAGGGGGCGCCGGCGAAGCCGATGAGCGGGGTCGCCCCGAGTTCGCCGACGAGCCGGCCGACGGCCTCGGTGACGTAGTGGACGTCGTCGGGCTCCAGCGGGCGCAGCCGGTCCAGGTCGGCGCGGGTGCGGATCGGGTCCTGCACGACGGGTCCGACGCCCGGCTTGATGTCGAGGTCGATGCCGACGGCCTTGAGCGGCACGACGATGTCGCTGAAGAAGATCGCCGCGTCCACGCCGTGGCGGCGCACCGGCTGGAGGGTGATCTCGGTGACGAGGTCGGGGCGCATGCACGAGTCGAGCATCGCCACGCCCTCGCGCACCTTGCGGTACTCGGGCAGTGAGCGCCCCGCCTGCCGCATGAACCACACCGGGGTGTGCGGCACGGGCTCCCGGCGGCACGCCTTGAGGAACGCGGACTGGTCCGGTCCCGCGGCGGCGGTGGCCCGCCGGCCCGGGAGGTTCTCCGCCGTGCGGTCGGCAGCGGGCGCGGGGGGAAGGTCGTTGGCACTCACACGGGCGATTTTCGCACGGGCGGCAGGGGGCTCCTCACCCACGGTCGGCGGCTGCGTCCGGTATGCGCCACGCCGGGTGCCGGACGCGGCAAACGGGCGACCCGCCCACCGGGTGTCCTCCCCGGTTGCGGGCGCTCCTCGGCCTAATCTTCCGGGCATGGCGGCGGCTCACGGACACTTCCCCAACGGCTCGGACCCCGGACAGGCGGGCGGTCGCACCACAGGTGCGGACGGGACCACCGACGCGGACGACGCGGGGAGCGTGGCCGCCGTCCTCTTCCGGCGCGCGGTCGAGACCCTGCACGGGGTACGGCCGCGCCCGGAGATCTCCACCGGCGTGCTGCCGGCGCCCAAACGCATGGCGCCGCACGCGTACGCGATGCAGGTCTCGGTGGTGGACCCGGCCGGCGACCCGGACGAGGAACTGGCCGACGGGCGTTTCGTGCTGCTCCACGACCCGGCCGGGCAGGACGCCTGGCGGGGCCGGTTCCGCGTCGTCACCCTGGCCCGGGCGGATCTGGAGCCGGAGATGGGCAACGACCCGCTGCTGCCCGAGGTGAGCTGGTCGTGGCTGACGGGTGCGCTCCAGGCCCGCGGGGCGGCGTACGACGAGCCCGGGGGCACGGTGACCCGGGCGGGTTCGCACTTCTTCGGGTCCCTCGGCGACCGGGAGGCCACCACCGAGCTGGAGATGCGGGCCTCGTGGACACCGGCGGAGGTGGGCGAGGTGCCGGCCCTCGGCCCGCACCTGGAGGCCTGGTGCGACCTGCTGTGCCAGCTCGCCGGCCTGCCGCCGGTCACCGTCGAGCAGGGGACGCCCGGCGGTGTGGTGCCGCTGCCGCAGCGTCGCGGCCCGCACGCCCGCTGAGGCGTTCCCCCACTCCCCGCCGGGGCCGCCCGCGCCCCCCCCCCCCGGCCGGGGGGGGGGGGGCCCCCCGGGGGGCGGGGTTGGGGGGGGGGGGCGCGCCCCCAAC
>NZ_JBHWGP010000033.1:0-77304 GCF_042733155.1 Streptomyces sp. NPDC059740 | reverse complement strand
GCACCCGGCAGCCGCCTGCTGCAGCCCACGCGTCCCCGGCGGCCTCTGGACCGCGGCGTTGCCGTCACCGACGGCACCGAACTCCCTGACGTCGTGGGGTGTTTCCCTTCGGGCGGTGAGGACGGGGGTACGGCTCAGGCCGTGGTGAGTTGCAGGACGCGGACCCCGAACGGCGGCAGGGCCACCTCGCCCAGCGGCTCGCCCTGCTCGTCGCGGAGGGCCAACCCGTCGGCGAGTACCGGCTTCGCGGTCACCGCACTGTCGTGCTGGCTGGTGAACCAGATGAAGCGCCGGCCGTCCGCGTGGCGCAACTCGCCGACGAGGACCTCCGGGTCGGCGACGGTGACGTCCTGGCGGATGCCGGCGTCACGGGCGAGGGCGGCGTACAGCAGGTGGGTGGGCTCGGGGTTGACGAAGGAGGAGGCCGCGGCCATGTGCTCGACGGGGTAGGTGCACAGGACGATCGAGCCGGTGCCGACACGGCGGCGCAGCAGCGCGGGCCTGCCGTGCCCGTCCGTGGCCAGCACTTCGGCGCCGTCGGGCGCCACGGGCAGGAACGAACGGGAGTTGGCGGTTCCCGCGGCCCGGAAGTCGAGACGGGTGCCGGCCGGCAGTCCCCCCAGGTCCTGGGTGAGGGTGAGCGTCACGGTGTCGTCCTCGATGGGGTGGACCAGTCCGTAGCGCAGGGTGTGCCGGACGCCGAAGAGCCGGTCGACGCCCGCGTACCAGGGGCCGCGCTGGTTGTCGTGGGTGCCGGCGCAGAAGGAGACGTAACAGGTCGCTCCTCCCTCCGCCAGTTCCTCCAGCCGGTTCCAGGTGGGCGCGGTGAGCTGCTTGACGGACGGGGCGAGGTAGAGCGCGCAGCCCTCGGGGAGGCCGTCCTTCTCACGGGCGAGGCCGACGGGCAGATCCGCCTCGCGTGCTGCGACGTACCCCTGCCGGACGGTCTCGAACACCAGCTGCGCGTCGTCCGGCACGGTGAAGGGGTACTGCTCCTCGAGGTAGGAGGACACGATGAGGGCGACGTCGGTGTCGGGGCGGCGGCACCGGGGCAGGTCGATACGTTCCAGTACGCGGCCGAAGTCGCGCAGCTCGCGCAGCGGTGCCTTGGGGCGGCCGGTGTTGTCGGTGACGCCGAAGTGCAGTTCGAAGGGGTGGTGCCGGTAGGGGTCCTGGCCGGCCAGGTGGTCGTAGTCGGTGTTGTTCCAGGCGATCCAGCCGGTGGCCCCCGCGAGCAGGGTGTTGTGCAGTACCTGCCGGTAGTAGTGGGCGGCGTTCTCCTCGGAGACGAAGTCGGTGGTGACGCCGAACTCCTCGAGGACGACCGGCTTTCCGGTGAAGTCCAGCAGTTCGCAGATGTACGCCGCGTTGAGGTGCTGACGGATCTGGTCGGTCTCCATCCGGTAGACGTGCGGCCCCATGAAGTCCACCATCGGGGCGATCTCCCGGATGCGGAAGCCGTTGTCGTGCCCGGTGACCTCCACACCCCACGCACCGTCACCGAGGGAGACGGGCTGGGTGGCGCCGCCGGCCCGCAGGGAGTCGACGACGATCTGCGCCCAGGAGGAGACGTGGGTGTGGTCGGTGGTGCCGTTGCCCCGGCCGACCGGGTCGCCGTAGATGGGCATCTCGTTGGAGACGAGCCACCCCGCGACGGCCTCGTGGGGGGCGAAGCGGCGGGCGAGTTCGCGCGCCATCCACGCCTGCCTGGCCACCATCCACACGTCGCCGTACAGGTCGCGGCCCTGCCGCCAGGCGGGGTCCCAGTTCTCGCCCGACATGTGGCCCACCACGAAGGTGGGGATCGTGCGCATGCCGGCCTGCGCGTGCCGGTCGAGGAAGTCCTCGAACCGGTCGAGCATGGTCGCGTCCAGCGCGTCCGGGGTGGGCATCAGGTCGGGCCAGTAGAAGAAGCTCCGGGTCAGGTTGAGGCCGTGGTCGGCCAGCACCCGGAGTTCCTGGTCGATGACCGAGGGGTCGTAGGAGCGCCACATCAGCGGCCCTCCCGTCCTGGACCAGAAGTTGACTCCCAGCCAGGGGGCCTGCTTGCCCGTGGGGTCGATCGACTTGAGGTTGCGCCGCATGACGTGATCGTTCCTTTCCGGCCGTGGCGGCCGATGCGTACGCGGCCGTCGTCGGCTCTCGCGCGGCCACAGGTATACCGTTCCACTCGTAGGCGAACAAGGCCTGCAGACGGGAGAGTTGTTGCGTTGAAATGCAATGGAAAGAAGGTGTCGACGGCCCCAACAGCTCTCGCTGAGCTGCGTGAAACCGTTCCACTCATGGTTTCGACGCGACGATCGGGAGGATTCCGGAGGGGAAGCGAACCCCCCGGCCGCCGCGCCCTCCGCACCCCGGCACCCGGGCGGGCGGCGCCCGCACGGCCTCGGCCGCCTGCTCGCCGGGCTGAGCCACACCGTGGTCTGGCTCTACGCCCCGGTACTGGTGCTGCCGCTGTACTACCTGCTGATCTCCTCGTTCAAGACCACCACCGCGGTCTTCGACTCCCCTCTCACGCCACCGGCACACCCCCAGTGGCACTACTTCGGCGACGCGCTGCGCTATGCCCGGCTCGATCTGGTACTGGTGAACTCCGTCCTGGTCACCGATGTGGCGCTCGTCCTGACGCTGCTCCTCGCCGTGCCGGCCTCCTTCGCTCTCCCCCGCGGGCACGGCCGCACCGCGCAGGTCCTGGAGCGTCTCTTCCCACTCGGCTTCCTCGTCCCCACCTTCGCCGCGCTGGTGCCGACCTTCCTGATGGCCGCCTGCACCGGCCTCTTCCACACCCGTACCTTGGTGATGCTCCTGCTGCCCGCAGGGGCCATGCCGCTGTCGGTGGTGGTACTGACCCAGTTCATGCGCACCACCCCGGCGGAGCTGGCGGAGAGCGCCCGGGTGGACGGCGCCGGGACGCTGACGGTGCTGTGCCGGATCTTCGTACCGCTCTGCATGCCGGGCATCGCGACGATCCTGCTGCACTTCCTCAACTTCTGGAACGAGTACCTCTACTCCCTCGTCATCATCGGCCCCGACACCAGCCGGCGGACCATCCAGGTCGCCCTGCCGACTTTGCAGAGCAACCAGGCCACCGAGTACGGGGTGCTCATGGCGGGCACGGCCCTCACCCTCGTCCCGGTCTATATCGTGTACGTACTGCTCCAGCGCCGGATGGAGGAGGCACTGATCAGCGGTGCGATCAAGATGTGACGGCGGACGTGGTCACGCGCCACCGGACCGTGCCGGACGGCGGACAGCGGGGAAGAGACGAACCGGAGGCCTCCAGCATGACGACCGAACGGGACAGCGTTCCGGCCACGCCGACGCGTGCCCGCCCGGCGCAGCCCACGATCCTCGATGTCGCGGCGCTCGCCGGGGTGTCGAAGTCCGCGGTCTCCAAGGTCTTCAACAACCGCCCGGGCATCTCGGAACCGACCAGGGAACGGATCCTCGACGCGGCACGCAAGCTCGGCTGGTCGCCGAGCGCGTCCGCCACCGCACTGCGCGGTGAACGCACCCGCACCGTGGGCCTGGTCGTCTCCCGCGCCCCGGACCTGCTGACCACCGACCCCTACTTCTCCGAGCTGATCGCCGGCATGGAGCAGGAGCTGGGCCCGCTCGGGTACGGGCTGCAACTGCACCTCATCGGGGCGGACACCCACCACGAACAGCAGCTCTACGAACGGCTCGCGCGGGAACGCCGGGTCGACGCCTTCGTCCTCACCGAGAGCCGTATCGGCGACACCCGTCCCGGCCTGCTGCACCGGCTGCACATGCCGGGGCTGCTGGTGGGCAGGGCGTGGAACGACCGGTCCCCGGCGGCCGGACCGGTCGAGAGCCTGCACGTGGAAGGCCAGATGGAGGCCGTCACCGCAGCCGTGGAGCATCTTCTCGGGCTGGGGCACCGGTCGATCGCGTCGGTGGCGGGGCCGGAGGACCGGGTCCACAACGTGCTGCGGCGCAGGGCCCTGGAGGAGGCGCTGGCCGGGCACGGTCTGCGACCGCATGCCGTGCTCGCCGGCGAGTTCGGCAACGCGGAGGCGGCCCGGGCGACGACCCGTCTCTTCGAGGGCACCCGGCGGCCGACCGCCGTCCTGTACGCCAACGACGCGATGGCGCTGACCGGTATGGGCACCCTGGCCCGGTTGGGGCTGCGGGTCCCCGACGACGTCTCCGTCATCGGGTACGACGACCTGCCGATCGGTGTCTGGATGCACCCGCGGCTCACCACGATCAGCCAGGACGTACAGCTCATCGGCCGGGCCACCGCCCTGCGGCTGCTGACCATGCTGGGCGAACGGGTGGCGCCCTCTATGGACGTGCCGCCTCCGCATCTCGTCGTCAGGGAGTCGACCGGCCCCGCCCCGGACGGGACGGGCTCCTGAGCGGGCCCCTGCTGCCGGCCACCGCACCGCCCCGCACGGGAACCGTGCGCCCGGGACGAGAACCCGTCCACCATCGGCTGCGACGGCGCGTGCCGGCTCCCGTCCCGGGCGACCTGCGGCGCGGCGTGCCGCAGGTCGCAGGTGTCAAGCGCCCTGGGCGGACCAGTGCTGGTCGGCGCCACCGGCGTCGGCCGAGCGCACCGGTCCGCCGGCGACGGCGGTCGGTGGGGTGATCCACCCGGCGGCGTCGGCTGCCTGGATGCCGGCGTTGAAGGCGTCGGCCATCTTGCTGTAGCCGTTGTCGTTGGGGTGCAGGGCGTCGGACAGGTCGGCGGTGGTCAGGGCGCTCATGTCCACCAGGCGCACGTGTTCGCCCGCAGCCTGTTTGGCCTGGACGATGCCGGGGAGCTTTGCGTTGAACGCCGGTCTGCTGGCTTCCTCGGTGGCGCTCGTGGAGACGATCAGGGTGCCGACCAGGACCGTCGCGTCCGGGGCGGCACGGGTGATCTGGTCGATGAGCGCGCTGAGCCGGTCGGTTGCCGTGGGGACCTGGTAGTTGCCGTTGAGGTCGTTGGTGCCGATCTCCAGTGTGATGACGTTGGGGCGGTAACGCGCCAGGACGGAGTCGGCGATGCCGGCGATCTGGTCGATGCGCCAGCCGGAGTGGCCTTCGTTGTCGGGGTCGGACATCGTGCCGTTGCGGCCGGAGCCGACGAAGTCCAGGCTGTGCCCCTCGGCGGCCAGTTCGTTCCACAGGAAGCCGCGGTAGCTGTTGCCGGACGGGCTGCCGACGCCCCAGGTGATGGAGTTGCCCAACGGCATCAGGCGCAGCGCGGCGGGTGCGGCGGCTCGGGCCCTGCCGTGGTCGGCGGCTTGGGCCCGGCCGCTGTCGGCCGCCGCCGGCAGGACGACCCCGATGCTGAGGGCGGCAGCCAGCACCGTGGCGAGACGTGCGAAGGAGTGCCTCATGAAACGTGCCTCTCCTGTGCGGGGAAGGTGCGGAGGAAGGTGGTGTGCATGCCGGCCAGGTGCGCCGAAGGCACGGGAGTACCGCTCTTCAGCGTCTTGGCGACGGCGGGTCTCACTGTCCGGCGGGAAGATTCCACTTCTGGTTGGCGCCGTTGTTGCAGTCCCAGATCTCGAGTGGTACGCCGTTGGTGGTGTCCAGGTCGGGGATGTCCAGGCAGCGGCCGGAGGCGGGGTTGACCAGGGTGCCGTTGTTCACGGTCCACCGCTGGTTGCCGTTCCCGTTGCAGGTCCACAGGTCCACCGGACTGCCGTTGGCGGTCGCGCCCCCGACCACGTCCAGGCACAGGCCGCCGGTGGTCACCGAGCCGTTGCCCCGGGTCCACTGCTGGGCCGGGGAGTCGTTGCAGTCCCAGATGTCGACGACGGCACCGGCGGTCGTCGAGGCGCGGTAGTCGTCCAGGCACTTGGCCGTGTTCAGGGCAGAGCTGATCCTGCCGGTCACCGGGCCGCCACCGCTTCCGCTCCCCGGGGTGACGGAGAGGTTGTCGAACTGGTCGGTGCGGTACCCCTGGATACCCAGACCCGCCTGCCCGGACTGGAAGGAGGTGTCGGTGACCGAACCGACCTGCTTCCCGTCGACCTCGGCGCTGATCCGGCTGTCCTGGAAGGTGAAGGACAGTTCGTGCCAGGTACCGGTGCCCAGGGCGGCGGTGGTACCGGTGGCCAGGGTGTGGTTCGAGCCGTCGGTGTACATCTTCTCGATCCACCACTGTCCGGTGTCGCGGATACGGAAGTAGTAGGCGTTCATGTGTGACTGCGGGCGCAACTGCGTGTTGGCGCGTCCCAGCAGCTCCGTCGTCCCCGCGCTGCGCAGCAGGACGTCCGCGCTGACGGTGTAGTTCGACCAGGCCGGGTCGCCGATCAGCGAGTAGGAGTCGGAGTCGTCCTGCCACTCGATGGGCTTGACGGGTGCCATCTGCTGCACGCACCTGCCGGCCCGGCCGGTGCAGGGCCGGACCTCGAAGGAGCCCTGCATGTCGGAGAGGTACCTCGCCTGGGTTCCCTCGGCTTCGTCGTCGAAGGTGTCGGAGTAGGGCAGGGGCAGTCCGTGTGCGGCCGGTGCGGTGGCGGTGCCCTTGCCGCCGCCGGCGACGGTGGTGACCGTGTAGACGTAGCCGGGCTGCATGGTCAACGAGTAGGAACCGCCGGCCGGGGTGATGTCCTGGGTGTGGACGAAGGACGTCGAGGAGCTGGGGTGGTTGACGTCGGTGGCCCACACGTGGACGGTGCCGGCCGACAGCCCGCCCTGGACGTGGAAGTCGGCGGTCTGCGGCGCGTCGGAAGTGGTGGTCTCCAGGACGGTCGAGTAGGCGGGACCCGTGTCCGACCTCATCGTCACGTAGGTGCCGTTGGACTCCGAACCGCCCAGGTAACCCGATGCCGAGTCGACGAACTTCCACCCCGGCCGGGTGAACTGGGTGACCTGGGCGGTGGCCCAGGTGCTCGCACCGATGGTGTAGTTGCCCGACCAGGGCGACCCGGCGGTGGCGAGGCCCACGGTGTCGTACGGCAGGTTGGGGTAGAGCGCGGCGATCAGCGGCCAGTTGAAGTAACTGGTCATCCTGGCGTCGGTGTAGCCGCGGGTGATGGCCCGGATCAGTGCGGGGGCCCCGGTGTCCATGTCCTGGGAGCCGTTCTCACTGTCCCACAGCGGCTTGCCGTTGTTCTTCGCCGTGGTGGTGCTGGAGCAGGTGTGGGCGTTGCCGCCGTCGCCGCCCTCGCACGAGTAGTGCGCGCCGATGACGGAGACGGCGTCGTTGAAGGCCGGGTCCTTGGCCATGTCGTCGGCCACGCCCCACCCGGAGTCGTCCGCCACGAGCTTCACCCCGGAGTAACCGGCGCTGTCCAGGGCCGTGCGCAGCCGGACGAACCAACCGGCGTCGTGTCCGCGTTCGTTCCACCCGCCGAGGTAACTGATGGTCAGGCCGTGCTGCTTGGCGCAGCCGAGCCAGGAGATCAGGTAGTCGATGGTGTCGTCGGACCAGAAGCCCCCGTTGATCCACCCGGGGGCGGCCCACGCCAGCCCGTACAGGCCGATTTCCGGGTTCCGGGCCTTGGCCTGCTCCGCGAGCCAGAACTCGTAGCCGGCGTCGCAGTCGACCACACCGCGGGAGTGCTCGATCGACGGCTCGGAACCGTCGGTGGAGTTGGCGTCACCGCCGATCTCCAGCTTCAGCAACTGGAGGTTCGCGCCGTAGCCCGGTGTGAAGAGGTAGTCCAGGATCTGCTCCTGCTGGGCGGCCGGGTAGTCCGTCAGCAGCCGGGAGTTGCCACCGCCTCCACTGATGGCCCCGATGCCGTCGAAGGTACGACCGCCCTGCGTCCCGTCCACAGTGATCGTCGTGGTGGCCGCCCGGGCCGGAGCGGCGTGGAACGTGATCAGTGCGACGAGCAGTGCGAGCACCCATAACGGGGCAAGTCTTCGCGTCCTGGCCACAGCGGTAGCCCTTCACTCGAATCGGACGCCGCTCAGTGTGTTGTCATGTTCACACCTGCGTCAACAGTCGGGGCGGCAGAACAGAACCCAACACGCCACAACTCGCCATATGGCATGTGCGCCCGACTCGGGCAGAACGCAGGAGGACCCCGCCGTCACCGCCGCCATGAGGACGGACACAGGTCACCGACGACGAAGGTTCAGGGCATCACAGGAGTGGGCGCGACAAGCCCGCAACGGAGGACCTGGCCGCAGGCCGGTGAGGAGAAAGCGGAGGCGCCGGCGGACGCGGCCTGTCCGAGGCGAGCTGCCCTGCGGGGGGATGCGGTTTCGTACGGGCGCGACCCGCGCAGGGAGGCGTCAGCGCCGGCAGACGGCGCGGCCCGGCGACTGCCCTGCGCGCAGGAGCGGAGGTGGCAGGCCGGGCCGCGAGGTGGTGCGGGAGGCGTCAGGTCTCGTCGGTGCGGTCGCGGTCCGTCAGGGCTTCCTTGGCACCCTTGCCCTGGCCCTTGACCTCGTCCACCGCGTCCTTTGCCTTGCCCTTGGCCTGGTCGGCGCGGCCCTCGCCCTTCATCCGGCTGTCGCCGGTGGCCTTGCCGGCCATCTCCTTGCCCTTGCCCTTGAGCTTGTCCATGGCGCCCTTGTCAGCCATACCGGCCTCCTCACATCGCATCCGGCGGGACGGTGAACACTCGCAGTGCCCGCCCGATGTCCGGAGTACCCCGCACCACCGATATATGCACCGCGCGCGTCTCCCCGGCTCCGGCCGAGGCGGCAAAGAGGTCGGTCCTTCGACATCGCGTTCCCTCCCCCGGCCCCGGGCCCACCCATGACTTGACCACCCCGCGTGCACCAGCCGGACCACATGCGGCAACGCACGGCACACACCTTCGGCGACAGGCCCGCAGATCCGCAGATCCGCAGACCGCAAGGCAGCGGTCCGGAGCCCCGCGACGGCAGGCACCCCGACGGCCCCGCCCCCGTGCACGGGCGGAGAAGGACGGTCGTGTTCGTGGACGGCCCCGGCGGAGGTCCCCCGCGCGGTCCGGGGCGCCGGGTGTCAGCTCGCCCGCTTGCTGACCTCCACGGGCGGTGCCCACTCGGCGATGGCCCTCGCCGTCTCCTCGGGTCCGGCGTGGGAGGTGGCGTGGGCGACGTGGCCGTCGGGGCGGACCAGGACGGCGGCCAGGCCCTCCCAGGGGCCTGCGGCCGGGCGCGCGGCACGCACCTGGACCTGCGGCGTCGCGAGGTCGCTGAGGCAGCCACCCGGTATGAGGTCGACGAGCAGGAAGCGCTCGGGGTGCAGGGCGCGCATCAGGGAGGAGCCGTCGGCCAGCGCCAGGTCGGGCGCCCGGGTGCCGGTCAGCGGGTGGTGGCCGTCCGGCGCCGGGTAGGAGACGCCCAGCCCGGAGAGCCAGGAGACCAGCTCAGCGGCCGTGCCGTCGCCTCGCGCCACGAGCTCGGTGAACAGGTCGCGCAGCGCCTCTCCACCGGGGGTGAAGGTGGTCATCAGGGCGCCCTGTGCGAGGGTGTTGGCGGCGAGCCGCGCGGCCACCGGTCGCCGCTCGTGGTCGTAGCCGAAGGGGCCGTCGACCGTCCCCCGTGCGGCCCGTCCGTGGACCTCGGCGGCGAGTTTCCACGCCAGGTTGGCGGCGTCCTGGAGCCCCACGTTGAGTCCCTGCCCGCCGGCGGGGAAGTGGACGTGTGCGGCGTCGCCCGCCAGCAGGACCCGGCCGGTGCGGTAGCGGGCGGCGTGGCGGTTGGAGTCGCTGACGCGGGACAGCCAGTACGCCTCGGTGATGCCGCAGTCGGTGCCGGTGATCCGTCGGACGGAGTCCAGCAGCGCGGGCAGGGTCAACGGCTGCGCCTGGCGGGCGCGCACCTCCTCGGCCGTGAGACCGGTGTCGGCGGCCTCGGTGCCGAAGACGCGGTAACGGCCGTCCGGCAGCGGCAGGACGCTCATGTTCCCCGTGTCGCGGAACCACAGGTGCCGGGCGGCCCGTGGCGGCTGGTTCAGCGCCACGTCGGCGACGAAGCCGATCGATGTGGGCGGGCTCCCGGGGAACTCGACGCCGGTCAGACGCCGCACCAGGCTGTGGGCGCCGTCGGCACCCACCAGGTAGCGGGCCTCGTGGACGGTGTCGCCGACAGTGACCCGGACCCCGTCGGGGCGCTGTTCCGTGCCGGTCACCGGCCGGCCGTAGTGGACGGGCACGTCCCGGTCGCGCAGGTGAGCCAGCAGGGCCCGCTCGGTGCGTGCCTGCGGGATCATCAGGACGAAGGGGTAGGGAGTGTCCAGGTCCGAGTAGTCCAGCAGTCGCGGCAGGGTCGCGAAGTGGGTGTGCGGGGTGGTCCTGCCCTGCTCCAGCAGGACGTCCGCCATGCGGCGTCCGTCCGCGACGCGCAGCGTGGTGAGGATCTCCAGCGTGCGCGGGTGGACCGTGGTGGCCTTGGAATGCTCGCTGGGGGCGTCGTTCTTCTCGAACACCTCGACAGGCACGTCGGCGGCGTCCAGCAGCGCGGCGGTCAGCAGCCCGACCGGACCGCCGCCCGCCACGATCACCGCGGTCACCGTCCCGCCCGGGGCCTCAGCAGGGCGACGCCCGTGACCAGTGCGCCGGTGGACGCGACGTGCAGCAGCAGGGCCTTGCGGTTCGGCGCCCAGACGCCGGTGGTGGGGCCGCCCGACCACATGGCCGCCGCGAAGCCGGCCGTGGCGGCGGCCATGCCCCGCCAGCCGGTGTGTCCGCGGCCCGGTCCGGCGAGCGCGGCGAGCGCCACTCCCGCCATCGCCCCCGCGGTCACCAGGGCCTCGCGCGCCATGTGGTACTGGACGTGTCCGGCGCCGTGCCGCACCTCGGGGGCCCGGTAGGTGTCGTCGGTGATGTGGGTGACGGTCTGCCACACCGAGGGCGCGGCAGCGGCGATGCCCGCCAGAGTGACCGCGGTCCCGATCCTGTCCCTCGTGGTGCCCATGGTTCTGCGTCCTCCCGGTGGCGTGCGGCTCGTCCTGTACGGACGCCCCTCAGACTATGCGCAGCGGCCCTGGTCACAGGGGCGGTCCGGTGCGGGTACGTCGATGTCCGGACACACGCCGGGACGGGCGGGGTCCCGCCGGGCCGAGGAGGCCGGACGCTCAGGAGACACCCGGGCTCTCGTGCCCCCGCGCCGAGCGGGGAACTGCCGCGAGGGCGGGTTCTCAGCAGCGGGCAAAGACGTGTCCGTGCTTCCCGCGTGGGGTGACGTCGCGGTCGCGCAGCACGACGGACAGCTTGCTGCCCCAGTCCTCGCAGGCCCGGTGAAAGCCACTCCGGGTGTACTCCACGACGAGGACGTGCTCGTGGTAGGTGCGTGCGTACTCGCCGCACTCGTCGTACTCGGCGCACTCCTCGGCGACCGCGAAGTCGAAGTGCGTCCGGCCCTGCTGGTCCAGGACCTCGGTGGTGTTCTTCTGGCCCACCGCCAGGCCCTCGGCATGGGCCCTGCCGGTCAGGAGCCGGGCGAAGGCGACGGCGTCCGCCTTGTCCAGCAGGCCGTGGGAGCGGGTGTAGGAGTCGAGGTTGTCCGGTTCGACCGCCTGGAAGCCGTTCTTCGCGCAGCCCTCGATCCACGGGCGCTCCACCGCGAGGAGGGCGGTGCGCTTGCCGGGGGTCGAGATGTCCAGCAGCGGTTCCTGCCAGTCCTCGTCGACGACCTCGTGGCCCGCGTGGTCGCGCAGGAGCAGGTCGGGGTGGTGGTCGCGCCACCAGTCGACGGCGTCGGGCTGCGCCTGGTAGGCGTTGACGTAGCAGACGTTGTAGTGCCCTGCGGCGGCCGGCGAGGTGCGGTCCCGGGAGACCACGGTGACTCCCGCGGCGGGCCGGTAGGCGCCGCCTATCTGGTAGTCGAAGCCGGCTCCCGCTTCCGGCGGTGCGACGTGGCCGCTCGGGACGGCCGTGGCGGGGGCACCGGTTCCGGGAGCGCCGCCGCTGGTGGCGCAGCCCGCCAGGGACAGGCAGCACGCGAGGACGGCGGCCGGCAGCGGGCGGAGGGGCAGACGCGACGCGAACGGCACGGGTGGGGCTCCTGCTCTGGTGGACGGCCGGGGCCGCCCCCGGGCGGGCGATACGAGGTCCGGCCCGTCGCGGTGGCGTCATCATAATGGGTCGGCCCGCGGCTCCCCCTGGTGGGAGGGGTGACGGGCCCTCACCAAAGCGCGGTGGGGCGCGGAGGCGGGACCGGCGTCGGGTGGTGGTCCGGGCGGAGGGAGCGGCACCACTCGCTTCCCGGTGACCGTCAGGCGGGTCGCCGGGCCATGACGACCAGCCCGGGCCCGCTGTGTTCCTCCGGGGGGAGCCGGAGTTCGGCGACCGGGTCCAGGCCGGCCTGCTCGATCAGGTCGACGAGTTGTTCCGGCCGCCACTTGTGTGTCGTCCAGCGGACGGGTACGCCTCCGTAGGCCTCGGTGCGCACCGCGTCCTCGTCACCGACGTGCGTGCCGGTGATGAGGTGCCCGCCCGGCTTCAGCGCGCGTGCGAACAGGGCGAGGACCTGGGGGAGGACGTGCCTGGGCAGATGGAACAGCGACCACCACCCGAGCACCCCGCCCAGGGAGGCCTCACCGAGGTCGAGCTCGGTGGCGGAGGCGACGGTGAAACGGCACTCCGGATGCAGCCGGCGCGCGTTCTCGATCATGCGGGGAGAGAGATCCACCCCGGAGACGTCCAGTCCGCGTTCGGCGAGGTAGGCCGTCACCGTTCCGGGGCCGCAGCCGACGTCGAGGACGGGCCCGCGCCCGCGCACCGTGTCGGCGAAGGCGTCGATCGACGCCTTGAGCCAGGGATGCCTGCGGATGTCGCCGACGCCCGTCGTCACGACCATGTGGGCGTAGTTGTCGGCCACCCTGTCGTAGGAGTCACGGACGACGTCGAGGTCGGCCGGCCGGTCGACGGGGTGTGCGAGCATCATCCAACGTTAGTACAGGACTTGCCACTTGGGGGGGAACGAGACGGTCACGGGTGAGGGTGGACCGTTCTTCCTTGCCACCCGGCTCGCCCCTGCGGGCGGTGAGGCGGTGATCGTACGCGCGGCGGGGCCGCCGGGGCTCTCCGCGACATCCGGGCGGGACACCTCGGCGTCCCCCTGCGCCCGTGGTGTGTGACGGACGGCGGGCCACTCCCCCGCCCTCGCTCCGGAAAGCCGCCGCGCACGGCAGCAGACCACGTGCGCGCGGAGGAACAGGCACCGGCGGAGACCCCCGCCGTGCTACCTTCTGCATACACGTTGTATGCAGCCCTGAGGGGGAGATGATGCAGTCCGGGCGGGAAAAGGCATACGCCTACCTGAAGGACAGCGTGCTCACCGATCCCGAGATGCAGGACCGCTTCCTGTCGGAGCAGGAGATCGCCGACCGGATCGGCGTCTCCCGCACCCCGATCCGTGAGGCGCTGCTCCTCCTCGCGGCCGAGGACCTGGTCCGCCTGGTGCCCAAGCGCGGTGCTCACATCGCCCGTCTGTCCGGGCGCGAGATCGGCGAACTGATGGAGATGCGCAGCCTCATCGAGCGGTACGCGGCCGAGCGCACCACCGAGCAGGGCGTCGCCCCCGTGGAGGAGATGCACCGCATCCTGGCGGACCAGGAGGACCTGCGGGGTGAGCACAACGCCAAGGACTTCATCGCCGCCGACCACCGCTTCCACGCCACCCTCGTCGCCGCCGTCGGCAACACGCTGATGAGCAGGCAGTACGACGCGCTCCGCAGCCGTCAGATCCGGGCGGGTGTGATCGCGCTCTACCGTTCGGGCAACCGCCAGGAGGAGGTGCTCTCCGAGCACCGGCAGATCCTCGACGCCCTCGCCACGGGTGACGCCGGAGCGGCGTGTGCGGCCATCGACGGCCACATCAGGGCCACCCGGCGCATCCTGCTCGCAGCCTGAGACGAGCCTCCGCCCCCGGACCGCCTGACGGCCGCCTGACGGATCAGGGCCGGCAGGTGACGGGAGGGCGCACTGGCGGTCACCGGCGCGGAGTGGGCGCCCGTACCCGCGATGCGAGTGCGGGCGCCCGGAACCTGCCCCGACGGCCCTCTACAGCCGGCGGTTGTCGAGCACGGCCACAGCCCGGCGGACCCGGGCGGCCTCCGAGACGTCCACGTCCTGGACCAGGAGCTGGGGTGCGCTGCCCAGACGCGCGCGCACCGTGCCGTCAGGCGCGACGAGGGTGCTGCGGCCCACGCCGGTGGGTGCCTTGGTCGGTTGCCGCAGGTCTGCCTCCGGGTCCGGCGGCGCCTGACCGACAGCGGCGACCCACAGCGCCGCGTCCACCGCCCGGGCGCGCACCAGCAGGTCCCACTGGTCCACCTTGCCGGGGCCGGCACCCCAGGACGCGGGGAGGACGGTGAGTTCGGCACCCGCGTCGGCGTGCGCCCGGAAGAGTTCGGGGAAGCGCAGGTCGTAGCAGGTCGCCAGCCCCACTCCGACGCCGTCGACCTGCACGGTCACCACCCGTTCACCGGCGGCGACGGTGTCCGACTCGCGGAAGCCGAACGCGTCGTAGAGGTGGATCTTGTCGTAGGAGTCCTCGACGCCGGGGCCTGTCGCCAGCAGGGTGTTGGCGACCCGCCCACCGCTCGCCGGGGTGAACATGCCCGCGACGACGGTCACGCCGGTCTCCTCGGCGACCGCCCGCACCCCGTCGGCCCAGGGCCCGTCCAGCGGCTCCGCCACCGGGGCCAGGGGGCCTCCGAAGCGCACCATGGCCGCCTCGGGGAAGACGGCCAGCCGCGCCCCCTCCCCGGCCGCGCGGCGTACGGTCTCCCGTACCTGCGCGAGGTTGTCCTGCGGTTCGTCCGAAGCCGTCATCTGGCACAGTGCGACGCGCATGTCTCTTTCCGTCCTCCTCGGTTCCTGCCTGTGACCGTCCGCCCCCTCCGGGCGGTGCGGCTTGCCCGCCCCTCGGGGCTCATTCCCCGGCCGGTGCGGTGGTCGCGGGCGCGCCGCCGTACGACAGGCGGGCGTACTCCTCGTCCTCGTCGTGGTCCGCGTTCCGGCCCAGCAGCACGCCCACCACGGTGACCACGGCCGTGCCGGCCACGTACAGGGCGAGCGGCAGCCACGTGCCGAAGGCGCCCAGCAGCGCGGTGAACAGCAGCGGCGCCACCGCGCCCCCGATCACCCCCGCCAGCGTGTAGGCCAGCGACGAGCCCGTGTAGCGCAGCCGGGGCGTGAACTGCTCGGCGACGAAGGCGGCCTGCGGCCCGTACAGGAAGGAGTGGATGACCAGGGCCAGCACGACACCGACCACCAGCAGCCCCCAGGAACCGGTGTCGGCCAGCGGGAAGAACACGAACGGCCACACCCCGGCCGCGACCGAGCCCCCGAGGTACATCCAGCGGCGGTTCCAGCGGTCCGAGAGCGCCCCGGCCAGCGGGATGAGCACGAGTTGCAGGGCCGAGGCGACGAGCACGGCGGTCAGCGCCCTGCCGCGCGCCATGCCCAGCTCGTTGGTCGCGTAGGTGAGGACGAAAACGGTGAACAGGGCGTAGAGCACGTCCGGGGTGACCCGGCACAACACGGCTGCCACCAGGGCGCGCGGCTGGGTGGTGAAGACCTCGCGGATGGGGGCCTGCGGACGCTCCCCGCTGGCCTCCATGCCCTTGAAGACCGGGGTCTCCTCCAGGCGCAACCGGATCCACAGGCCGAAGGCCACCAGCACACCGGAGAGCAGGAACGCGATGCGCCACCCCCAGGCGAGGAACTGCTGCTCGCTCAGCAGCACACCGAGGGCCGCCAGCACGCCGTTCGCCATGAGGTTGCCCGCGGGGGGCCCGATCTGCGCGGCCGACGCCCAGAACCCGCGCCGCCTCGCGTCGCCGTACTCGCTGGACAGCAGGACGGCGCCGCCCCACTCGCCGCCCACCCCGACGCCCTGCGCGAAGCGCAGCAGCACCAGCAGGACCGGTGCGACCGGGCCGACGGCGGACTGGGTCGGCAGACAGCCGATCAGCACCGTGGCCACGCCGATCAGCACCAGTGTCACGACGAGCACCTTCTTGCGCCCGATCACGTCGCCGAGCCGCCCGAAGAGGAACCCGCCGACCGGGCGGGAGACGTACCCGACCGCGTAGGTGGAGAAGGCCAGGAGGGTCCCGGTCAGGGGATCGCTGGAGGGGAAGAAGAGCTTGCCGAAGACGAGCGCCGACGCCGCGGAGTAGATCGCGAAGTCGTACCACTCCAGCGAGGTACCGGTAAGGCTCGCGACGAAGGCGCGCACGAGCGATCCCCGGTCAGGGGGCTGGGCGTGCGTGCCGGGGTGGGCGCTCGCGCCCCGCGGTTCGATGTTGTCCATGAGCCGGCCACCTTGATCTCGTTTGCTGCACCACTCGGCATACTTGCTGTATACAGGTCGTATGCGCAACCCCCCGTGGGGGAATTCATTCGCGTGCAACCGACTGTGACCTGGAGGAACCATGGGTGTCCTGAGCTTCGAACTGCCTGACGGAACGCGGCGCGAGGTCGAGGTCGCACGGCTGCTGAACGCCGGATACGCCGGCCGAAGCCAGGAGGACGTGGCGGCCCACGTGGCCGAGCTGGCCGAGCTCGGCGTCCCCGCGCCGACCACGACCCCGGCCCTGTACCCCGTGGCGCCGTACCTGGCCCAGCAGACCACGCAGGTACCGGTCCAGCACGCCCGCACCTCGGGCGAGGCGGAGTGGGGCCTGGTCGTGGACGCCACCGGTGACCTGCTGCTCACTGTGGCATGTGACCACACCGACCGTGCGCTGGAGGCGCACGGCGTGGCCTGGAGCAAGAACGCCGGGCCCGACGTGCTGGCGGGGCGTGCCTGGCGGCTGGCCGACGTCGAGGACCGCCTGGACACTCTCACCCTCCGCGCATGGGTGACTCCTGCCGGCGGCGGCCGGGAGACCCTCATCCAGGACGGCACCGCCGGGGAGCTCCTCGCCCCGGCGTACTGGGTCGAGGTCCTGCGGGAGCGCGGTGAGCTGACACCGGGCACGGTGCTCATCTCGGGGACGATCCCGATGCGGGAGGGGGTCGACCAGTTCGCCGGCCGGTGGCGGGTCGAGCTGTCCGACCCGGCGACCGGCGATGCCATCGACCTCCGCTACGACGTCGTACCCATGCCCGAGCCGATCGGCTGACCTGACCGGCAGGTGCGACCGACTGCTTCGTCCGGCCGGCCTGCGGCGGCGGACCGGTTCCCGCGGACCGCACCTCCGCCCGTCCTCCGCGTGATGCGGGCGCGCGGGACGCGGTCGCCGGGCCGACAGCAGGCGCGACCCGCAACCGTTTTCCCGGGCCTGCAGCCCGGAGCGATCCCCACCGATCCGCTGCACGGCGACACGGTCGGCGCGGGGAGGGAGGCAGGGCGGCCGGAGGGCCGGTTCCGGCACATCGAACCGGGACCGGCCCACTCGCGCGTCAGGACGCGGTGGCGACGCGGGCCGGACCCGCCTGCTCGCCCCTCTCCCCCCGCCGCGCGGGCAGGCATCCCGGGCTCTCCTCGGCGTGCGTACCCTCCGAGTGCTGCCGCCACCCACCGGACGCCACGAGCGTGAGGCGCAGGCGCTCGCGAAACTTACCGGTGCAACTGGCGAACCTTGCGAGAGGTATTGACGCCGCCAACCGGCTCCCTATCATCCAGAGTGCTCGACACTTCGACCGTTGTTCGGTATTACGAACCGCCCCGGACGCTCCACCGGCACGGCGAGGAACCTCCGGGCCAACACCGCACGGCCGAACCGGAAGGAGTGCGCGCGACCTGTGCACCTGTCATGCCCTCGTCAGATCAGCACCCGCTTACCCAAGGATCAAGGGGTCCCCATGCGCAGAGGAAGTTCCAGCCGCCGACGTCTGTCCGGGATGCTCACCGCCGCAGCCGCGGCCATGGTGGCGTTGACGGCCACGCTCGCCGCCGACCCGGCCCAGGCGGCCGTCGGCGGCGCACCACGCGGCACTGGTACCGGCGCCCCGTCAGCGAACGCCGCCTGTTCCCTTCCGTCGTCGTACCGGTGGACGTCGACGGGTGCGCTGGCGCAGCCGGCGAACGGGTGGACGTCACTGAAGGACTTCACCAACGTGGTGTACAACGGCAAACACCTGGTCTACGCCTCGAACGTCTCGGGATCGTCGTACGGCTCGATGATGTTCGGTCCGTTCACGAACTGGTCGGACATGGCGTCGACCAGCCAGAAGGGGATGGGTCAGGCCGCGGTGGCGCCCACGCTGTTCTACTTCGCACCGAAGAACATCTGGGTGCTGGCCTACCAGTGGGGTGCGTGGCCCTTCATCTACCGCACGTCGAGCGACCCCACCGACCCCAACGGCTGGTCCTCACCGCAGCCCCTGTTCACCGGTAGCCTCTCCGGCTCCGGCACCGGCCCCATCGACCAGACCCTGATCGGTGACGGCCAGAACATGTACCTCTTCTTCGCCGGTGACAACGGCAAGATCTACCGGGCGAGCATGCCCCTCGGCAACTTTCCCGGCAACTTCGGCTCCTCGTACACGACGGTCATGAGCGACTCGACGAACAACCTGTTCGAGGGGGTGCAGGTCTACAAGGTGCAGGGGCAGAACCAGTACCTCATGATCGTCGAGGCGATGGGGGCGAACGGGCGCTACTTCCGCTCGTTCACGGCCTCCAGCCTGAGCGGTTCGTGGACCCCGCAGGCCGCCAGTGAGAGCAACCCCTTTGCGGGCAAGGCCAACAGTGGTGCCTCCTGGACCAACGACATCAGCCACGGTGACCTGGTCCGCAACAACGCCGACCAGACCATGACCATCGACCCCTGCAACCTGCAGTTCCTCTACCAGGGCAAGTCGCCCACCGCGAGCGGGCCCTACGACCAACTGCCCTGGCGGCCGGGGGTCCTGACCCTGCAGCGCTGACCTGACTGCACCGGGGGCGAGCCGCGGGCAGGGGCGGGGTCGGTGGTGGTCGGTGGTCCTGGGTCGGCGGGGAACGCCTGACACGGCGCCGCCGGGCCAGGAACCGGCGTTCCACCGTAGCCGGGGCCGGTCAGGTAGGTTTCGGCCCCTTCGGGCATGACCTCGACCGCAGCGTCCGGGACGAGCACGTTGCTCCGCACAGGCACCGGGACGGCTGAGCCCGGGGCCCTCGCCGCGCAGCCTGACCAGCGCGCCCTCGGACCGGAGGCCCCGTGCCGTGTGCGGCAGTACCACGACTCGGCACACGTGCCGGTCGAATTGCCGCCGACACGACACGGGGCTTCCGGCGCCTCAGCCGTTCGGGAAGGACACCTCCGTCAGTTCCTCGGAGGTCCGCCAGACGCGCTGGGCCTCCTCGACGCCGTGCAGGCGGGAGTAGAGCTTCTGCTGTGCCGGCGCGCCGCCCAGGTGCCCGAGCCCGCCGGGGCCGTAGAACGAGCCGGGCCCGGCGTCGGGGGAGGTGGCCGCGTACAGGGCGGGGAGTTGCGCGGTCTGTACGGTGCCCAGGAGGATGCCGCGTGCGGACAGGGCGCGGATGATGCGCCGGCCCGAGGTGTCCCGGCCGCGTCCGAGTTCGGGGCGAGCGGCGAGCAGGTTCGTGGGAGCGACCCCGGGGTGGGAGAGGTTGCTCGTGATGCCCCAGCCGTTGGCCTTGCTGTGCCGGTCGAGTGCGAGGCCGAAGAGCCCGAACATGATCTTCGACTGGCTGTACGCCTTCATGCCGTCGTAGGAGCGTTCCCAGTTCAGGTCGTCCCAGTTGACGGCCCCCCGGTTCGCCGCGACGCTGATCTGCGAGGTCACGCGCGCGTGGCCGGCGCGCAGGAGCGGGAGCAGGCGGGCCGTCAGGGCGAAATGGCCGAGGTGGTTGACGCCGAGCTGGAGCTCGAAGCCGTCGGTGGTCCGCTGCCGGTCGGGCGGCGTCATCACGCCGGCGTTGTTGATGAGGAGGTGGATCGGCCGCCCTTCCTCGCGCAGCTTCTCGCCGAGGGCAGCGACGGAGGCGAGTGAGGACAGGTCCAGGTCGCGGAGCGAGACGTTCGCCCGGGGGGCCGTACGGCGGATCGCGGCGATCGCGGCCTCGCCCTTGCGTGGGTTGCGGACGGGCAGCAGCACCTCGGCACCGGCCGCAGCGAGCCTCGTGGCGAGGCCGAGCCCGATGCCGTCGCTTGCTCCGGTGACGAGAGCGCGCTTGCCGGTCAGGTCCGGGACGTGCATGTCGAGGGGTGTTCGCGGCATCTCTTCGCTCCTGCTCGCTGTGTCGTTCCCCGTTGTCGCCACCACCGTCCCGGAAGACGCGGTCGGCGTTCAGGGCCTCCCGAGCCACGGACGGGGAAGGCCAGGCTGCCGGGTTGACCCGGGTGGCGCGGCCGGTCACGCGCCGGCCACCGGGTCCGCGACGCGGCTGGTACTCCGCGTCCTCAAAGAGGGGGACCGGCAGACCGTGGCTGCGCGGCTGCGCGGACGGTAGAAACGGAGCAGCACCCGAGGAGGCAGGCATGGTGATCGACCGGACCGGACTGGCCGGGTTTCTGCGGCGCCGCCGGGAGGCACTGCAACCCGAGGACGTCGGCCTTCCCCGGGGACAGCGCCGCCGGACGAGCGGGCTGCGGCGGGAGGAGGTCGCCGCCCTCTGCCACATGTCGACCGACTACTACTCACGGCTGGAGCGGGAGCGCGGACCTCACCCCTCCGAGCAGATGATCGCCTCGATCGCGCAGGGGCTCCACCTCTCCCTCGACGAGCGCGACCACCTGTTCCGGCTCGCCGGACACCGCCCACCCACGCGGGGAGCGGCCGGCGAGCACATCAGCCCCGGTCTGCTGCGCATCCTGGACCGCCTGCACGACACCCCCGCGGAGATCGTCACCGAGCTAGGCGAGACCCTGCGCCAGACTCCGCTCGGCGTCGCGCTCACCGGCGACCTGACCGCCTACCGCGGCCCGGCCCGGAGCATCGGCTACCGGTGGTTCACCGACCCCGCCACGCGACAGCTCTACGCCCCCGAGGACCACCCCTTCCTCACCCGGATGTTCGCCTCGGGCCTGCGCGGGCTGGTCACACTGCGCGGACCCGGCTCCCGCGCAGCCCACCTCGCCGACCTGCTCCTGGCTCACAGTGCCGAGTTCCGGCAGGTGTGGGACGACCACGAGGTCGGCATCCGGCCCCGCGAGGTGAAGCGCTTCGTCCACCCCGGCCTGGGCACCCTGGAACTGACCTGCCAGACACTGCTCGATCCGGGCCAGTCCCACCAACTGCTCGTCTACACCGCCGGCCCCGGCAGCGAGAGCTACGAGAAGCTGCAACTGCTCTCCGTCACAGGAGCGCAGGCGCTGCGCTGAGGGGGGCCGCCGACGGAACCTGCCCCCGGGAAGGGGCGGGCGGCGGTCGGCTGCGGGTGGGGCGGCGTTCCCACGCCCCCTGCAACGCAGCGCGCCGCAGGGCCTGTCGGGAAAGGGCCGCGTGGTCACGCCGGGACGGGCTCCAGCCGGACGATGACGCTCTTCGAGGTGGGCGTGTTGCTGATGTCGGCGACGCTGTCCAGGGGCACCAGGACGTTGGTCTCGGGGTAGTAGGAGGCCGCCGAACCGCGGCTGGTGGGGTAGGCGACGACCCGGAAGCCCGGGGCCCTGCGCTCCACCCCGTCGGACCACACGCCCACCAGGTCCACCATGGCCGCGTCCGCGATGCCGAGGGCGGCGAGGTCGTCGGGGTGGACCATGACGACACGGCGGCCGCCCTTGATGCCGCGGTAGCGGTCGTCCATGGCGTAGGGGATGGTGTTCCACTGGTCGTGGGAGCGCAGCGTCTGCAGGACGAGGTGGCCCTCCGGGGCCTTCAGGACGGTGACCTCGTTCGCGGTGAACACGGCTTTCCCGCTGGGTGTGGCGAAGACGCGCCTGTTGACCGGGTTGGGCAGCCGGAATCCCCCGGGCCGCGCCACCCGCGCGTTGAAGTCCTCGAAGCCGGGGACGACTCGGGAGATCCGGTCGCGGATGGTGCCGTAGTCGGCCTCGAAGTCCTCCCAGGGGATGTCCGGGCAGGAGCCGAGGACCCGGCGGGCCAGCCGGCTGATGATGGCGACCTCGCTCAGCAGGTGCCCGGATGCGGGTGCCAGTCGGCCGCGGGTGGCGTGGACCTCGCTCATGGAGTCCTCGACCGTCATGAACTGCTCCCCGCCCGCCTGGACGTCACGGTCGCTGCGCCCCAGGGTGGGCAGGATCAGCGCGGTCCGCCCGCACACCGCGTGGGAGCGGTTGAGCTTGGTGGAGATGTGGACCGTGAGGCGGCAGTTGCGCATGGCGCGCTCGGTGGCGTCGCTGTCAGGGGTGGCGCGGACGAAGTTGCCGGCGACCCCGACGAAGACCTTCGCCCGGCCGTCGCGCATGGCACGGATGGCGTCGACCGAGTCCACACCGTGGGCGGTGGGCGGGGTGAAACCGAACTCGGCGCCCAGCGCGTCGAGGAACGACTGCGGCATCCGCTCCCAGATGCCCATCGTGCGGTCGCCCTGCACGTTGCTGTGGCCCCGGACCGGGCAGACCCCCGCCCCGGGCCGGCCGACGTTGCCGCGCAGCAGCAGGAAGTTGACGACCTCGCGGATGGTGGGCACCCCGTGCTTGTGCTGGGTCAGGCCCATCGCCCAGCACACGATGACGCTGCGGCTGCCCAGCACACGGCCGTGGACCTGCTCGATCTCCGCCCTGCTCAGGCCGGTGGCGCTCAGGATCTCGGGCCAGGTGACGTTCCTGGTGTGCTCGGCGAAGGCGTCGAACCCGGTGGTGTGCGTGTCGATGAAGTCGCGGTCCAGTACCGTTCCGGGCGCCTCGTCCTCGGCCTCCAGCAGCAACCGGTTGAGTGCCTGGAAGAGGGCGAGGTCGCCGCCGGGGCGGATCTGCAGGAACTGGTCGGCGATGTCCGTCCCCCGGCCGACGATCCCCCGGGCCTTCTGCGGGTGCTTGAACCGCAGCAGCCCGGCTTCCGGCAGGGGGTTGACGGCCACGACCTGCCCGCCTCGGCGCTTGGTCTCCTCCAGCGCCGACAGCATCCGCGGGTGGTTCGTCCCGGGGTTCTGGCCGACCACGAAGACCAGGTCGGCGTCGTAGAGGTCGTCCAGGCTGACGCTGCCCTTGCCGATGCCCAGGGTCTCGCCAAGTGCGGCCCCACTGGACTCGTGGCACAGGTTGGAGCAGTCCGGGAGGTTGTTGGTGCCGTAGGCGCGCGCCAGCAGCTGGAGCAGGAAGGCCGGCTCGTTGGCGAGACGTCCGGAGGTGTAGAACAGCGCCTCGTCGGGGTGGTCCAGCCCGCGCAGTTCGCCGGCGAGCAGGTCCAGCGCCTCGTCCCAGCCGACGGGTGTGTAGTGGCGTGCGCCCTCGCGCAGCACCATCGGTTCGGTGAGCCGGCCCTGCTGGTTGAGCAGGCGGTCCGACATCCCGTTGAGTTCGTCGACCGAGTGGCGCGCGAAGAACTCCCTGGTCACCCTGCGAGTGGTGGCCTCGTCACTGATGTGCTTGGCGCCGTTCTCGCAGTACTCGTTGCGGTGCCGCTCCTCCGGTCCGGGCTCGGGCCAGGCGCAGCCGGGGCAGTCGAAGCCGCGTGGCTGGTTGATGTTCAGCAGGGTGAGGGCGGTGCGCTTCGCCGAGGTCTGGCCCAGCGCGTACGTCAGCGCGTGCGCGACGGCGGGCGCACCGGTGGCCCAGGTCCTGGGCGCGGAGACCGTCACGTTCTCGGGCTGCTCTTCGACGTCCCGCATGCCTCGTCCTTTCGCTCTGGGGCTCCGGGCACCGCCGGGCGCGGTCAGGGAGCGGAACGGCGAGCGGGGGTCCTCCGGGTCTGTGACATACCTTCCTCCACCGGAAAAGCGCTGGTCAACGCGGCTTCTCCTATCATGTGATAGGCAAGTCCGATCACGAGTGTCCGGCCGCTCCCGCGGCCCGCCGGTACGGGGAGACCAAGAGGAAGTGCTGCTCCGCCAACTCGAGTACCTGGTCGCCCTCGCCCGCATCCGTCATTTCGCCCGGGCCGCTCAGGCCTGTTTCGTCTCCCAGCCGGCGCTGTCGGAGGGGATCCGGAAGCTGGAGGACGAACTGAAGGTGCCCCTGGTGCGGCGTGGGCGCAGGTTCAGCGGGCTCACGCCCGAGGGCGAGCGGGTCGTCCTCTGGGCGCAGCGCATCCTCGCCGACCGGGACGCCATGCGGGAGGAGATCGGCGCGCTGCGGGCGGGGGCGACGGGGCAGCTGCGTATCGGGGCGGTCCCGACGGCTTCGACGGCCGTGTCCCTGCTGACGCGGCCCTTCTGCGCCGCCAATCCGCTCGCGACGGTGCTGGTGCGCGCGGACCTGCAGGCCGAGGACATCCTCGCCCGGCTGCGGGCCTACGAACTCGACGCGGCGGTCACCTACCGTCCCGGCCCGGCCGAGACCGGCTTGACCTTCCTGCCCCTGTACCGGGAACGGTACGTGCTCCTCGCCGCCGGTTCCGGAGCGGGCCCCGCCGAGATCGGCTGGCGGGAGGCGGCCCGCCAGCCGTTGTGCCTGCTGGACCCGCTGATGCAGGGCCGGCAGGTACTCGACTCGGTCTTCGCCGAGATCGGCGCCCCGGTCGCCCCCAGGGTGGAGACCGACTCCATCGCCTCCCTGTTCGCCCTCGTCAGGACGGGCCAGTGGGCGAGTGTCGTCCCGCACGCCTGGCTGCACGTGTTCGGTGTTCCCCCCGGCATGCAGGTGGTCCCGCTGGTGGACCCGGTCCGCACCGCCGACGTCGGCCTGCTGCTCCCCGCCCGGGAGCCCGTCCCGGTGCTGGGGCAGGCCCTGGTGAACGCCGCGGCCGGGGCTCGTGTCGCGGAGGCGTTGGAGTCCCTGCCGACGGCGAGCTGAGCCGCACCGCTCCCCCGCGCACCTGCGTGCCGCCGGGGCGGGCCGGGCGGCGTCGGCTGCACCGCCGTACCGCCGTACCGCCGTGCGGCCGAGGCGACGACCGGACCCGGACCCGGCACCGTCGCGCGCCCCCCACGCCCACGTCCGCGTCCCGGCCCCGTCACAGCCGTGACCCGCCGCGGCGCGACGCCGGCATGGCCCGGCACAGGCCGCCGGAACCCTCGGGCAGCCTGCATCGCCAAATCAGATCACCTGCAACGGAAACATCTGTTGGACAGAAGTCGGACGGGGCTCCAAGGATGTGTTCTGCGGCAGCACGGCCGATGCGAGGCCGGGATGAACTGCCGCGGGAGTGGAGGTTGAAGTGCCGAGTGAAGAGACCCAGGTAGTCGTTGTCGGAGCGGGTCAGGCCGGCGTGGCGGCGAGCGAGCACCTGGGCGCCGCGGGGATACCGCACATCGTGCTGGAGCGGCACCGGGTGGCCGAGCGGTGGCGTTCGGAGCGGTGGGACTCCCTGGTCGCGAACGGGCCCGCGTGGCACGATCGGTTCCCGGGGCTGGAGTTCACGGACGTCGACCCGGACGGCTTCGCCTCCAAGGACCAGGTCGCCGAGTACTTCGCCGCGTACGCCGAGAAGATCGGCGCCCCCGTCCGGTGCGGTGTCGAGGTGACCCAGGTGCGCCGGCACGCCGGCCGACCCGGCTTCCGGGTCGAGACCTCGGAGGGGTCCATCGACGCGCGCTTCGTGGTGGTGGCGACCGGGGCCTTCCAGCGGCCCGTGATCCCGCCCATCGTCCCCGAGGACGGCGTCGTCCCCGTGCAGCTCCACTCCAGCGGGTACCGCAACCCGGACCAGTTGCCTGCGGGCGCGGTCCTCGTGGTGGGGGCCGGGTCCTCCGGGGTGCAGATCGCCGACGAGCTGCGGCGCTCCGGCCGCCGGGTGTTCCTCTCCGTCGGTCCGCACGACCGTCCGCCCCGCGAGTACCGGGGGCGCGACTTCTGCTGGTGGCTCGGTGTGCTGGGCCGCTGGGACGCGGAGACCCCGCCGGAGGGCGCCGAGCACGTCACCATCGCGGTCAGCGGCGCCCGCGGCGGCCACACCGTCGACTTCCGCGCCCTGGCCGCCTCCGGTGTCGAGCTGGTCGGCATGACGGCGTCCTACGACGACGGCGTCCTGAGCTTCGCGCCGGACCTCGCCAAGAACATCGCGCTCGGCGACGAGAAGTACCTCGAACTGCTCCGGGCGGCCGACGCCTACGTCGAGCGCAACGGGCTCGACCTGCCCGAGGAGCCGGCGGCCCACGTCCTCGGCCCCGACCCGGACTGCGTGACCGATCCGCGCCGCGAGCTGGACCTGGCCGAGGCCGGTGTCACCTCGATCGTCTGGGCGACGGGTTTCGCCACCGACTACGGCTGGCTGGAGGTCGACGCGTTCGACGAGCGGGGGCGTCCGAAGCAGCGGCGCGGGGTCTCCACCGAGCCCGGCGTGTACTTCCTGGGTCTGCCCTGGCTCTCCCGCCGCGGGTCCAGCTTCATCTGGGGGGTCTGGCACGACGCCCGGTACGTCGCGGACCACATCGCGACCCAGCGGGGCTACCTCGCCTACGGCACCCCCGACCGGCCCGGCGCCGCGCCGGCCACCACCCAGAAGAACTGAGGAGCGGACATGACCTCCACGCACCAGGACACCGCCAAGGCCCCGATCGTCGCAGGCGGACACACCCGGATCCGGCCGTTCAACACGCGTGACACCTATCCCGAGCAGAACCTCGACAACGACCTCTGCCAGGCCGTCGTCGCCGGCGACACGGTGTACGTCCGGGGCCAGATCGGCCAGGACCTCGACACCAGTGAGTCCGTGGGCATCGGCGACGCCGAGGCCCAGGCCGAGAAGGCCATGGCGAACATCGCGATGCTGCTCGAAGAAGCCGGCAGCCGGATGGAGCACCTGGTCAAGCTGACCATCTACCTGGTCGACCCGCGCTACCGCGAGGCGGTGTACCGCACGGTGGGCCGCTGGACCAAGGGCGTCCACCCGATCTCCACCGGCCTGGTGGTGTCGGCGCTGGCCCGCCCGGAGTGGCTGTGCGAGATCGACGCCGTGGCCGTGATCCCCCGGGGAGGCCGGGCATGACCTTCTCGCTCGTGGTCCGCGACGGTGAGCGGTTCGGCATCGCGGCCAGCTCCTCCAGTCCGGCGGTCGCCGCCCGCGTCATGCACCTGCGGCCCGGGGTCGGCGCGGCGACCTCGCAGAACATCACCGACCCCACGCTCGGCACCAGCCTGCTGGCGGGGCTGGCGGAGCATGGCGACGCCGAACGCGCCCTCGCCGGCGTCACCGGCGACGCCCGGCACGCGCGGACCATCGCCTACCGCCAACTGACCGTGCTGGGCCGCTCCGGGCCCGGGTACGCCTACAGCGGACCGCACACCCTGGGCACGTACGCCTCGGCCGGCGCGGACGGCGCGGTCGCGGCCGGCAACATGCTCTGCGGCGAGCACCTGCCCGGCGTCCTCCTCGACGCGTACGCCGCCGCGACGGGTGAGCTGGAGGAGCGGCTGCTGACCGCGATGAAGGCCGCCGTCGCGGCCGGCGGTGAGGAGGGCCCGGTCCACTCCGCGGGGATGGCGGTCGTCGCCGACGTGGGCTGGCGCGTCACCGACCTGCGGGTGGACTGGGCGGAGGACCCCGTCGACCGGCTCGGCGACCTCCTTGAGGTGTGGCTGCCGCAGCGCGACGACTACGTGCGGCGCGGCCTCGACCCCGCCTCCTCGCCCTCGTACGGCGTCCCGGGAGACCTGTGATGAGCGGGCTGAAGCAGGCGGCGCGGGGCGCGGTCGACCGGCACGCCGAGGAGTTGGTCGGCCTGTCCGAGCGCTTGCACGCCGACCCGGAGACCGCCTGGGAGGAGCACCGGGCCGCCGCCGCCGTACCGGACCTGCTGGACCGGGCCGGGTTCGACGTCACCTCGTCCTACCTGGGCCTGGACACCGCGTTCCTGGCCCGCTTCGGCAGTGGTCCCGTCCGGGTCGCGCTGTGCGCCGAGTACGACGCCCTGCCCGGCCTCGGGCACGCCTGCGGGCACAACCTCATCGCGGCGAGCTCGGTCGGCGCGGCGCTCGGCCTGGCCGCGGTCGCCGACGACGCCGGCCTCACCGTCGAGGTCTACGGCACCCCGGCCGAGGAGGGCGGCGGCGGCAAGATCGAGATGCTGGAGCGCGGCGCCTTCGGCGGTGTGGACCTGGCCATGATGGTGCACCCTGCGCCGGTCGACGTGGCCGAGGCCCGCCCGTTCGCGGTCAGCCACTCCAGGATCTCGTACACGGGGAAGTCCGCGCACGCCGCCGCCTACCCGGAGTCGGGCGTCAACGCGGCCGACGCCTTCACCGTGGCCCAGGTCGCCATCGGCCTGCTGCGCCAGCAACTGCCGGCCTCGGCACGGGTGCACGGTGTGGTCACCCACGCCGGCGACGCCCCCAACGCCATCCCCGAGCGGGCCGCCGGGCGCTGGTACGTCAGGGCCGAGACGCTCGCCGAACTGGCCGAGCTGGAGCCGCGCGTCATGCGGGCCTTCGAGGCGGGCGCGCTCGCCACCGGCTGCGAGCTGGAGATCGAACCGGAGAGCAAGCCGTACGCGGAGTTCCGCACCGACGAGGGGGCTCTCGGCGACTACCGGATGAACGCCCTCGCCCTGGGGCGGGAGTTCGCGCCGCCCGGCCAGGCCGCCCGGATGAACCGTGCCTCCACCGACATGGGCAACGTCTCCCAGGTCGTCCCGGCCATCCACCCCTACATCGGCATCGGTTCCCTGCCCGCCACCAACCACCAGCACGAGTTCGCCGCGTACTGCGTGGGCGGCACGGCTCAGCGGGCCCTGCTGGACGGCGCGGTCGCGCTGGCCTGGACCGGTGTGGACCGGGGCGTGCCGGGCGGAGGGGTGCCGGCGTGACGGCGGCGGTCGCCGCACCGGCCGGGCCGGGTGCTGTGCTGCGGCCGGCTCGGGGCGGGAGGCCGTCCGGGGCCGCCCCCGCCGCCGCGGCCGGAGCACCGGCCGCGATCCCGGCCGGCGCCGCCGGGCCGGCGGTCGTGAGTGTGGCGGTCGCCGGTCACGCGCCGCGCCGCTCCGGCCGGTGCGCGATGCCGGCCGCCGCGAGGGGCCGGGCGGGCGCTGCCGCCCCCCTGCCCCCCACCTGCCCCGGGGCGCACCCGGCCGGGGTTCCCGCCGCCCCGGGCGGACGGCCCGGCGGGCCGTCCGCCCGCCCCTTCGACCCGCGACGCACCGGAGGACACCGATGTCCCTGACTCCCCTCTCCCGTCCCGTCGAACCTCCGAGCGACCGGCCTCGCAGTGAGCACGACATGCTCGGCTGCGTCGAGGTGCCGGCGGACGCCTACTACGGGGTGCACACGGTGCGGGCGGTGGCCAACTTCCCCGTCACCGGGGAGACGCTCGCCGCCCGCCCCCACCTGATCCGCGCGCTGGCGGCGGTGAAGGAGGCTGCGACCCGGGCGAACGCCGAGGTGGGCGCGTTGGACGACACGCTTGCGGCGGCGATCGTCGACGCCTGCGCCGAGATCCGCGGAGGTGCGCTGCACGACCACTTCCGCGTCGACCTCGTCCAGGGCGGCGCCGGCACCTCGACCAACATGAACGCCAACGAGGTGATCGCCAACCGTGCCCTGGAACTGCTCGGACGGCGCCGCGGCGAGTACGCCGTCCTGCACCCGCTGGACCACGTCAACCTGGGCCAGAGCACCAACGACGTCTACCCGACGGCGGTGAAGCTGGCGCTGGACGCGCACGTCGGCGCGGCTCTCACCGCCCTCGCCGGGCTGCGTGAGGCGTTCGCGGCCAAGGCCGCCGAGTTCGCCGACGTGCTGAAGGTCGGCCGCACCCAGTTGCAGGACGCCGTGCCCATGACGCTGGGCCAGGAGTTCGGGGCGTTCGCCGCGACCCTCGCCGAGGACGAGCAGCGGCTGGCGGAGGCCAGGCTGCTGCTGCACGAGCTCAACCTGGGCGGCACGGCGATCGGTACCGGCCTCAACGCCCGCCCGGGCTACCGGGAGCGCGCGGTCGAGCACCTGCGCCGGCTCACGGGCATCCCCACCCTGGTCTCCGCCCCCGACCTCGTCGAGGCCACCCAGGACGTCGGGGTGTTCGTGCAGCTCTCCGGTGTGCTCAAGCGCGTCGCGGTGAAGCTCTCCAAGATCTGCAACGACCTGCGTCTGCTGTCCTCCGGCCCGCAGGCCGGGTTCGGGGAGATCAACCTGCCCGCGCGGCAGGCCGGTTCGTCCATCATGCCCGGCAAGGTCAACCCGGTGATCCCCGAAGTCGTCAACCAGATCGCCTTCGAGATCATCGGCAACGACGTGACCGTCACCCTCGCCGCTGAGGGCGGTCAGCTCCAGCTCAACGCCTTCGAACCGGTCATCTACCGGACTCTGAGCGCCGGCCTCGACCACCTCGCCGCCGGTGCCGGCGTCCTCACCGAGCACTGCGTGCGCGGCATCACCGCCAACGCGGACCGGCTGGCGGAGGCTGTCGCGGCCTCCACCGGGCTGGTCACCGCGCTCGGTCCGGCGCTCGGTCACGAGACGGCGTGCGCCGTAGCGCTGGAGGCACACCGCACCGGCAGGCCGGCGCTGGACCTGATCCGTGAGCGGGAGCTGCTGACCGAGGCGGAACTCCGGCTGCTCACCAGCCCCGCCTCCCTCACCGGCCTGCCCTCGCTCTGACGACGGCGGCGACGGCGCCCGCACACCTCCGGCTCTTCCCTTCCCACCCCCAAGGAGGCGCGTATGCCCACCTGGAACACCGGCGCCACGACGACCGAGGCCGCGGCGGCCACGGACGTGGTGTCCCTGCGCAGAAGAGTTGCCGCCGGCGCCATCGGCGTATTCGTGCACTGGTTCGACTGGGCCGCCTACGCCTACCTTGCCGGCACCGTCGCGACCGTGTTCTTCCCGGCCGAGGACAGCACCACCGGGCTGCTCGCCGTCTTCGGCGTGTTCGCGGTGTCCTTCGGCATCCGGCCGATCGGCGCCATGGTCTTCGGGCCGCTCGGCGACCGTATCGGCCGCAAGCGCACCCTGTCGCTGGTCATCTTCCTGATGTCCGGCGCGACCCTGACGATCGGCCTGCTCCCCGGCTACGGGACGATCGGCATCGCGGCTCCCGTGCTCCTGCTGGTGCTGCGTCTGGTCCAGGGCTTCGCCGCGGGCGGCGAGTTCGGCAGCGCGGCCAGCTTCCTCGCCGAGAGCGCACCCCGGCGCCGCCGCGGGTTCGGGGTCAGCTGGCTGGAGGTCGGCTCGCTGCTGGGCTTCCTCGCCGGCTCCTTCGTCTTCCTGCTGCTGTCGGCGGGGCTCGACGAGGCTCAGCTCACCTCCTGGGGCTGGCGCATCCCCTTCCTGGTCTCCGCGCCGCTCGGTGTCATCGGCTTCGTCATCCGCAACAAGATCGAGGACACCCCCGAGTACCAGGCCCTCGAAGCCAGCGGGACCGTCCCCCGCAGCCCCGTGCGGGAACTGTTCCGTTCGGAGAAGCGCCGGTTGCTGCAGGCGGCGGGCCTGATGACCGCCATGCACGTGCCCTTCTACATGGTGCTGACGTACCTGGTCACCTACGAGACCGACCACCTGGGACGCTCGTCCGACAGCGCCGCCCTGCTGTCCACGGTGATCTCGCTGCTCGGGCTGGTCCTCGTCCCGGCGTTCGGCTACCTGTCCGACCGGGTGGGGCGCAAAGCGGTCTTCGTCGGAGCGACGGTGGCCCTCCTGGTCCTCTCCGCCCCCGCCTTCCTCCTCATGCGGACCGGGTCGGCGGGGACCTGGGTCGCGGGGCTGCTGCTCGGCGTGGTCCTCGCCGCGATCCTCGGCACCTACGCGGTGTGGTCGGCGGAGATCTTCCCCACCCGCACCCGCCAGAGCGGCCTGTCCATCGCCTACAACGTCACCGCCGCCCTCTTCGCCGGCACGGTCCCGTACCTGATGACCGTGCTCATCTCCGCGACCGGCAGCACCCTGGTCCCGGGCTTCTACATGATGCTGTTCGCCGTCGGCGGCCTGGTCGCCGCCCTGTCCCTGAAGGAGACCGCGGGCTCCCCCCTGCTGCGCCCCGAGGACGTGTCCGCCCCGGCCGCCCCCGACATGCCGGAGGGGACCGCCGAGGAGGTGCCGGGCCGGGCGCCTGCACGGTAGGGGTCGCCGCATAGGGTCGGAGCACCCGTATCGCCAGGCTCAGGGGTCACTCATGACGTCACCGGTGGGCTTCACCCTCGTCCAGCTCCGCTACTTCCTCGTCGCCGCGGAGTGCGGTTCCATGACGACGGCCTCGGCCGAGCTGAACATCGCGCAGTCCGCGGTGTCCGCTGCCGTGCACAACCTGGAACGCGACCTGCGGGTGCAGCTCTTCATCCGCCGCCGGGGCCGGGGGCTGGTCCTGACACCGGCCGGGGAGCGGCTGCAGCACCAGGCTCGCGAGCTGCTGGCCCGGGCGCGCGAGGTCGAGGGCGAGGCCCGCGGCAGCGGGGAGACGCTGTCGGGGCCGGTGACCGTCGGGTGCTTCGTCACGCTGGCCCCGTTCTACCTGCCCGCCCTGTTCCGGGCGTGCACCCGGCACTACCCGGGCATCGAGATCGACGTGGTGGAGGCGGAGGCCGAGCAACTGCGCCAGGCCCTGCACGCCGGACGGATCGACTTCGCCCTCACCTACGACCTCGGCCTGTCCCCGCAGTTCGCGGAGGACGGGGAGACGATCGCCCGCTTCCCGGCCTACGCCATCGTCGCGGCCGGCCACCGGCTGGCCGAGCGCGGCACGGTGGAGCTCGCCGAACTCGCCGCCGAGCCGCTGGTCCTGCTCGACCTGCCCTACACCCGCGACTACTTCCGCGCACTGGTGGCGGGCAGCGGTACCGCCCCGGATGTGCGGTACCGCACCCAGAGTTACGAGACGGTCCGTTCGATGGTGGCGGAGGGCCTCGGCTACTCGGTGCTCAACCAGCGTCCGGCGACCCGCAGCACCTACGCCGGCGGAGAGGTGGTGGAGCTGGAACTCCGGGACGGGCGCGCGCCCCTGGAACTCAAACTGGCGACGGTCCAGGGAGTGACGCAGACCGCCCGGGCCAGAGCGGTCATGGAGCTGCTGCGGGGGATCGCCAGGGAACGCAGCGCAACGGCCTGAGGCGGACGGGCGTACGCCCGCCGTCCCGACCGGCTCGGCGCCGGGCTGGTCGGGGCGGCCGCTGCCGACGTCCGCTCACCTCCTGCGCCACTCCCGGGCCAACAGCTCGTAGGACCGCACGCGGTCGGCGTGGTCGTGGGTGATGGTGGTGATCAGCAGTTCGTCCGCCCCGGTGGCCTCCTGGAGAAGGGCCAGTTGGTCGGCGACCGCACCCGGGGAACCGACGAACCGGGTGTCGAGGCGGTCCTGCACCAGCGCCTGGTCCGCATCCGACCAGGCGTGGGCGCGTGCCTCGTCCGGGGTGGGGAACGGGATGGCGCCCTCGGCGGTGCGGATGCTGCGGACCCAGAGGCCGTAGCCGGTGGCGAGTTCGCGGGCGGTCTCCTCGTCCGCGGCGACCACGACGTCCGCGGACACGCTGACGTACGGCTGGTCCAGGGCCGCGGAGGGCTGGAAGGCGGCGCGGTAGCCCGTGACCGCCGCCAGCACCGTCCCCGGGCTGACGTGGTAGTTCGCTGCGAACCGCAGACCGTTGCGGCCCGCCGCTTCGGCGCTCTCCCCGCCACTGCTGCCCAGTATCCAGACCTCGACCTCGGCGCCCTCCCCCGGTACGGCGTGGGCCTCGATGCCGTCCGCGGAACGGTAGGTGCCCGCCAGCAGCGCCAGGATGTCGTCGATCTGCTCGCCGTAGGGCTGCGCCTCGGCGTGCGGCTGGCGCAGCAGCTTCTGCTGGAGTGCGACACGCGGCGAGCCGCGCAGGTGCGCGAGGGAGAAGGGGGGTGGGATGCGCAGTCCGTTCGGTGCGCGGTCGTCGACGACGGGGCTCGTGGTCGGGGGTGGTGCGGCGGGCGTGGCGGGGGGCCGGCCGCCGGAGCGACCGAGTCCCAGGTCGAGGCGGCCGGGGTGCAGGGCGTCGATCAGGCCGAACTCCTCGACCGTGGACAGGGCGGTGCGGTGGCCGAGTTGCACGGCGCCGGAGCCGAGCCGGATGGTGGAGGTCGCGGCGGCGGTCAGGGCGAGGACGACGGCCGGTGAGGTGCCGGCCACCCCCGGGTTGAGGTGGTGCTCGGCGTACCAGTGGCGGGCGTACCCGAAGCGCTCGGCCTGCCGGGCCAGGTCGACGGAGTTGTGCAGCGCCTCGGTGGCGGTGGATCCGGACGGGATCGGGACCAGGTCCAGGACGCCGAGGGGGATGTCGGACACGGGGGCTCCTCAGCGGTCGGTGGTCGGGGCGTGGAGGGCGGGCGCGGGGCCCGCGGGGGCGGGGCTCCACGGGAACAGCAGGTCGGGGATCTCGCGGCGCAGCACCGGCGCGACGTCCGACCGGAAGAGTGCGAGGGAGTCCAGGTGCTGCCGGCTGGTGGGTCCTCCCGCGTCCGCGGGGACGTCCGGCAGGGCGTGCCCGAACCGTTGGAGGTGGCAGTGCCCCTTCTCGACGAGCTGCGCGGGGCTGCCGACCAGTGCCGGGCTGAGGACGACGGGCGGCGGGGAGGAGGGGAGAAAGGGGCGCTCGTGCCGCTCCCCCACCCCGAAGCTGTCGGAGCCCGGTTCCCCGGTGAGGAACGCGTTGTCGAGAACCTCGCGGAAACGGTCCCGGGTGGGTTCGCGGACGCCCGTCACCGGGTCCGGGGCGTGCACGACCGGGGTGATGGCGAGGATCTTCACGACGCTGCCCGTTCCCGGCGCGCGGCGTCGGGGTGCGCCAGGCCGAGGTGGTCTCGCAGGGTGCTGCCCTCGTACTCCGTGCGGTGGACGCCGCGTTCCTGGAGGAGCGGGACGACCTTGTCGGCGAAGGGGTCGAGGCCGCCCGGGGTGATGTGCGGGACGAGGATGAAGCCGTCGCTGACGTCGGCCTGGACGAACTCGTCGATGGTCCGGGCCACGGTCTCCGGAGAGCCGACGAAGTTCTGCCGGTTGCCGGTCTCGATGACCAGGTCGCGGATCGACCAGTTGTTGGCGGCGGCACGTTCCCGCCATTCGCGGGCGGTGGCCAAGGGGTCGCGGTACATCCTCACCTGGGCACGGCCGCGGGCGACGGTGTGCTCGCCGGGGTCGGGGTCGATGTCGGGGAGCGGCCCGTCGGGGTCGTAGGCGGACAGGTCCCGGTTCCAGACGAACTCCAGGTGTTTGATGGCCGTGGCCCCGCTCACCTGCCGGCGGCGCACCTCGCGGGCCAGTTCCTCCGCCTCGGCGTCGGTGTCGCCCAGGACGAAGCTCGCGGCGGGCAGGACGAGCAACTGGTCCGGCGTGCGGCCGTACTTGGCGAGGCGCCCCTTGACGTCCGCGTAGAAGGCCCTCCCCTCCTTGAGGGTGGCGTGCCGGCTGAAGATGGCGTCGGCGCTCGACGCGGCGAACTCCCGCCCTTCGTCGGAGTCCCCGGCCTGGAAGATCACCGGGCGCCCCTGCGGGCTGCGGGGGACGTTGAACTGCCCGTGGATGTCGAAGTGCTGCCCGGTGTGGACGAAGGACCCGGCCTTGGCGTCACTGAGGAAGGTGCCGGTGACGGGGTCGGCGGTGATCTCGTCGCCGCGCCAGGAGTCGAAGAGTTCGTTGGCGGTGGTGAGGAACTCCTCGGCGCGCGAGTAGCGCTCGTCCTGCGGGAGGAAGCCTCCGCGTCGGAAGTTCTCACCGGTGAAGGCGTCCCAGGAGGTGACCACGTTCCAGGCGGCGCGTCCGGCGGAGAGGTGGTCGAGGCCGGCGAACTGACGGGCCACCTCGTACGGCTCGTTGAAGGTGGAGTTGATGGTGCCGGTCAGGCCGAGGTGTTCGGTGACGGCGGCCAGGGCGGCGAGGACGGTGAAGGTGTCGGGGCGTCCCACGACGTCCAGGTCGTAGATCCTGCCGCCCTGCTCGCGCAGCCGCAGTCCCTCCGCGAGGAACAGGAAGTCGAACTTCGCGCGTTCGGCGGTCCGGGCGAAGTGCGCGAAGGAGCTGAACTCGATGTGGCTGCCGGCCTCGGGGTCGCTCCAGACGGTGGTGTTGTTGACGCCGGGGAAGTGTGCCGCGAGGTGGATCTGCTTGAGCTGCTTGCTCATGGTGGATGTCCTTCGGGCTCAGGAGGTGGCGGCGTAGCGGTTGGCGGGGCGGGAGAGCCCGAGCAGGCCGCGCAGGGTGTCGGCCTCGTAGGCGCGTCGGAAGACGCCGCGGCGCTGGAGTTGCGGGACCAGGCCACGGGTGATCGCCGGGAGGTCGTGACCGGCTACGGCGGGCCGCAGCCGGAAGCCGGAAAGCCCGGCTGACTGCAACTCCTGCAGGTGATCGGCTAGTTGGGTCGGCGACCCGGTGAAGGCCGGGGTGTCGCCGGTGTACGGGGTGCCGGCGAGGGCGTCCAGGCGCGCCCGGCGGGCGGCGGCCTCGGCGGGGTCGTCGTCGAGGAAGACCAGCAGGTCGCCGAAGACGTGGAGGGGCTGGTCCGCGCGCTGGGCCTTCTCCTGTTCAGCGCGGATCCGGGCGACGATCGCGCGGGCGTGGTCGGTGTCGTGCGCGGTGACGTAGCCGACGTCCGCGGCACGGGCCACCAGCCGGTACGCGGCGGGGCCGTGTGCGAGGGCACTGACGATCGGCTGCCCCTGGGGTGGGCGGGGCGTGATCGAGGGGCCTCTGACGTGGAAGTACCTGCCCTCGAAGTCGATGTAGTGCAGCTTGTCGCGGTCGATGAAGCGCCCGGTGGCGGCGTCCCTGATCTCCGCGTCGTCCTCCCAGCTGTCCCACAGCCGGCGCACGACCTCCACGTGGTCGGCCGCCTCGTCGAGGAGTTCGCGCACGACCTCCTGCCCGGCAGGGGTGTCGTACCCCTCGGCGGGGAGCGGCGGGATCGTCCGGCGTCCGAAGTGCGCGGCTTCGTTCGGGCGGGCGGTGACCTGCACGCGCAGGCCGGCGCGGCCGGTGCTCACGTGGTCGAGGGTGGCGATCGCCTTGGAGATGTGGAACGGCTCCGTGTGGGTGGCGACCACCGTGGGCACCAGGCCGATGCGTCGGGTCAGCGGGGCGACCCGCGCGGCGACGAGGACGGCGTCCAGGCGGCCGCGCACCTGGTCGGTGCGCTCGTCGGGGCCGGTGGGCGAGGAGGACTGGAGGCCGAGCCCGTCCTCGATGGTCACGAAGTCGAGCAGCCCGCGTTCGGCCTCGGTGACGAGGTCGGTCCAGTAGGCGGCGGTGAGCAGTTCGCGGGGGCGGGCGACGGGCTCGCGCCAGGCGGCCGGATGCCAGCCTGCGCCGTCGAGGGCGACGGCGAGGTGCAGCGGGGCGGGAGAGGGGGACATGGGGGTGACGCCTTCCTGATGGCCGTGCGGGAGAGCCGGCCCCGGTACGGGGGCGGCTGCGGGGGCGGCGGTCAGGGGCGACAGAGCGCGCCGGCCACGCGCAGCAGGTCGATGTGGTGCCGGGAGTACAGGTGGAGGCGGGGCGGGGCGGGTTTCACGGCGTGGTGGCGGGACGCGGGCCGCACGTGCCGTGCCTGCGCGTCTGCGGCCCGGTGGTCCCGGGCACCGTGCCGGTCTGGCGCGCGGCTCCCCGGTGGGTGGCCGACCGCTCGTCGGCGGGCACCGCTACCCGACTGCGCCGTTCCCTCCCGCTGTCGGGCGTCCTCTTCGCGGAGGCCGGGGCCTGCGGTGGGGCGCCGGCCCGGCGGACACGGCGGAACCGGGAGATGCATGGACAGCTCCAGCGGACTCGGACAGCCCGGACCACGCGGGTGGTCGGCGCCGCGCCGAGCGGCAAAGGGCTCGGCGGAGGCGAGGCGACCGGTACACGTGGAACGGGGGCTGGGCGGGGAGGGGGCAGCACACCGCGACGGCGGTGGTCAGCGCGGGCTCAGAGAGTCGTCAGTCCCGGCAGTGGGCAGGACGGGCGGCCGTACAGAGGGCGCTGTTGACGCGCAGCAGGTCGACCGAGCGGTCCGAGCACAGCAGGACGCGGCCGGGGCGCTGTCGCGCGGCCTTTCCGTCAACTGCGTACATCGCCGTCACCGTCATTTCTCCGGCCTGGGTCCTGTCGTGGGACGCCGCCAGTCAGTCATGCCCTCGGGGGAATGTCAACGCGTATGCCCATCACTTGAGACCGTGCGCACGGCTTCTTGACGGCGTCACGGAGCGCACCGAAACTGGCGTGGACGGTCACGATTGTCAGCGCCCACGCCGCGGGTTCACCCCCGCTGATGTGGTCATCGGCCCCGGCCCGCTGGCAGGCAACCCTTCCGCCGCGACGGGGTGCCCCGGGTGACGACCGGGTCCCGCCGGTGCGGTGGGGCAAGCGTGGTCTCGCGTCTCGCGAGCCCCGAGGGTGAGACGGGCGGGCAATGCCCAGGAGTGACTTGACGAGGCGCTTGCACATCGATCTGTCGCGGGTCTCCAGCGCGTACTGATCCGCCGCCGGTTCGTCGTCGCGGACCGCTGCGAGCAGCGCAGTCGCTCCGCATTCGGCCGCCGGCGCCCCCGAGGCGGCGGTGGCTTCCTCGTTTCCCAAGGGAGAGTCATGCCCGAGACAGCTACGCGCGGCGCCGGGACGGCCGACGCCGTTCACCGGCAACCGAGTACGTCCGCCACTCGGCCCCACCCGGGGGCTTCGGCGGGCGCCCGGCTGCCACACGTCCTGCGAGGCCGGATCGGCATCGGCCTGGCAGGCGGCTTCTATCCGGAACCGCACCGCTACGACCTGTTCCTGTCGGAGAGTTGTCCGCACTCACTGCGCATCTCGATCACTCTGGACCTGCTCGGTCTCGACGGCGCGATCGCCACCACCGTCCTGACGCGCCCCGGCGACGCCCCCGACGCCTTCGCGGCGCTGCGCCACGCGTACGAAGCCACCCTGCACCACTACGACGGACCCCTCACCGCGCCCGCGCTGCGCGACCGCTGGAGCGGGCGCATCGTCAGCAACCACACCCCGGACATCCTCCGCGACCTCGCGGGGCCGCTCTCCGGCCACGACGGGGACCGCCCCTCGCGCCTGCGCCCGCCGCACCTGGCCGCAGCGGCCGAAGCCGTCGGTGAGGCGCTGGAACTGCACCTCTCCCCTGCCGCCCGCCCCGGTGAACAGCGTGCGGCACTGGATATGTGGGAGCGCCGGCTCACCGGGCAGCCCTACGCGCTGGGCGGGGAGCTGACGGCTGCGGACGTGGACCTGTGGGTGGCGCTCGTCCACCTCGGCCCACCCGGCACCCTCTGCTCGCACGTCCGGCTCCGGGACTATGTCCGCCGCCTCGGAGAGCACCCGTCCTTCCGGGGCAGGACCGTCGCGGCGCCCTGCACGGTGTGAGGACCACGCCGCGCGTCCGGGCCGCGCCAGGCCGGTCCCTGCGGCCGGCGCTCACCGGCTCCGGCTCCACCGGGAAGTGCGGCAGGCGAGGGCCGAGCCCGGCACCGGGAGGGAAAACCCGTCCTGCGGCCCGGTGCCGGGCGTTCCGGTGTCCGCGGCGTCAGGGCGCTCCGGCGCGCCGTGCCCTCCCCGGCGCAGGCCGTCTCCCCCATCCATCCTGGACACCCGGGTCCCGCGGGCCCCGGCCGCGCTGCCGGCGGGGCCGCGCCGGCGCCGGCCGGCACGCTGGTGCAGGCGGCGACCCGCAACCCGCTGGTCGAGCCCGGGGTTCCGGGCGTCTCCGGCGGCGGCGGCGCGCGGTGCGGTGCTCCTGACCACCTCCCTGCCGGCAGCCGGCCCCTGGGGGCTGGCGGCTGCGTCCGCGGTGGGCTCGGCCGTGCGGCCCTGCTGGTCTTCGGGCTCTCCGCACGGAACGGCTTCCGCCACGACCGGCTGGTGCTGGTCGTGCCGGGGTGTCCGCGGCGGCGGCCGTGATCGGCCTGCTCCTCGTGGTCACCGACCCGTTCAGCGCGACCAAGGCACTGATCCGGCTGTCCGGCTCCACCTACGGGCGCGCGTCTGCGGCCGTCCTGCGCCGGACACTTCCCGTTCGGACCGGCACGGCAGGGCCGGCAGCAGGCCGGGGCCGGAGCCTGTGACCCGGACAACAGACAGGTCCAGACAGGTTGACTTACGGTGTGGACATGTCTGCACAGGCGCGCAAGCATCAGCGGGTGGCCCGCATCCTGGGTCACGAGATCAGGGCCGGGGCGCTGCGGTCCGGCAGCCGGCTGCCCGGTGAGCACTCCCTGACCGAGCGGTTCGCGGTGAGCCGGACCACGGTCCGCGAGGCGCTGCGGGAGCTGGCCGAGGAGGGGCTGATCAGCACCCACCCCGGGATCGGCTCCTTCGTCACCTTCGACGGCGCGCCGCTGGACAACCGGCACGGCTGGACCCAGTCCCTGACCGAGCAGGGCACCGGACTCACCACGGCCCTGCTCCGGCTGGAGGTCGTCCAGGACGCCGAGCTCGGGGGGCGGCTGAACCTGCCCACCACCGCCTTCCTGGCCGTCGACCGGTTGCGGTCGCTGCCCGACGGCACCCCGGTGTCGTTGGAGCGCAGCCGCGTACCGTGCCACCCCGGCCTGGAGGACGTCCCGGCCGGCGGTCTGGTCGACGACTCGCTGACCGCCACCCTTGCGGCGGCCGGTCTCGTCGTGGCCTCCGGTGAACAGGCGGCGACCGCCGTGCCCCTGGAGGAGGAGGACGCGCGGCTCCTGGGGCGCGCACCCGGCGTCTCCTTCCTGCGGGTGCGACGCATCGGCAGGCTGCCCACCGGCGACCCCGTCGAGCACGTCGTCAGCCTCCTGGACCCCGCCCACTTCGAACTCCGCACCCGCTTCGGCGAGCCCGACGCGCCCTGACCCGCGCCGGCGCCTCCCGCACCCACCGGCCGTCCCCGCGCGGCCGTCCCCCCGAGCACAGGAACCACAGCACCATGAACGACCCCCGCACCGACCGTGCCCTCGGCGCCCTCTACGGGCTGGCCCTGGGCGACGCCCTCGGCATGCCGACCCAGATCATGTCCCGCGCCGCCATCACCGCCCGTTTCGGGCGGGTGACCGGCTTCGAAGCCGGCCCCGAGGACAACCCGGTGGCGGCCGGGATGCCGGCGGGCAGCGTCACCGACGACACCGACCAGGCCGTCATCGTCGGCCGGCTCCTGGTGGAGTCCGCCGGCCGCCTCGACCCCACCGTGCTGGCCCGTGCCCTGATCGAGTGGGAGCAGGAGATGCGGGCCAAGGGCTCTTCGGACCTGCTCGGCCCGTCCACCAAGGCGGCCCTGGACGCGGTGACCCGCGGGGTGCCCGTCTCCGAGACCGGGCGCACCGGCACCACCAACGGTGCCGCGATGCGCGTCACCCCGGTGGGCGTCGCCTTCCGGCACCTCCCGCTCGAGCACTTCGTCGACCGGGTCGTGGACTCCTGCCAGGTCACCCACGACACCACCATCGGCATCGCGGGGGCCGCAGCCGTCGCCGCCGCGGTCAGCGCCGCCGTGGACGGCGCCGGCCTGGTCCAGGCGATGGACGCCGCCGAGAGCGCCGCGGCCGCCGGTGCGCGCCGGGGGCACTGGGTCGCCGGAGCCGACATCGCCGCCCGCATCGGCTGGGCCCGACGCCTGGTCGCCGGGCTCCCCGTGGACGAGGCGGTGGACGTCATCAGCGAGCTGATCGGCACCAGCGTCGCGAGTCAGGAGTCGGTTCCGGCCGCCTTCGCCGTGCTGACGGTCGCGGGCGACGACCCCTGGCAGGCGTGCCTGCTCGCGGCGAACCTCGGCGGCGACTGCGACACCATCGGCGCGATCGCCGGGGCGGTGTCGGGTGCCGTCGCCGGTCTGTCCGCGCTGCCCGCCGAGGCCGTGGCCACCCTGCGTTCCGTCAACGGCCTCGCGCTGGAACCACTCGCCGAAGCGCTTCTCGCCCTGCGCCCCGCGTGAGCCGAGAGGCCGGCCCCGCCCTCGGGAGCCCGTGCTCCTACCCCCACCTCGCCTCGTAAGGAGGTTCCGCCATGGCCGACTCAACGACGAGCGATCATGCCGGTGACCGTGTCGGCTCCGTCGAGACCCGTGGCATCGAACCGGTGCCCGACTCCGAACGGCACGGACGCGCGCGCCAGATGTTCTGGACCTGGTTCGCCGCCAACATCTCGCTCCTGGGACTGCCCCTGGGTGCCACCCTCGTGGCCTTCCGCGGCCTGAACATCTGGCAGGCCGTGGTCGTCGCGATCATCGGGGCGTTCGGCTCCTTCGCGCTGGTGGGTGCGTTGAGCATCGCCGGCAAGCGCGGTGGCGCCCCCGCCCTCACCCTCTCCCGGGCCGTGTTCGGCCGGCGCGGCAACACCGGCCCCACCCTGGTCACCTGGATCAGCCGGGTGGGGTGGGAGACGGTCAACACCACGACCGCCGCCTACGCGCTGCTCTCGCTGCTGGCCATCGTCTTCGGCGTGCACCGCAACACCGCGCTCACCCTGGTGTGCCTCCTGGTCTTCATCGCCTGCACCCTGCTGATCAGCGGCCTGGGCCACGCCACCATCATGTGGATCAACCGGTGGGCGACGTACGTCTTCGGCCTGCTCAACCTGGTGGTGATGGGCTTCCTCGCCGCCACCATCGACTGGGGCAGGGTCCTGCACGCCCCGGCCGCCCCGCTCAGCGCCGTCCTGGCCGGCGTCGGCGTGATCGCCGCGGGCACCGGCATCGGCTGGGCCAACGCGGGTGCCGACTACGCCCGTTACCTGCCCCGGAGCATTCCGGGCGGCCGTCTCGTCCTCGCCTCGGCGTGGGGAGCGGGCATCCCCCTGCTCCTGCTGATCTCGCTCGGTTCCCTGCTGGCCGCCGGTGACTCCACGCTCGCCTCGGCCTCCGACCCGGTCTCCGCCATCGACGCGCTGCTGCCGCCCTGGATGTCGGTGCCCTACCTGATCGCCGCGTTCGGCGGGCTGCTGCTCTCCAACCACCTCTCGGTGTACTCCGCCGGACTCACCCTGGTCACCCTCGGTGTGAAGGCCAAGCGCACGGTGGCCGTCGGTCTGGACGTGGTCGTCACCTTCGCGGGCGGCATCTACTTCATGCTGATCGCGAAGGACTTCTACGGCCCCTTCACCACGTTCCTGACCATCCTGGCCGTCCCCATCACCGCGTGGGTCGGGGTGTTCGCCGTGGACATGCTGCGCCGGCGGGACTACGACGGCCCCGAGCTGATGCGCTCCGGCCGCTCGGGCCGCTACTGGTACAACGGCGGGTTCGCCTGGTCCGCCTGCACCGCCTGGGCGCTGGCGATCGTCGTCGGGTTGCTGCTCACCGAGGCCCGGACGAGCGAGAGCGACGTCTGGTTCTCCGGTCCGCTCTCCCACACCTGGCTGGGCGCCAACGGACTCGGCTGGGTGGTGACGTTCGCTGTGGCGGCCCTCGCCTACGCCGCGCTCCGCCCCCTGGACCGTGCCGTGCGCGCCGAGACCGCCGTCCGCGAGACCGCCCCCGAGCCCCAGCAGAGGATCACCCTGTGAGTGCCCGACTCGTCCTGGCCGGCAACGTCATCGTCGACGTGGTGATGCGTGTGCCGCACCTCCCCGAGCGCGGTGGCGACGTCCGCGCCTCCCACACCGTGCAGGTCGTCGGCGGCGGCTTCAACGTCCTGGCGGCCGCCGCCAGGCTCGGTCTGCCCGCCGCCTACGGCGGTGTCCACGGCACCGGGCCCTACGGGGACCGGGTGCGCGCGGCCCTCGCCGGTGCCGGCGTCCCGACGCTGCTGCCGCCCCGGCCGGACGCCGACACCGGCTTCTGCGTCGCCCTCGTCGACGACGGGGGCGAGCGCACCTTCGCCACCGCCCCCGGCGCCGAGGGCACCTTCACCGGCCGGGACGCCGCGGGCCTCACGGCCGTCCTGCGGGAGGGGGACCTGGTCCAGCTGTCGGGGTACGGCCTGGCCTACCCGGACACCGCCGTGGCGCTCGCCGACTTCGCCGCGGCGCTGCCGGAGGGCGTCACCCTGTGCCTCGACCCGGGACCGCTGGTCGCCGACATCGCCGCCGGTCACCTGGCCCGCGTCCTGGCCCGCTGCGACTGGCTCAGCTGCAACCGGCGCGAGGCCGCACTGCTCACCGGCCTCACCGACGGCGCCGGCGCGACGGCGGCGCTGGCCCGGCGGGTGGCCCCCGGCGGCGGGGTGCTGGTCCGCGGCGACGTTGACGGGTGCTGGCTCGCCGAAGGGGACGCAGCCGTGGTCCACCTGCCCGGCCGGCCCGTCGAGGCGGTCGACAGCAACGGCGCGGGGGACGCGCATGTCGGGGCCTTCCTCGCCCTGCTCGGACGTGGCGCCACCCCGCAGGAGGCCGCCCGCGCCGCCAACACCGCGGCGTCGGTCGCCGTCACCCGGCGCGGCCCGGCCACCGGCCCGACACTCGCCGAACTGGCCGACGTCCTGGGACCGGAGGACCCCCTGCACGCCCTGCTGGTGCCCTGAGCCGCAGCTTCGCCGAGCCGATGCAGGAGATCCCCGCGGTCGTCTTCCCGGACCGGCTCGTGTTCGCCGGCTGGGGTGGGGCGACGGTCGCCACCGCGGACCGGCCGGTCGGTCCCAGGGACACGGGACGCCTCGTCCCGGGACCGTTCAGCGCTCGGTCGCGCTGCGGGGCGCCGCCTTGCGGGAGGCGTTCCCGCTGCGCCCAGGGGCCGCGTCCTCCAGCTCCGCGACGCTCCCCGACATGACCGTGCGCAGGTGCTCGGTGAGGTGTTCGACGGGCCAGTCCCACCAGGCCACGGCCAGCAGGCGGGCGACGTCCCGGTCGTCGTAGCGGGTGCGGAGCAGACGGGCCGGATTGCCGCCGGCCACACCGTAGTCGGGGACGTCCGCGGTGACCACGGAGCCGGCCGCGATGATCGCGCCGTGTCCGATCCGCACGCCGGGCAGCACCGTCACCCCGTGGCCGAACCAGACGTCGTTGCCCACCACGGTGTCCCCGCGGTTGGGCAGCTCGGTGATGAGGTCGAAGTGCTCGGCCCAGGAGCCTCCCATGGTGGGGAACGGGAACGTCGAGGGGCCGTCCATGCGGTGGTTGGCGCCGTTCATCAGGAACCGCACCCCGGTGCCCAGCGCGCAGAACTTCCCGATGACCAGCCTCTCCGGCCCGTAGTGGTACAGGACGTTGCGGGTCTCGAACGCCGTCGCGTCCTCCGGGTCGTCGTAGTACGAGTACTCGCCGACGTCGATCAGGGGCGAGGTGACGAGCGGCTTGAGCAGCACCACACGGGGGTGGTCGGGCATCGGGTGCAGGACGGTCGGGTCGGCGGGGAGCAGGGGCATGGCTCGGTGAGTCCTTCCGCGGACGTCGTGTTGCCGGGTGAGGCGGCCGGGGGCGGTTGCGGACGTCGCCACCCGTGACGGAGGCGCGAAAAAGACGGCGCCGGCCCGTACCCCCTTCCGTGATCCTGCCAGACCCCACCGCCCGCGGGGGCCGGACCGCCCTACCCCTCGAACAGCAGGGGCGGCAACGCGTGCACGTGGTGGTCCGTCTCCCCTCGCGCGCCCGCGGACCCGCCCCTCGCGGCAACGGCCCTGCCTTGACCCCTTCCGTCCCACTCTCTACGGTCAGCGCCACAAGACCGGCCCGCACCGCCGGCTGACGCCCTCCGACCAGCAGGAACACCATGCCTTCACAGCCCACTCCCCCGTCCGGCGCGGCCTCACCCGCGGAGCCCGGCACCACCCCCGGCCCCGACGCCTTCCACCCCGACCTGCCGGACCACGACCACGGCCAGGAGGGTGGCGAACTCCCGCTGCGCGCCCGGCTGCACCACGTCCGGGCCGACGCGCTGGACGGCGGCACCGCGCAGACGGGCGGGATGCGGCGGTTCGCCGCGATCAGCGGCAACACCGTCGGGTCGGAGCGGATCTGGATGGGCCAGACCCATGTCGCACCCGCCACCGCCTCCTCCAACCACCACCACGGCTCCTCCGAGACGGCGATCCATGTGGTCAAGGGCCACCCGGAGTTCGTCTTCCTCGACGACTCCACCGGAACACCGGAGGAGGTCCGCATCCGCACCTCCCCCGGCGACTACGTCTTCGTCCCGCCCTACGTTCCGCACCGCGAGGAGAACCCCAGCCCGGACGACGAAGCGGTCGTCGTGATCGCCCGCAGTACCCAGGAGGCGATCGTGGTCAACCTCCCCGAGCTGTACGTACTGGGCGGCGAGGACGCGCCGGGGGCGGGTGCCACGGCCTGAACGGCGGCGGGACGGGACGGCGGCACGGCAGTAGCGGGGCCGGGGCACCGCAGCCCGTCGGACATCGACCTCGGTAAGCCGAGGAGCGCCGGACCAGGGACTCCGACCCGCTGCGCGGCTGCGGCACGAGGCAGAGCGGAGGTCGTTGCCGGACGTCTCCGCGCGCCGACGCCGTCCCGCAGGGCACCGAGGCTCACCGTGCCGGGGCGGGTGCGAACCGGTGCCGACCGCTACTGGACGAGGTGGGCTTCGCCGTCGCACGCGCCGGCAGGAACTTTTTCCTGGGTGACGACCCGACCGGGCCGGGAGGTACCGAGGAGCGCGAGGGCGATGAGCGGCAGCAGCGTGAGGCCGGCAGAGACAGCGCCGACCAGGGCGGGTCCGGTCGCGCCGAGGGAGGAGTCCAGCGCCTTGCCGGCGAGCGCCGAGCCGACCGCGATGCCGGTGTTGTAGGCGGAGGTGGTCAGGGCCGAGGTGAGGGTGGGTGCGTCGCCGGCGAAGCGGACGGCGAGGGAGGTGAGCACCGGGTTGACGGTGAACCCGGCCAGCGACATCAGGAAGACCAGGGCGACGGCCGCGGCAGGACCGGTCGACAGCGGGACCAGCAGGAGCAGGGTCACGGCGGTGGCCGCGGCCGCGGTGACGGTCGTGGCCGTCGGGCGGCGGTCGCCCAGCCGGCCACCGATGGCCGTGCCGCCCAGGGCACCGGCGCCGAAGGCGGTCAGGACCAGCGGGACGGCGCCTGCCGGGATGCCGGCCCGGTCGGTGAGCAGCGGGGCGATGTAGGTGTAGGTCGCCAGGACACCTCCCATGATGAGGACGGCGGCGGCGAGCGCCAGCCACAGCCGGCCCTGCCGCAGCGCACCGGTCTCGGCCCGGGCCGACACCTCGGCGCGCTGCTCGACGGTGGGAACGAAACGGCCGACGAAGGCGGCGGCCAGGGCGGCGAGGACGGCAAGGGCCCAGAACGGGCCGCGCCAACCGGTGAACTGACCGGCGAAGGAGCCGATCGGTACCCCGACGACGTTGGCGAGCGTGAGGCCGCCCATCATCACCCCGACGGCGCGGGTGGCACTGCCCGGGCCCGCGGCAGCGGTGGCGATCACGAAACCCACGGCCCAGAAGGCACCGGTCGCCAGCGCGGTGAGGACCCGGGCGACGAGGACCACGGTGAAGGAGCCGCTGACGGCCGCGACGAGGTGACCGAGCGCGAACACGGACAGCGCCAGGACCAGCGTCCGGCGCTGGGGCAGGCGCAGCGTGGCCATGGCCATGGCCGGCCCGCCGACGATCATGCCGATGGCGAAGGCGGTGATCAGCAGGCCGGCGTGGGAGACGCTGACACCGAGGTCACTCGCCATCTCCGGCAGGAGGCCGGCGATGACGAACTCGGTGGTCCCCATCAGGAACGTGCCGGCGGCGAGCACCCAGACGACGAACGGCAGCTTGCCGGGAGTGCTTCCAGACTCGGAAGACATACGAGCGGTTACTCCTGGGACAGAAGGCGACTAGGGCAGAAGGCGATGGACAGGGCGGCGGCGGCAGCCCTGCCGGGGCCGGGGGCGGCCGCCGCTGCGGTTCCGCGTGCCGGGTACGGGGAACGACGCCGGCCGCGTCGGGGGGGGCGGCCTCGGAGGTGACGTGCCCGGCCTCGCGAGACGTGCGGTGCAGCCGTCGGTGGCCGAGGACGAACGGGCGGATTGCGGGTGGACGAGCCGTCGGTGCACGCGGTCGGGGCCGGCAGGAGTACTGCTGCCGCGAGAGAGGGGCCAGGCGTCGACGGCCGGCGTCATCGGGGAGTCGGCCACGTGGCGGCCGGGCAGGGCTCAGCGCTGCGGGAGCGGGGCGGGACACAGCGCCGGCCCGCCTCGGAGCTGCGGCCGTGACCGACCGCGGACCTCGGCGGACGCTGCCGGGAGCAGCAGGGTCACGCTGGGTGCAGGGCGGCTCTCCGGGGCCGGGCAGCGGGTGCCCGGCCCCGTTGGGTCCCGGGGGTCAGGGCATCAGCAGGGTCTTGACGGCGCGGCGCTCGTCCATCGCCCGGTAGCCCTCGGCGACCTGCTCCAGGGGCAGGGTGAGGTCGAAGACCCTGCCCGGGTTGATGCGGCCGCTCAGGACGCGGTCGATCAGGTCGGGCAGGTAACCGCGGACGGGGGCGGGGCCGCCGCGCAGGCCGACGTGGGAGAAGAACAGCTCCTGGCCGTCGATCGCCACGTCGTGGGGGACGCCGACGAAACCGACGTTGCCGCCGGGCCGCGCCGAGTGCAGCGCCTGCCGCATCGACTCGGCGGTGCCGACGCACTCCAGCACCGAGTCCGCGCCGATACCCTGGGTGAGGTCCTTGACACGGGCCACGCCCTCCTCGCCACGCTCGGCGATGATGTCCGTGGCGCCGAACTCGCGCGCCAGCTCCTGCCGGGAGGCGTGCCGGCTCATGGCGATGATCCGCTCGGCCCCCAGTTCCTTCGCGGCGATGACGCCGCACAGGCCCACCGCTCCGTCGCCGACCACGACAGCGGTGGAACCGGGCTTGACCTCGGCGGCGAGGGCGGCGTACCAGCCCGTCCCCATCACGTCCGAGACGGCGAGCAGGCTGGGCACGAACTCCTCAGCCGGGTGCTCGTCGGTGGCGACGAGCGAGCCCTGGGCGTTGGGGATGCGCACGTAGTCGGCCTGGCAGGTGCTCATGAACTCACGGTTCAGGCAGGAGGACTGCCAGCCGTTGCGGCAGTTCGCGCAGGTGTTGTCCGAGGTCGCGAAGGAGCCGACCACGAACTGGCCCGGCCTGACCGAGGTGACGCCGCTGCCGACCTCCTCCACCACCCCGACGTACTCGTGCCCCATGGGGTGGGGTTCCTCGACGGGCTCGATCCCGCGGTAGGGCCACAGATCCGAGCCGCACACACAGGTCGCGACGGTACGGATGACGGCATCGGTGGGGTTGACGATCTTCGGGTCGTCGAGGGTCTCGAAGCGCACGTCGCCGGGGGCGTGGATCACTGCTCCGCGCATGAGAGGTTCCTTAGCTGTTCAGGCGTCCGGTACGCGGCGGTACCGTCAGGCGCCGAGTGCGGTTGCGTGCCCGGGACGGAGCCGGCCTGCCGCCGCGTCCCGGAGCGGGTCCCCCCGCCTCCCACGTCACCGTGGTGAGGGCCGGGAAATGCCGCCACAACCAGGTAACCCGCTCCTCGCGCGGGTAACGAGTCACCGGCGAGGGGTGTACCAGCAGTACACCCCTGCGACCGCGTGCCGGGCGTACCGTCGAGGTGTGGACAACCGCGAAGAAGTCCGCGAGTTCCTCACCTCGCGACGAGCCAGGATCACTCCGGAGCGGGCCGGCCTGCCGGCCGGGCCCCGGCGACGCGTGCCCGGCCTGCGCCGGAGCGAGGTCGCCGCGCTGGCCGACGTCAGCGTCGAGTACTACGCCAAACTCGAACGCGGCAACCTCGCCGGCGTCTCCCCCGCCGTCCTCGAAGCCGTTGCCCGCGCCCTCCAGCTCGACGAGGCCGAACGCCGGCACCTGCTCCACCTTGCCTTGGCAGCGGACGGCACCGACACCCTCACCAGGCCCCGGCGGCGGCGTGCCAAGGGACAGTGGACGCCGCACCGCAGTCTCCAGTGGACCCTGGACGCCATCACCGACGCCCCCGCGTTCGTCCGCAACGGCCGCATGGACCTGCTCGCCGCCAACCAGCTCGCCCGCGCCTTCTACAGCGACGTCTACGACAGCAGCTGCCAACCGCCGAACTTCGCCCGCTTCCACTTCCTCGACCCTGTCTCCCGCCGCTTCTACCCCGACTGGGACCAGGCCGCCGACATCGCCGTGGCCATCCTGCGCACCGAAGCCGGTCGCAACCCGCACGACAAGGACCTGCACGACCTGGTGGGTGAGCTGTCCACCTGCAGTGAGGAGTTCCGTACCCGCTGGGGCGCGCACAACGTCCGCCTCCACGGCACCGGGACCAAGCGTTTCCACCACTCGGCCGTGGGCGACCTCACTGTCGCCTACGAGGGCCTGGAACTGGCCGCCGAACCCGGCCTCACCCTCACCGTCTACACCGCCGAACCTGGCACCCCCTCCGCAGAAGGACTACGCCTCCTGGCTTCCTGGGCCGCCACCCAGGAGACCGGGCAGAAGCCCGACCCCCTGGCGGTCGACTGACCCCGCACCGCGACCGCCCGGCGTCGGCGGCGCCGGCAACGGGCCCTGCGACCGGAGTGCGGCCGCCGACTGCGGCAGGAAGATCGACAGCGGTGCGGCTGGCGGGACTGCTGGGAAGGCAGTGCCTGGTGCGCCACCGTCGGCGGGTGGACATTCCGGCCGCCGAAGAGGCGCGGACCGTTTCCGCCGACGGGTGAGATGCGGCGTTCTGTCCCTCGGACACCGGGCGTGACCTGGGATTCCTTTCTCCTAAACCCTTCCGGAGACGATGGCGTGATTCGTAACATGGCGCCGGTCGGGAGGCTATGAGGGGGGTAATGCATGGGAGGCGCACCCGGACAGGTGAGCTTTGCCGTTCTGGGGCCGCTGGAGGTGCAGATCGCCGGCGCCCGGTTGCGGCTGGGCGGTCTGATCACCGCCCGCGTCCTGACGATGCTGCTGCTCTCCCCCGGCCGGATGGTGCCGGTCCCCCGCCTGGTGGAGGCCGCCTGGGACGCCGAGCCGCCGGCGACCGCCGCCCACCAGGTCCGCAAGGCCGTGGCCGACCTGCGCCAACGCATCCCGGACGGACAGGCGCTGTTCGTCACCGACAATCCCGGTTACCGCATCGACGTGGCCACCGAGCAGCTCGACCTGAGCCTGTTCACCGAGCGGCTGCAGCAGGCCCGGCAGGCGCTCGACGCGCGCCGGCTCTCCGAGGCGGTCGAGCGGTTGCGCGGCGCCCTGGCGCTGTGGCGCGGCCCGGTGATGGCCGACAGCGGCGGCCCGGTGATCGCCGCCGCCTCAGCCGTCCTGGAGGAGCGGCGGCTGGCCGCCGTGGGCCAGCTCATCGACCTCCGGCTGGACACCGGGGAGTCGGCGGAGCTGATCGACGAGTTGCGGCAGCTCGTCGTCGAGTACCCGCTGCGGGAGACCTTCCGCGGGCAGTTGATGCTGGCCTTCCACCGCTCGGGCCGCCGGGCCGAGGCGCTGGCCGCGTACGCCGAGACCCGGCGGCTGCTGGTCGAGGAGCTGGGCATCGAACCGGGCCGGCAACTGAGCAGGCTGCACGAGTCGATCCTGCGCGACGGGCCGGAGGAGGCGGTGGAGCAGGGCGCACCCGCCGCGAGTCCCGGCGAAGCGCCCCCGGCGCCCCGTCCGGCGGCGCCGCCCTGCACCCTCCCCTACGACCTGAGCGACTTCGCCGGGCGGCGCAGGGAGCTGCGCACCCTGCTGAGCCGGGCCGTCGGGCAGGCCGACGGCGACCGCACCATGCGGATCATCGCGCTCGTCGGCATGGGCGGCAGCGGCAAGACCGCGCTCGCGGTACGGGCCGCCCACCACCTCGCGCACGCTTTCCCCGACGGGCAGTTCTTCACCGACCTGCGGGGCTTCACCCCCGGCGAGCAGCCCCGTGCGCCGGGGGTGGTGCTGGGGGCGTTGCTGCGCACCCTGGGCGTCCCCGGCGAGCAGATACCCGAGGACCTCGACGGCCGGACGGCGCTGTGGCGGACCACCCTGGCCGGGCGCCGGGTGCTGCTGGTGCTGGACAACGCCGCCGACGCGGCGCAGGTGCGGCCGCTGCTGCCCGCCACCGCCGGGGCCCTGGTGCTGATCACCAGCCGTCGGCGGATGGTCGGGCTGGACGGTGCGGACGCGCTCTCGCTCGGTGTGCTCGCGCCCGAGGAGAGCGTCGCACTGCTCACCGCGGCGCTCGGCGAGGAGCGGAGCGGCAGTGAGTGCGAGGAGGTGGGGGAACTCGCCGACATCTGCGCCCACCTGCCGCTGGCGCTGCGGATCGCTGCCGCACGGCTGCGCAGCCGACCGCACTGGAGCGTCCGGTACCTCGTGGACCGGCTGCGGGACGAGTCACGGCGGCTGGACGAGCTGCGCTCCGACGACCGCGGGGTCGAGGCCACGCTCCGGCTCTCCTACGAGGCGATGGACGAGCGGCACCGCGTCGCGTTCCGGCTGCTCGGGCTGCACCCGGGCACCGAGATAGACCTCCACTCGGCGGCGGCGCTGCTCGGCACCGGGCTCCAGGAGGCGGAGGACGTGCTGGAGCACCTGACCGACATCCACCTGATCGAGCCGCACGAGATCAGCCGGTACGCCTTCCACGACCTGGTGCGCCGGTTCGCACGGAGGCTGTCGGACCAGGAGGACGAGCCGGCGGCCTTCGAGCGGGTGCTCGACTACTATCTGGCCGCCACGGAGAACGCCTGCCGCATCCGCTACCCCGGACGTGAGGCGACCGAGGGCCGGCAGGTGGACTGCCCGTCCGGGCTGCCGGAGTTCACCGGGCCCAGGGACGCGGAGGCCTTCTTCGACCGGGAGCAGGTGACGCTGCTGGTGGCGGTCGAGCGGGCAGTGGAGCAGGGCCGGTACGGGCACGCCGTGCGGCTGGCCCGGAATCTGATCTTCCACCTGAACACCCGCAGCCAGCTCCAGGAGTACCGCCAGGCGGCGAGCCTCGCCGTGGTGGCGGCCCGCGAGCTGCGCGACCCGCGGGCGCTGCGGCTGAGCCTGTCCAACCTGTCGGTCGTCCAGTGGAAGCTCGGCGAGTTCCGCGCCGGGATCGAGTCGACCACCGAGGCCCTGGACGTGGCTGTCGCACTCGGCGACCGGGACGGGGAGGCCGCCTGTCTGAGCATGCTCGGCCTGCTGCACAGTTGCCTGGGCCACCTCGCGGAGGCGCAGCGCTGCCTGGAGGCGGCCGTGGAGCTCTACGCCGGCATGACCGCCGGCCGCCAGGAGGGCTACGCCTGCTCCAACCTCAGCACCGTCTACGTCTGGCAGGGCCGGCCCGAGGAGGCTGTGGCGGTCGCCGAACGGGCGGTGCTGCTCAGCCGCGGTTTCGGCCCCTTCGGTGAGGAGATCACCGCGCTGACCGACCTGGCGATCGCCCATCTCGCCGCAGGCGACGTCGAGCAGGCGCGGCGGACGACGGAGCAGGCGCTGGAACTCGGCGACGAGAAGCACGTGCCGGAGAACCTGGCGCTGGCCTACGCCGTCGCGGCCGACGTCAACCAGCGGCTGGGACGGGACGGGCCTGCCGCCGCCTGCGCCGACCGGTCGCTGGCCCTGATCCGGGCGAGGGCGGGGACGACGATCCGGCAGGCGACGGTGGAGAACATCCTCGGTGGCGTCCGGCGGCGCGCCGGCCATTACCGGCAGGCGCTGGAACTTCACCGGAGCGCACACCGCCATGCGCACGCCATCGACTTCCAGGTCGAGGTCGCCAACGCGCTGGCGGGGATGGCCGCGGTCCGCCGGGAACTCGGCGTGGAGGAGTAGCGCGGCCTGCCGCCGCCCCTGCAGCGGGCCCTCCCCGGGCCGTGGACGGCCAAGGCCGTCCACGCGTTCGTCACACCGATGTGAAGGTCCGGTGCGCGGCGGCGGCCGCCGCCCCCCGGCGCGAACGCGCCGGACGGGGCCGCGGCCGCCGGGGGCGTCGCGTCAGTGGACACCGGCCGGGCCGGCGTCCGAGAAGGGCCGGACCACGGGGGTGGCCCCGCCGGTGGAGTGGGCCGTGGCCACCGTACGCAGGGCGTTCTCCGGCTTGGCCGGGGGCGTCGCGCTCCACGAGCCGATCCCCAGTGCCACTGCGAACGCCGCCGCACCCGTGAGGACCGCAAGTCTGCTGTGCATCGTCTCTCCGCCTTCTGGATCGTCAGGTCATTCCCGGCGGTTCCCCCGCCTTCACCACACCTTCACCGATGCCGTTCCCGTCCGGTTACCTGTCCGGTACCGGCCCGGCACGCGGTGCCGGCGACCGGACGGGCCGCGGGCAGCCCGGCGGCCGGCACGGCCGGCTTCTTCCGGGCGGTCACCCGGTCCTCGGGGTGAGGTGGAGCGGCAGGCTGCGCAGTCCGTTGACCACGATCGACTCCAGGCGCTCCGGTGTCCCCGCCGGTGCCACCTCCCCGACCTGGGTGAAGAACTCGCGCAGTACTGCGGTGATCTCCAGCTTGGCGAGCTGGGTCCCGACGCAGTAGTGGGGCCCGGCGCCCAGCGCCAGGTGGCGGTTCGGGGTGCGCCGCACGTCGAAGGTGTCCGGGTCGGGGAAGTGCGCCGCGTCCCGGTTGGCCGATGCCAGCCAGCACACCACCCGGTCGCCGGCGCGGACCTGCCGGCCGCCGAGGACGACGTCACGGGTGGCGCGGCGCATCACGTGCGTGGCGCTGGAGGTCCAGCGCAGGATCTCGTCCACGGCGGTGGGCGCGGTGTGCGCGAAGTCCTCGCGCAGCGCGGCCCACTGCGCCGGGTGCTCCAGCAGCGCGAGCATCCCGCCGGACATCGCCAGGCGGACGTTCTCGGTGCCGCCGACCAGCAGGTTGTCGCAGTTGAGGACCACGTCCTCCATCGGCAGCAGGGCGCCCTGGAAGCGGACCCGGGCCAGCACGCTGACCAGGTCATCGCCGGGCCGGGCCCGGCGTTCCTCGGCCAGTTCACCGAAGTAGTCGAGGATCTGGAGGTGGGCGAGGCTGCGCTCCTCGGCGCTGCCCGCGCAGAAGGCGTCGGTGGTCCAGGCCACGATGTCCGGCCGGTCGGCGACCGGGATGTCCAGGAAGGCGCACACCACCTCCACCGGGAGTCCCGCGGCGACGTCGGTGACGAAGTCGACGTGCCCGGCTGCCAGTGCGTCGCCGACCACCGCCTTCGCCACCCCGTCCAGGTGCTCGCCCAGCAGGCGCAGGTTGCGCGGCGCGAACCACTGGGCGATGGCCCCGCGCAGCGCGGAGTGGCGGGCGGGCGCGGAGAGCGCCAGCGTCCGGTCGCTGCCCGGGTCCTCGCCCTGGGCGAGCGGGCGCAGCAGGATGCCCGAGGCGGAGGAGAAGGTCTCGGCGTCCCGCAGCACCGCTTTGACCTCGTCGTAACGGGTGAGGGACCAGAAGCCGGGGAAGAGGCCAGGCTCGTGCCAGTGCACCGGCGCGTGTGCGCGCATGTGGCGCCAGGTCGCCTCGGGGTTCCCGGTGCGGTAGGTGGTGCCGTCGGTGATGCTGTCGATCGCGTGGTTCATCCGGCGTCCCATCGGCTGGTGCGGGGTGCCGCCGCGTGCTGCGCCGCTTCGCGCGCGAGCAGCGGCACCGGCGGGTCGGTGCGGAGGTAGAAGTGGCCGCCGGGGCGGGTCAGGAGGACGAACTCACCGCGGGTGTGCTGCTGCCACTGCGGCACGCCGTCACGGATGCCGGGGACATCGTCCTCCCCGACCACGGCCACCAGACGGGAGGTGACCTGCTTGCCGGCGTGCTCCCGGTAGTGCGCCACCAGGCGCAGGTCCCCCTTGAGGCAGTCGAGGACCAGTTCCAGCAGTTCCTCGTCCTCGCGGATCTCGGGGGTGACCGGCTCGTAGCCCTCCAGGTAGGCGAGCACGTCAGCGGAGTGTTCGAAGGGCACGGGCGGCCGGCTCGCGGGCGCCGCCGCGGAGGAGACGACCAGGGTGGTGACGGGCGCGCCGGCCTGCTCCAGCAGGTGGGCCACCTCGAAGGCCACGTAGGCGCCCATGCTGTGGCCGAAGAACACCGGGTACCGCTCGGGCCCGGCCAGGATCTCGGCGGCCAGCGTCCGGGCCAGGTCGGGCAGTGTGGCGGGCGGGTCCTCGGCGAAGCGGTCCTCGCGGCCCGGGTACTGCACCGCGTGCAGCCGCGGTGTGCCGGGCAGCGTGCGCCAGGGCCGGAAGAAGGAGGCGCTGCCGCCGGCGTGCGGGAAGCAGAGCACGGCCGGCCCGGCCGCCTCCTGCTCCGGGGTGAGCCGGCGGATGGCCCGGGGCGGGGAGTCCTGGTGCGCAGGTGTGACCGTCATCCGGCGGCGCTCCCGGCCAGCAGGGCGACCTGCTCGGCGATGGTGCCGGCGCGGTAGACGTCCTTGACGGCGATGCGCCGCCCGGCGATCCTGCCCAGGGCGCGGGTGAGGCGCAGCACGGTGAGCGAGTTGCCGCCCAGTTCGAAGAAGTTGGCCTGGGCGCCGCTCACGACGCCGACGTCGAGGATGTCCTCCCAGGCCCGCGTGATCCGGTCCGCGAGGCCGTCGCCGGCGGCCTCGGCGGCGGGCCGTTCCGGGCGCACCGCTGAGGCCAGCAGCGCCGCCCGGTCGACCTTGTCGTGGGCGGTGCGCGGCAGGCTGTCGGTGAGGACGACCCGGTCGGGGACGGCGGCGGCGCCCAGGGCGGCCTCCGCGGCGCGGCGGATCGCCGCCGGGTCGGGTGTGCGGCCGGGCGCGGCGACCACGAAGGCGTAGCAGGTGGAGGTGGAGCCGTCGTAGGCGGCGCAGGCGGCCTGGACGTCCGGGTGCCCGGTCAGCACCTCCTCGATGGCCTCCAGGGTGATGCGGACCCCGCGGATCTTCACCTCGTTGTCCAGCCGGCCCACGAACTCCAGGCCGTCCTGCGCGGTCCAGCGTCCGAGGTCCCCGGTGAGGTAGGCGCGGACGGGGGCGGTGGAGCCGTCGTCGAGCACGACGAATCTCGCCTCGGTGCGCTGCGGGTCGCCGACGTAGCCGCCGGCGACCTGGCGGCCGGAGACGGCGATCTGCCCCACCTCGCCGGCGGCCACCGGGCGCAGCCCGTCGTCCAGCAGGTGCAGGGAGCTGCCGGGTACGGGGAAGCCGATGGTGGATCTGGCGGGCTCGCGGTAGAAGCGGTAGGTCGACCAGACGGTGCACTCGGTGGGCCCGTACTCGTTGCCCAGCGGCACGCCCGGGAGCAGCCGGAAGTGGCCGTCGATGACGCTGCGCGCCAGTGCCTCACCGGCGCAGACCACCGTCCGCAGGGAGGCGAGGGCCTCGGTCGCGCCCGGGTCGGCGGACCAGCAGCCCAGTACCTCGGCGTAGAAGCCGGGCACCGTGAGCAGGTGGGTGACGCCGTGCCGGTCGATCAGTCGCAGCAGCGCGGCCGGGTCCCGCCGCTCGTCCTCCTGCGCGACCACCACGGTCCCGCCGGCCGCCAGGGTGCCCCAGAGGCCGGCCATCGAGGAGTCGAAGTGGAACGGGGAGAGCAGCAGGAAGACGGGTGTCCCGAACGGTTCGTAGACCGCGAGCCGGGCCTGGTTGGAGGCGGCCAGGTTGTACTGGGAGACGGTGACGCCCTTGGGGCGGCCGGTGCTGCCGGAGGTGTAGAGGACGTAGGCCTCGTCGGCCAGGGACGCGGGTGGCGCCGGCGTGGCGGTCACCGGGTCCGGTTCGCCGTGCCGGTGCAGTTCCCCGGTGGCGGGGTCGGTGGTCACCGTCAGGCCGGCCGAGGCACGGATGTGCGCGACGGCGTCCGCGGGGGCGCCGGGGTCGAGGGGGACGAAGGACCTGCCGGCCAGCGACACGCCCAGCAGGTGGGCGACGGTGGCCTCGGTGCGGGCGGCCCACACGCCGATCCGCCGGGAGCGGGCGCCGTGGGGGTCCGCAGCGAGCCGCTCGGCGACCTTCCGGGCCGCGCTGGTCAGTTCCCGGTAGCTGAGGCTGCGGTCCCCGCAGATGACGGCCGGGTGGTCGGGGTGCAGGTGAGCCCGGTGGGCGACCTGGTCACCGACACGTTGCCCGGGCTCGGGCAGGTCGGGGCCGGCAGCGACCACGAGGGGCTGAGGAGTCGTCATGACAGCCACATCCTCAAGAGAGGCTTCCCGGTCGGCTCCCGGCGGGCTCCGGGAACGGGCCGGGACGGCGCCGGTAACCGCGGCACCTAGAACTTCCCACGCCACTTGCAGGAACATCCGTCCTCAGAAAGGCGTGCGATGTACAAGTCCTTTGCCGAGAAACTCTCCGAGCCGGACCTGATCGACCTGGGTGACGGTGTCTTCGTCCTCCGGTTCGAGGTCATGAAGGTCACCTCGGTCTACGCAGCCGTCAAGGATCTCCTGGACCGCGGTGTGATCCACCCGGGCCAGACGCTGGTCGACAGCTCCAGCGGCATCTACGGGCACGCTCTGGCGCTGGTGTGCCGCGCGCTCGGTCTCAAGGCCCACGTGTTCGCCTCGGTCGCCGTGGACGCGGCCATCAGGACCCAGCTGAAGTACCTCGGCGCCACCTACACGCAGGTGCCCTCCTCCGGGGACGACGGGCTCCAGCACGACCAGGAGACCCGGGTCCGCCTGGTCCACGCGTACATGGCCGAGCACCCGGACGCGTACTGGATGCAGCAGTACCACGACGACGTGCACTACGTCGGCTACCGCAGCGTGGCCGAGACCGTGCTCAAGGAGCTGGGCGGATCGGACCTCACGGTGGTGGGCGGTGTCGGCACCGGCGCCTCGACCAGTGCCATGAGCCACTACCTGCGGGCCGCCACCGACGACGTGCGGATCGTCGGTATCCAGCCGTTCGGCAGCCGCTCCTTCGGCTCCGAGGCGATCCCCCTGGACGGCTTCATCATCGCCGGCATCGGCAGCGGCATCCGCTTCGACAACATCGACCACCGGGCCTACGACTACATCCACTGGCTCAACTTCGACGTGGCGGCGGCCGGTTGCCGCCACCTGCTGCAGCACACCGGGGTGTTCGCCGGGCTCTCCTCCGGGGCCGGCTGGCAGGTCGCCCGGCACCTGCGCGGCCTCGCCCCGCAGGGCGGCCCCATCGTCTTCATGGCCGCCGACCCCGGGCACCGCTACGTCGAGCGGGTCTTCCCCCCGGACGGGCCCGTCGAGCAGGACCCGCAGTACACGCCGCACCTCATCACCGACCTCGCGGACATGACCGGTCCGTGGAGCGCCATGCACTGGGCGCGGCGCTCCTACAGCGTCCAGGACGGCCTGCCGCCGTACGAGCCCGCGGTCCGGCCCGAACCCGCCCTGTCCGTCCGGTGAGGAGTCCCTGCAATATGAGCGTTCGACCCGAACGGGCATGTTGCAGGGACTCCTGAGAGCCCCACACCGCCCGAAGCCCGAAAGGCAGAAGCATGTCCAGCCGCCCCACGCGACAGGTCGCCGTCATCAACTACGGTCCCCGACAGGACTATCCCGCGATGTTCCCGGAGATCGCGGACTCACTGCACGTCTACAGCCACAACGACCTGACGGCCACCGAGGGCATCGGGCACTACGAGCACGTCCCCGACTGCGAGTTCGTCCCGTACGCGGAGCTGCGCATCCGCGAGATCCACCGGGAGCGGCCCTTCACCCACGTCATCACGGACAACGAGTACGACCTGGAGCGCACCGCCCGCATCCGCCGGGACCTCGGCATCCCCGGCCAGTCGCCCCGGAGCGCCCTCTCCTTCCGGGACAAGGCGGTGATGAAGGAGGTGGCCGGCCGGGCGGTGCGCACCCCGCGCTTCGTCCGGCTGGACGCCTTCACCGACCTCACCGGCTTCGTCGAGCGGAACGGCTACCCGGTGGTGGTCAAGCCCGTCAAGCAGGGCGGGTCCCGCGACATCACGGTGCTGCGCGGCCACGAGGACCTGGTGGCCTTCAGCCGCCGGCACTGGCGCGAGGACCTGATGGCGGAGGAGTTCGTCGAGGGCCGGATGTACCACGTGGACGCGGTGCTCGCGCCGGGGTACCGGTTCGTGGCCGCCTCCCGTTACCTGCGGAGCTGCCTCGGCGTCTTCTCCGGCGAGAACAACGGCTCGCTCCAGCTCCACCCGCGGGAGAAGTTCGCCGTCCGGCTGGAGGAGTTCCTGGACCGGGTGCTGGGGGCGTTCGACGTGCCCGAGGTCGGCGCCTACCACCTGGAGGTCTTCCACACCCCGGACGACGAACTGGTGCTGTGCGAGATCGCCTCGCGGGTGGGCGGCAACCGCATCCCGGCGATGACGAAGGCCACCTACGGGGTCGACCTGCACGCCACCTGGCTCCGCCTGTCCGTGGGGCTGCCCGTCCCGCCGGCCCCCGCCGAGCCGCCGGCCGAGGTGCGCGGGTCGGTCTCGATCCTGCCGCAGGGCCGGCCGGTGCGGGCCCCGGGCCGCCCGCCGTTCGACTGGGTCGAGCACTACGAGGTCAACGAGAGCCTCCGGCCCGACGCGATCGTGCAGAACAGCACCTCCCACCTCTGCTTCGCGATCGTGCGCGGCCGTGACCTGGCCCAGGTCGAGGAACGGGTGCTGGAGACGGAGGCCTGGCTGACGGCGAACCTGACCGAGGCCGCGGCTTCATGAACGCCTGGCGCCGGACCTCGCCGACCGCGCGCGTCCTGCTCCTGACGGTCCTGCTGACCGGTCTGACCACGTTCATGTTCCTGCCGCTGCTGGCGATCGAGCTCAGCGGCAAGGGACTGCCGACAGCCCGGGTCGGGTTCCTGGTGGGCCTGCTCTCCTTCTGCTCGCAGAGCTTCTCGCTGGTCAGCGGGGTGATCGTGGACCGGTTCCGGGCGCGGTCGGTACTGGGATGCGCCTTCGCCCTGCGGATCGCCGGGTACCTGCTACTCGGTCTGGGGCTTGCCGGCGGCACCCGTCTGCCGCTGCTGGTGGCCGGGATCGTCGGCGTCGGGGTGGGCGGGTCGCTGCTGGGGCTGTCCATCAAGACCCGGCTGGTGCGCGAGAGCAGCGACCAGCCGCGCGAGATGCTGGCGCTGCGGGCGACGTTCGTGAACGTGGGCGTGGTGGCGGGGCCGGCGCTGGGTGCGCTGGTCTTCCCCCTGGGCTTCCCCTGGATCCTGACCGCCTGCGTCTGCTCCCACCTGGTCCTCGGTCTGGTCCTCACCACCCGTGCGCCGCAGCCGGGGCCGGCCGCCGCGGTCCCGGTGCCGGAAGGCGCGGCCGGTGCGGACGGTGCGGACGGTGCGGACAGGCCCGCCGCCGAACCGCCGTGGCCGCGCCGGCGGTGGCTGCTGCTCTTCGCCGTCGGCACGGCCTACTGGATGCTCTACAGCCAGTTGAACGTCGTCATGCCCATCGCGGCGAAGCGGCTGACCGGCACGACGGAGGCCATCTCGGTGGTCTTCACCGTCAACGGGCTGCTGTGCGTGCTCCTGCAGTACTCCCTGCTGCGGCACGTCTTCGCCAGGGCGACCAGCCGCACCCTGCTGGTCCTGGGGTTCCTCGCCTTCGCCGCTGCCTACGCCCTCCTCCTGCCGCTCACCGGCTGGGCGGCCCTGCTGGTGTACGTGGTGCCCGTCACCCTCGCCGAGATGCTGATATCGCCGAGCCTCGACGAGCAGACGGTCCGCGCCACCTCGCTGCGCCGGACCGGGCGCGCCCTCGGTGCCATGAGCCTGGCCGGGGCGCTGGGCAGCCTCCTCGGCTCCAGTGGTGGCGGCTACCTGCTCCAGGCGCTGCACGGGGGCGGTGCCATGTGGGTCGTCGTCAGTTCCCTCGCGGTCACGGCGGCCGCGGTCTGCTTCCTCCTACCGAAAGGAGCCCCCTCCCATGCCTGAAAGCGCCCCCGCGGGGCCCGTCCCCACCGCGGTCCTGCTCGGCCCCCGTGACACCGTGGTCGCCGCGGCGCACCGCCTGGGTCTGGACCTGGTCATCGTGGCCGACCCCACCCAACCGCGGCCGCCCGCCACCGACTGGCCGGAGATCGAGACGGCGTGGACCAAGGACAGCGGCGAACTCGTCGACCGGCTGCGTGCACTGGACATCGCGGGGCCGGCGAGCTGCTTCGGCTTCGGGGAGCTGGGGACGGCGGTGTCCGCGGCCGTCAACCGCGAGCTGGGCTGGCCGGGCAACCCGCCCGAGGCGCCGGTGGCCTTCAAGAACAAGGCAGCCCTGCGCGCGCTGGTGGCCGACCGGGCCGGCGCTCCGGTGGCGCACCGGCTGTGCGGCAGTGGCCCGGAGGTCGCCGCCGCCGCCGCGGAGATCGGTTACCCGTGCGTGGTCAAACCGGTCGACGGCAGCGGCAGCGCGGGCGTCCGGTACCTGGCGGACCCCGCACAGACCGAGCGGTTCCTGGCCGAGGGTGAGCTGGACGGGCCGCACCTGGTGGAGGAGTACCTGGTCGGCACCGAGTACAGCGTGGAGGGCATGAGCGTCGACGGCCGCCACCGCGTCCTGGCCGTCACCGAGAAGACGACCACCGGCACACCGTACTTCGTGGAGACCGGCCACACCATGCCGGTGCGCCTCCCCGCGCGGGACGCCGCGGCGGTCACGGCGCTGGTCACCGCCACGCTGGACGCGGCAGGCCACCGGTACGGCCCGTCCCACACGGAGGTCATGCTCACCGCCGACGGCCCACGGCTGATCGAGTCGCACGCCCGACCCGGCGGGGACCGGATCAGCGACATGCTGGTCCTCGCGCTCGGTGAGGACGTCTTCGGGCAGACCATGGCGGCCGTCCTCGGCCTGCCGCTGCCGCCCGCCGCGGACCGCCCGCGGGTGGCGGGCATCCGTTACGTCACCTTCGAGGACGCCGTCCCGGTGCCCGCGACCTCCACCGCGCTGGTCACCTCGCTGCCGGGCGTCGTGGAGGTGCACATCGGCGTTCCCGCCGGGAAGGTGCCCGGGCCGATCCGCAAGTCCGGCGACCGGCACGGCTTCGTGCTCGCCGTGGCCGACGACCGCGACGCGCTGGAGGCCCGTCTGGACAGTGCGGTCAGGACGCTGACCGCCAGGGCCTGACCGCGCCCGTCCCGGGCCGTCCGCCCGCCGCCCCCGCCCAGCCTCTCGCACACCACCGACGCGCACCGGCTCTCACCGGTGCTCACCGGAAGGACCTTCCTTGCCGTACAAGATCCTCATACTCGTTCCCGAGGCGTCCACCGCCGAGCTGAACAACCACTCGATCATCCCCAGCGCCCTGCACCGCGAGGGCCACGAGGTGCACGTGGGCGACATCGACACCCTCAACGTGCACCGGTCCGTCGTGGTCTGCGACCGGGTCCGGCTCACCGAGGAGTTCGCCGCCGGCGGCGACTTCCCGCGGATGCGGGAGACCTACGCGTCCGCCGAGGAGTTCGACCTGGTGTGGGTGCTGGCCGGCACCCACCCGGAGGCGGAGGACGACTCCTTCCGGCTGCTGTGGCTGCTCAACCAGCGCGTCCCGTTCGTCAACGACGCCACGGCCCTCTTCTACCTCAACTCCAAGATCAACCTGGGTGCGGTGGTGCCCGCGGAGAACCTGCCGGTCTCCTACGTCTCCAACGACTTCGACTTCCTCACCGACCTGGTCGAGTCCGACGCCGACCGCTCCTGGGTGGTCAAACCGACCAGCGAGGGGTGCGGCGCGGACGTCTACGTCGTCAACAGGCGCGACCGCAACCGGTCGGCGCTGCTCAGCTCCGCCACCGGCAACGCCGCCTCACGCAACGGGCGTTACGGCCGCGACATCATCGGCATGGCCAAGCGGCACGCCGCCGTCCAGGAGTACATCCCCAACGTCCGCGAGAACGAGAAGCGCGTCATCATCGCCGGCGACCGGCCCGTCGCGGGTTTCAACCGGCACCACCCGGAGGACGACCACCGCTCCAACGCCACCCTCGGGGCGCGCTTCTCGCCGCTGCAGCTGACCGATGAGGAGAACGCGTTCGTCCGCCGGCTCGGCAAGCGGATGATGGACCTGGGCATCTTCTACTCCGGCATCGACCTTGCGTTCCCGTACGTCATCGAGGTCAACATGGTCAATCCCGGTGGCCTCAGCTACCACCGGCGGGCCACCGGCGAGGACCGCTCCTCCGAGGCGGTCGGCCTGGTGCTGGACGCGCTGCGCACCGCGGGGAAGCTGTCATGAGCGCCTGGGACTGGCTGGACCCGCGGGCCGTGGCCGCCTGGCGGGAGTTCGACGGCGGCGAGGCGGTGGCGGCCGACCGCAGGGCCTTCCAGGAGCGGTTGAGCCGGCCCGGCTGGGTGCACACCTACCCGCCGCAGGTCCTCACCGAGTCCGCCGTCGGGACGACGACATCGGTGGCACTGCAACTCTCCGCCCTCATCTGCGACTTCCCCCGCCGGGTGTTCGGTGACGACCTGACCGGCTGGGCCCACTGGCTCGGGCTGCCGGAGGCGGACGTCGAGCTGACGACCGAGGCGCTGCGCCGGCCGCATCTGGCCGGGATCGCGACCGCCTTCCAACGCCCCGACATGGTCGTCACCGACGAGGGCCTCAAACTCGTCGAGCTCAACGTGGCGGCCTCCCTCGGCGGCCTGAGCACCTGCGCGCCCTACGCCGCGGCAGCGGCCGATTCGGCCTACGCCGGCCATCTGGCCGCCCGGGGGCTTCAGATGCACGCCACCGACACCTCGCGGGTCTGGCTGGAGGTCTTCGGCCGGCTGGTCCGCCGACGGCCGGCGGACGGCGCACCGGTGCGCGTCTTCGAGGCCACCGCCAACCCCGCGGACACCGCCGGCGGGCGCCGGTTCTTCGCCGACATGGTCCGCTCGGCCGGGTACGCCTTCAGCGGCGGCCTCGTCCACGACCTGGAACTCACCGACGACGGCGCCTTCTTCGAGGGCGAGCGGGTCCACGCCGTCTTCACCGGTTACACCTGGCACGAGGCCAAGCGGTTCGTACCGCCGGCGCTCACCCGGCGCCTGGTCGAGCTGGACACCGCGGGCAAGGTCGACTTCGTCGGCTCACCGGCCGCCGCACTGCATGACAACAAGGCCAACCTGGCGCTCCTCTTCGACCCGGCGCACGCCGGCCTGCTCGACGCGAGGGAGCGGGACCTGGTCGAGCGGTACGTGCCGGAGACCTTCACGCTCGCCCCCGGGACCGAGGAGCGGGCGCTGGACGGCCGGGCGGACCTGCTCTGCAAGCCGGCCTCGGCCTACGGCGGCAAGGACATCGTCTTCGGCTGCGTGCTGTCCGACCAGGAGTGGGCGGCGGAGCTGCGCAAGCGCCTGGCCGACCCCACCGAGCGGTACGTCGTCCAGCGACGGGTGCGTCCCGCCCGGGTGGTGCTGCCGGGGCTCGACCCGGCCGAACGCGAAATGGTGCTGGCGCCGCTGGTCTTCGGCGGGGAGGTCGCCGGCATCTTCGTACGGCACGCGCCGCCCCGGCCGGACTCGACCATCAACACCTCCAGCGGTGCGGAGGCGGCGGGCGCGCTGACCCTGCGCTGATCCCGACCGGACGGGGGCGGGCCGTGCCCGGGGCGGCGGACGACCGCCGGGTCAGGCGCGGCCCGCCGGTCCGGTGCGGCCACCGGTCCGGTGCGGCGGGGACGGGGCGCGCTGAGGGCCGAGCAGCGATCAGTTCCCTCGCCACCGGGCTCGCTCCCCGTGTGGGCCCGTGCGAGCCGGCGCATCTGACGGCCGGACACATGCTCATGCTCCGGCCGCCGCCCTCGCCCGGCGCGTTCGAGGGCACTCCGACGCTTGTCGAAGCGGTGGGACGCGCGAGGAACAGGGCCGAACGGTGAACCTCGGGCGGTCGCCGCAGAACACGTCAAAAACCGCACAGTGCCGCAGACCACCGCAGGTCAGAGCGGTTGCCCCCGCCGCTGACGGGGTGGCATATGCCGCCACGCGAATTCCTCGTGGCAAGTCCACTCATATCGCAGGCAGTTCTTGCCAACCGGACCTGTGTGCGACATACACTGACGCCATTCGAGCGTTTATCCACAGTTTCTCCATCGGTTCAGGCAGCTGGTACCCACACACCCGGCGGGCCGCTTCGCGTCCTGCCTCCCCTGTCCGCAGGACGACGAAAGGCGCACTCGTGATCCCCCCACCCCAGGCCGATGCCTCATGACGACTGTCGAGAGCGCCGGGCTCGGGGTGGTGATCGGAGTCCTGGTCCTCCTGCCGTTCCTCGTGGCCTCGCGCCGTGGCGGAGCGCGGGAGCGGGCCGCCCGCCGGGAGCAGGAGCAGATCGCAGCGGGGCGCGCTGCCGAGGTGCTGCATCTGGCGCAGGTGGTCCTGCCCGCGGTGGCCGAGCGGGCCCGCGGTGGGCAGCAGCACCCCGCCCGGATTCCGTCCGTCCTGGGCACCAGCGGTGTGGGCGAGGACTTCGCCACCGCGGTGAAGCGGCTGCACAGCGCGCTGTGTCAGGACGAGGGCGCACGGTACGAGCGGACCCTGCGGGACTCGGTGCAGTCCGCCTACGAGTCGGTGGCACGCACGATGCACGCGATGGCCACCGTGCAGCAGGGCGTGCTCGACGACATCGGCCGCAACACCCAGGACCCCGCTCTGATGGGCAAGGTGATGCGTGCCGACCACGCGGCGGCGCAGATGATCCACAAGGCCCAGACGCTGCTGGTGATGTCCGGCATCTGGCCGGCCCGCCGGGAGACGAGCCCGGTCTCGCTGTACGACTGCGTGCGCGGTGCGCAGTCGCGGATCATCGAGTTCAGCCGGGTCGAGGTGCACGGCGGACAGAACCTGTACCTCGTGGCCCCCGCGGTCGAGGGCCTGATGCACGTCCTGGCGGAGCTCTGCCAGAACGCGACGACGTTCTCCCCGCCGAGCACGTCCGTCATCGTCACCTTCCGCGAGGTCGGCGCGGGCGTGGTCATCCAGATCGACGACGCGAGCCTGGGTATGGCACCCGATGTGCTGGAGCGGGCGGTGACCAGCATCCGGGAGGAGCTGGAGGTCGCACAGCTGGGTGCGATGCCGCGGCTGGGCCTGGCGTGTGTGGGGCGGTGGGCGCGGGAACTCGGGCTCGCCGTCGACCTCAGCGGGGCTTCCGCCTACGGGGGCATACGCGCCACCGTCTTCATCCCCCACCAGCTCCTGACCGAGTCCGGTCACACTCCGCCGGCCGGCATGATGACGGCAGGCCCGTCCGCGGCGGTGACGCTCCCGGAACAGCGCACCGGGTCGGAGACCGCCGGCGGCACCGAGGGCAGGTCGGGACTGCCGCAGCGCCGGGCCCGCAGGAGCCGTGGCGGCCCCGCCCCCGCCACGGGTGAAGCCGTCAGGGGGCCGGCCGGATCGCCGGCACCGCTCACGACTCCGCCTCCACCTACTGCCGCTTCGTCAACTCCCGCGCCGGAGGCGGTTCCGTCTGCCCGGGCAGCGGCCCCCTCTCCGCCCGCCGCACCGGCTCCCCCCGACGGCGACTCGGCGTCCCCCGCCGGCAAGTGGAGCCCGCAGGACGCCGGGGCCTCGGTGGCCGGCGTGGTGGCCGGAACGCGCCGTGGCCGGGCACAGTCCGCACGTGCTTCCGTGACCAGCGGTGCCGCGGCAGGCGAGCGGAGCGCCGACCCGGCGGCGGACCCCGGCCCGGTGGACGGCGCCCCGGCGCCCGGGGCCGGCGGTGCGGCGACGGGTGAGCGGGCGGAGACGAACACGAATTCTGGAGGACAGTGGTGAACCAGCCGATGCGTCAACTGCCCGACCTGGGCTGGATGCTGCAACCGATGACGCGCATCCCGGGGGTGCGGCACGCCGTCGTCTCCTCCGAGGACGGTCTGTGCCTGGGACACCGCTCCTGTGAGGAACCCGCGGTGGAGCCGCTGCGGGTCGAGGAGGCGGAGTCGCTGGCCGCGACGAGCTCGGGGCTGGCGGCGACCGGCCGTTCCGCGGCGATGCTGCTGCTGAACGACGAGACGGTGCGGCAGATGATGGTCGAGTCCGAGACCGGGTTCGTCCTGGTCACCGACGCCGGGGTGGGGGCGCTGCTGGTGGTGGCCACCGACCAGCGGGCCGACGTCGGCCTGGTCGCGCAGCAGATGCAGGTGCTCATCGCCCAGATCGGCCACCATCTCAGCAGTCTGCCCCGGGACGCGGCGGTCTCCTGACCATGGAGCAGGTGCCCTCGGCGATCCGCCCCTACGTGATCACTGGTGGGCGCAGCGACAGCGGCGGCGACCCGCTTCCCTGGGAGACCCTCGTCATCGCCACCGGCCGCCCGGCGCCGCCGGATCTCCAGCCGGAGCACCTGGAGATCCTCGGGCAGTGCCAGGGGCTGCTGTCGCTGGCGGAGGTCGCCGCACACCTGGGACAACCCGCCCCGGTCGTCCAGGTGTTGCTGGCCGACCTGCTCGACCGCGGTCTCCTCACCGCCCGCGGCCCGGTCCGGCCGGCGGAACGACCGGACCCCGACATGCTGGAGAAACTGCTGCATGGCCTTCACAGCCGCCTCTGACCAGGCTCCCCTCACCGACCCGGGGCACGGAAACACGCCACCGGGGGCGCGCGGGGCGCAGCCCGCAGGCAAGTACGTGGCCGCCAGCGCCGCCGCGGTCGCCAAGATCCTGATCGTGGGGCCGCTGGGGGTGGGCAAGACCACGTTCATCTCTACCGTCTCGGAGATCCCGCCGCTGAGCACGGACGCCGCCATGACCCGGGCCGGTGTCCCCGCGGACGGCGCGCTGCGCACCGCCAAGCGGACCACCACCGTCGCCCTGGACTTCGGCCGCCTCACCCTCGGCCGGCCGGGCGACGAACTGGTCCTCTACCTCTTCGGCACCCCCGGTCAGCAACGCTTCCTGCCCGCCTGGCGGGACCTCGCCAAAGGCGCCGTCGGCGCGCTGGCGCTGATCGACACCGCCGACCTGTCCGCGGCCTTCGAGGCACTGGACAACCTGGAGGAGCTGAACCTGCCCTTCGCCGTGGCCGCCAACACCTTCCCCCACAGCCCGGCGCACCCGGCCGCCGACCTGCGGTCCGCGCTGGACCTGCTGCCGCACACCCCCTTGCTGGAGTGCGACGCCCGCGACAACGCCTCCTGCATCCGCGCGCTGATCGCCCTCGTCAACCACCTGATCAACCGGGAGTCCTGATGACCGCCGCCCCCACCCCACGGCCCGGACCGTCCGAGGCAGCCGCGGCGCCGGCGGAGCCCGTGGCACCCACCCGGGCGGCGGCCACCCCGATCTACGGCCCCCACGTGGGCGGCGGCGTCCCGCACGAGCTGTACAGCGATCTGCGCGCCCGCTACGGGCCGCTCGCCCCGGTCTCCATCGCCGACGGGGTGGAGGCCTGGCTGGTCATCGGCTGGAACGAGCTGCGGCAGGTGGCCACCAACGAGGCCGATTTCAGCCACGACCCACGCCACTGGAACCTGCTGCGCGAGGGCCGCATCCCGCCGGACTCCCCCCTGATGCCGTTCGTCGGCTGGCGCCCCGCCGTCCTGTTCGCCGACGGCCGGCAGCACCGCCGCATCCGTGCGGCCGTCTCCGACGCGCTGAAGGCGATCGACGGGCACGATCTGCGCCGCCTGGTACGGGAGCTCGCTGAACGCCTCATCGCCGAGTTCGCCGGCGCGGGTGAGGCCGACCTGGTGGCGCAGTTCGCCCGCATGCTGCCGAGGCAGGTCATCGCGGCCCTGGCCGGCCTCGACGAGGACACCGGGCGCCGCTTCACCCAGGCCATCAGTGCCACCGCCCTGACCAACGAGGCCTCGCAGCAGGCGAACGCCGAGACCGCGCGCATCCTCGCCGCCCTGATCGCCGACAAGCGGGAGAACCCGGCGGACGACGTCATCTCCGCCCTGCTGCAACATCCCGCCGCCCTGAGCGACGAGGAGGTGCTGCACAACCTCACCGTCCTCTTCGTCGCCGGCAACCAGGCCACCGTCGCCTGGATCGCCACCACCCTGCACGTCATGCTGTGCGACCCCGCCTGGCGCTTCTCCCTCACCCGAGGCAGCGTCAGCCTGGACAACGCCCTGGGGCAGGTGTTGTGGCAGCAGGCGCCGGTGCAGAACTTCCCCGCCCGCTACGCCACCCGGGACCTGGAGTTCGGCGGCCAGCCGGTCCGGGCGGGCGACATGATCATCCTGGGCCTGGCCGGCGCCAACGCCGACCCCGCCGTCCAGCCGCCGGACGGGCAGCCGGTCACCGGCAACCGCTCCTGGGTCTCCTTCGGCGCCGGTCCGCACGTCTGCCCAGCCCAGGACCCCGCGTGGCTCATCACCCGCACCGCCATCGACACCCTCTGCCACCGCCTCCCGGACGTCGAACTGACCATGCCCGAGGAGGAGTTGCCCTGGATCCCCTCGACCTGGTCGAAGGCGCCCGCAGCCCTCCCGGTGCGGTTCTCCGCCGCCCGGCCGGCCGCCCCCGCGCCCCCGCCGGCCGCCGACCGCCCGTCCCTGCCCGCCACCAGGAGGACCGCCCCGTGACCGCTGCCGAGCCCCGCACCGGCCCCCACCGCATCGACGTCTCCGGCGGCTGCCCGCACGCCCGCAACGCCCGGCTCCTGCAGGAGGACCCGGTCGCCCGGGTCGTGATGCCCGGTGACGTCGAGGGCTTCGTCGTCCTGGGCCACCACGCCCTGCGGGAGTTCCTCACCCACCCCGACGTCGCCAAGTCGCCCCGGCACTTCACCGCCCTCCAGGAGGGCCGGGTGCCCGACGGCTGGCCCCTGACCACCTTCGCCACCGTCCCCGGGATGACCACCGCCGACGGCGCCGACCACCGTCGCCTGCGCCAACTCGTCGGCAGCACCTTCACGCCCCGCCGCCTGGAGAACCTGCGCCCCCGCGTCCACACCATGCTCACCCAGCTCCTCGACGGGTTGCGCACCGTGGCCGACGCGCACGAGGGCGTCGTCGACCTGAGGCAGCACTTCGCCCTGCCCCTGCCGATGGGCGTCATCTGCCACCTGCTGGGTGTCGACGACGCGCACGCGCGACGGCTGCACCAGCTCTCCAGCCTGATCGTGGACACCGGCCTGGCCGCCGAGGAGGTGCGCAGGGTCAACGGGGAGATGGCCGCTCTCCTCGCCGAACTCGCCGCCGCGCGGGCCGCCGACCCCGGCGAGGACCTCACCAGCGCTCTGATCGCCATCCGCGACGAGGACGGTGACCGGCTGAGCCCCGAGGAGCTCATCGGTACCATGCTGCTGCTGATCGTCGCCGGCCACGAGACCACCCTGAACCTGATCACGAACGCCGTCCGCGCCCTGTGTGCCCACCCCGACCAGCTGGCCCTGGTGCAAGGCGGCGAGGCGACCTGGTCCGACGTGGTCGAGGAGACCCTGCGCTGGGACAGCCCGGTGAGCTACTTCCCGTTCCGGTACGCCACCCGCGAGCTCACCCTGGACGGCAGCGACACCCCGATCCCGGCCGGCATGCCCGTCCTGGCCGGCTACTCCGCGGCCGGCCGCGACCCGGAGGCGCACGGCCCGGACGCCGACCGCTTCGATCTCACCCGCACCGAGGCCACCCGCCACCTCAGCCTGGGCCACGGGGCCCACTTCTGCCTCGGCGCCCCGCTGGCCCGCATGGAGGCGACCCTCGCCCTGGAGGCCCTCTTCACCCGCTTCCCCGACCTCACTCTCGCCGTCCCGGAGGAGGAGATCGAGCGGCACCCGGGTTTCGTCGGGAACAGCGTCCACCGGCTGCTGGTCCGCCTGTAGGCATCCCCCAGGGGGCCGGGGGGCGACCAGGCCTCGACCCGTTCCCGCCCTCGACGGCCACTGCGAGCGCGAACAGCACGGCGGGCAGGACAACCCAGGACCGCGCGGCGGCCGCAACCAGGCACCGCGCTCCGGTACTTGCCGGGTCGGCTGTTCCGCCGGCCCCGGCGGCGACGCCCCGCCGATCTGCGCTCCCGCCCCGGGTTGAGGTGAGCGAGGCGCTGCGGGGCGGGCGCCGCCCGCAGCCCGGCAGTTGCTGATCCGTCGTCCGGCACCCCGGTACGCAGCGACGGCGGTGGCGGGTTCACCGGGTGGGGCGTCGAACGGGCGCGTCCCCTTGCCCCACCCGGACTGTGGTCAACCCGGGCTGACGTCCCTCACCAGGAGGACTTGGTGACGCCGGGCAGGAAGCCGGCGTGTGCCTGCTCCCTCACCCGGACCCGGGAGAGGCCGAACCTGCGCAGGTGCCCCCGGGGGCGGCCGTCGACGCTGTCGCGGTTGCGGACCCGGGTGGCACTGGCGTCGCGCGGCTGCCGCCGCAGTTCGGCGAGGGCGGCTGTGCGCTCCTCCCCGGTCGAGGACGGGCGGCGGAGGATCTCCTTCAACTCGGCCCGCCGTGCCGCATGGCGCGCGACGACGGCCTTGCGCTGCTCGTTCTTCGCGATCTTGCTCCGCTTGGCCATCAGACCCTCTCCCCCCTGGCGCGGATGCGGGCGACGGCCGCCTCCACGCCGATGGTGTCGACGGTTTTGATCGCCCGGGCGCTGAGCGTGAGGCGCACGTGCCGGGATTCGCCGGGCAGCCAGTACCGCTTGTGCTGGATGTTCGGGTTGAAGCGGCGGGAGGTACGCCGGTGCGAGTGGGAGATGTGGTTGCCGAAGGCCGGTCGGACACCGGTCAGTTGGCAGTGAGCGGACACGGGTGACCTACCTCTCGCCGCGAGAGCGACTATCGATAATGGAAATCATTCCCATATAGTAGCGCCCATGGCTCGCCCCGAACTACGCCCCGTCGTCAGGCTCCGCTCCACCGCGGGCACCGGCCACACCTACGTGACCCGCAAGAACCGCCGGAACGACCCCGACCGCCTCACCCTGCGCAAGTACGACCCCGTGATCGGCCGGCACGTCGCATTCCGCGAAGAGCGCTGACCCACCCCGACCGAACCCACCCCAACCCCAGGGAGACCGACGTGAAACCCGGCATCCACCCCTCCTACGCCCCGGTCGTCTTCCGCGACAAGGCGGCCGGCTTCGCCTTCCTCACCCGCTCCACGCTCACCGGCGACGACCTCATCGAGTGGGAGGACGGCAACACCTACCCCGTCGTCGACGTGGAGACCTCCTCCGCCAGCCACCCCTTCTACACCGGCACCGCCCGCGTGCTGGACACCGCCGGCCGGGTGGAACGCTTCGAACGCCGCTACGGCCACCTCGGAGCCCGCTGATGCGCGCCGGAAGCCGACTGCCCGTCGTGCTCGTGGGCGGCCTGCACACCGACGCCCGCCGACACGTCGTCGACCGTCTGCTGCGGGCGGTCCCCGGCAGCGTCGCGCTCCACCACGACCTGGCCACCGCGGCCGAGGGAACCGTGCGGCGACACGTACGGGACGCCTCAGGCGTGCAGGAGTCCGGAAAGGCGCCGCTGGTCAACGACTGCGCCTGCTGCGCGCTGCGCGAGGACCTCGTCCCCGAACTGGAACGCCTGGCCCGCCTCGGACTGACCCGGCTGGCCGTCGTCGAGCTGTGGGACTCGGTCGAGCCCAAGGCCATGGCGGAGGTCGTGGCCGCGCACAGCGGCGAGCACCTCGTGCTCACCAACGTCGTCACCGCGGTCGACCCGGCCCTGGTCCTGCCCACGCTGGCCAACGGGGACGACCTGGCCGAGACCGGCCACGCCGCGGCGGCCACCGACCGGCGCACCGTCGGCGACACCTGGGCCCGCCAACTGGAGTACGCCCCCGTCCTGGCGCTGGTGGCCGGCGAGGAGGCGGACGAGCAGGACCACGCCCTGCTCACCCAACTGCACCCCACCGCCCACCGCGTGGACGCCGCCTCGGGCGAACTGGCGGAACTGGCCTTCGCGGGGTTCGACGTGGAGGCGGCGGCCACCGCCCAGCACCCCGCCTGCGCGCTGCTGCCGCAGGAGGCGGACGAGGCAGGCGTCACCACGCTGGTCTGGCACCGCACCCGGCCCTTCCACCCCGAACGCCTCTACGAAGCGCTGGAAGACCTGTGCTGCGCCGCCGCGCGCAGCAGAGGCCGGTTCTGGCTCGCCGACCGACCCGACACCCTGCTCGCCTGGGACGCCGCCGGCGGCGCGCTGTGCGTGGAGAGCGCCGGCCCCTGGCTCGCCTCCCTGCCCGACGCGGCCTGGGACCTGGTTCCCCCGGTGCGCCGTGCGGCCGCCGCCCTGGACTGGCACCCGGAGCACGGCGACCGCTGCCAGCACCTGGTCTTCACCTCCCCCGGACTGGACCGGTCCGGCACAGCGGAGCTGCTGGACTCCTGCCTGCTCACGGACGCCGAGTACGCGGCCGGCCCGGAGAGCTGGCAACGACTGCCGGCGGCGTTCGCCCCGCTGCTCGACGCCGCCTGAGCCACCCGTGCAACGACCGACGACACCACTGCAGGAGGAGCCCCCATGCCCCGACGCGCCCCAGGCGACAGGCCGGTGAAGCCCCGCACCAACCCCCTCGACGCGGCAGGCATCACCTTTATCGACTACAAGGACACCACGTTGCTGCGCAGGTTCATCTCCGACCGCGGAAAGATCCGCAGCCGTCGCGTCACGCGCGTCACCGTCCAGCAGCAACGCCGGCTCGCCACCGCCGTCAAGAACGCGCGCGAGATGGCGCTCCTCCCCTGCTCCAGCAAGTGAGCCGGCGGGGAGCGCCGCCCGACCACGTGTGCGCCGGCGCCTGCGACCGTGCAGGGGCCTCGGCCCGGTCACCCTGAACAGGTGCCGCACGGGCGAGCACCGCGCTGCGTTCCCGTAGCCTTCCCGGAGCCACCACGAGAGCCCGGCTCCGGGGGGCTGGGGTGACCGCGAGGGAGAAGGTGTGGAACGGACCGACCGGCGCAGCGCCGGGGACGAGCCCGAGACCGTGGCCCGCCCCCGGGCCAGGCACGGCGCCACCGACGCGTACGGTCACACAGCCGACCCGTCCGGATCTCCTCGCGCGTCAGCGCCCGGGCGGGGCCGTTCCGCCCGCAGGCCCCGCGACCACGGACACGCGCACAGTCACAGTCACAGTCACGGGCCTGCTGCGCCGGTCTCCCGGCACCTGCGACGGGTCATCGCGGCGATCCTGGTACCGTTCACGGCTGCCGTCGTGGTCGGACTGGTGGTGCTGTGGCCGGGGGCCGCCCCACCGCACAAGCACACCGGTGTCGGCTTCGACCAGCAGACGCAGCAGGCGACGGTCACCGCAGTCGTCGCGGTCAGCTGCAGGACGGCCCGGCCCCCGAGTGATCCAGCGGCCGGCGCCACCTCCCCGGCCGCTGGGGCGTCCGCGCTGCCACCGGCGTCCGGCACCTGCAAGAAGGCGACCATCCGGCTCGACACGGGCAAGGACAGGGGCCGTACGTTCACCGACCTCGTGCACCCCTCCCAGCCACGGCAGTTGTCCCGGGGCGAGAGGGTCGTGACGGCCTACGAGCCCTCCGCACCGAAGGGCCTGCGGTACTCCGTCACCGACGTGAACCGCCGGACGCCCCTGGCACTGCTCGCGGGGATCTTCGCACTCGCCGTCGTGGTGGTGGGCCGCCTGCGCGGTGTGATGGCCCTGGTCGCCCTGGCCGTGAGCTTCCTCGTGCTCGCCCTCTTCGTCCTCCCCGCGATCCTGCAGGGCTCCGACCCCCTGCTGGTGGCCGTCGTCGGGGCGAGCGCGATCATGCTCATCGCCCTCTACCTGTGCCACGGGCTGTCCGCCCGCACCTCGGTCGCCGTACTCGGCACACTCGTCTCCCTCGTGCTGATCGGCCTCCTGGGCTCGGATTTCCTCACTCGGTCCGCCCTCACCGGCAACACGGACGACAACACGGGTCTGATCCACCATCTGTACCCGTCGATCGACATGAGCGGCCTGCTCCTGGCCGGCGTCATCATCGGATCGCTCGGCGTCCTGGACGACGTGACGGTGACGCAGACATCGGCGGTATGGGAACTGCACGAGGCCGATCCGGCCATGAACTGGCGCGGCCTGTACCGCGCGGGCATACGGATCGGCCGGGACCACATCGCCTCCGTCGTCAACACCCTCGTCCTCGCCTATGCCGGCGCCGCGTTGCCGCTGCTGCTGCTCTTCACGGTCGCGCAGAGTGGCGTGGGCACGGTCGCCAACAGCGAGCTGGTGGCCGAGGAGATCGTGCGCACACTGGTGGGTTCGATCGGCCTGGTCGCCTCGGTCCCGGTCACCACAGCCCTCGCGGCTCTGGTCGTCTCGGCGGACCGGGGCACACCGCCAAAGGACCCGGCGGCAACGGACGCGAGGGCCGGTGGAGGGGCGGGGACGCGGTACGGAAGAGGGCGAGGACGCCGGCGCAAGGCCTCCCGGTGAGACCGCCGCGCCGGGCGCTTCGTCGCGGAAGACCGCCGCCCGCCCGAACGGCCCCCCGGCTGACGGACAGGGATCCGCAGGGTGGGGTGCGGCCCTACTCACAGATCGGCAAGGCCGTCGTGCTGCACACCTCCGGCGTCGGCCAGGTGATCCTGGCCCACATGTCCCCGCAGGAGCGCGCGCAGGTCATGGAGAACTACTCCTACGAGCGGTTCACCGGCGCCACGGTGCCGACCACCGACGGCTTCGCCGCCCAGCTGCGCGAGATCCGCGAGCGCGGCTGGGCGGCGGACGACGCGCAGTACGATCCCTTCGTCAACTGCATCGCCGTCCCGGTCCGGGACGGCACGGGCGCGGTGCACAAGGCCCTGTCCGTCACGGCACTGCGCCGCGCAGGTGGACCTCGCCCGGCTCCGGGAACTGCTGCCGACGATCCGGACCACCGCCCGCACCATCTCCCGCGCACTCGGCTGGAGCCGATGATGCCGGCGCCTGGACCCGCGACTCCTCCTCGCCGCCGACCGCGCACGACCTGCCCGTAGGAGAACGTATGACGCAGAGTGTGGATCCCCGGTCCTTCGACGGGTTCGCCTCCGCCTACGACCGCTTCGTCAGCCTGCTCCCCGGGCAGAACACCGCCTGGTTGCTCGGCCTGGACCCGAGGGGCGGGCGGGCCCTGGACGCCGGCTGCGGGCCCGGGCATGCGGCCGCTGCCCTGGCCGACCGGTTCGAGGAGGTCGTCGGCCTGGACCTGAGCCGGCCTCTGATCGAGATCGCGCGGGCCAGGAGGGCGCGGCCCCAGGTGCGTTACGTGGTGCGGGACCTGTTCGACCTGACCGACGAGCACGGCTTCGACCTGGTCTACAGCCACACGATGCTGCACCACCTGGCGGACTACCGTGCGGGGCTGGAGCACCTGAAGGGGCTCGTGCGGCCCGGTGGCACCGTCGCCCTGGTGGACAACGTCTGCGACCGGTGTCCGACGCCGCCGCGGAAGGCGTACACCTGGCCCGCACTGGGGAACTTCCCCCGTGAGATCCGCCGCGTCGGCCTTCGCGACGCATGGTTCCAGCTCCGCTTCTGGCACAGCCGGCCCTGGCTGGCGCACCTGCTCAGCGACCGCTACCTCTCGCGCGCACAGTTCCGCGCTCTCTACGGCAGCGTCTTCCCCGGGGCCCGGTTCGACGACCTCGGCTTCGCCCTGGCCATGGTCTGGACGGCGCCGCCGAGCGGGGGTGCGGGCCGCGGCCTGTCGTGACCTGCCGGCTGCGAACGGTTCGAGCCGACTCCGCCCGCCCCGGTGCCCCTCATGCCACCGCTCGCCGACACACCCTCGTCGACGGTCGCAACCTCGCCCGCTGCGCGGCGGGGGGGACGGCCCCCTGGAGCCACGGGCGGCCGCCCCGGCCCCCGTGCGACCGGGCCCCGGCCGGCGGCGTCCGAACGGCAGCCGTGACCTCACCCTTTAGGCCAAGGCCGTGAAGTTAAGGCCTGTTCGTTGGTGTCAAGATCTTGATGTCGAGGGTGGCTATGTAGGTATGTCGGTCGACTTTGAGGCTTTTG
>NZ_JBHWGP010000032.1:3082-79768 GCF_042733155.1 Streptomyces sp. NPDC059740 | reverse complement strand
TACTGCGAGGGGGACCTCGTGGGAGAGTAGGTCGCCGCCGAACAATTTTTGATGGGGGAGCCCCGCACCGTTGGTGCGGGGCTTTCCTGCGTTCAGGACCCGACGCGGTGGTCGGCGGGGTGGTCCGTAGGCTTCGACGATGCGCTATGACCTCGTCATCTTCGACAACGACGGTGTCCTCGTCGACAGTGAGCCGCTGGCCAACACCATCCTGGCCGCCTACCTCACCGAGCTGGGGCACCCCACGACCTACGAGGAGTCCGTGCGCGACTACATGGGGGCTGCGATCCACCGCGTCCACGACACCATCCGCGAACGGACCGGCCGGCGCCTGCCCGCGACCTTCGACGAGGACTTCCACCAGCGGGTGTTCGACGCCTTCGCCCGCGAACTGCAGCCCGTCGCAGGCGTGGAAGAGGTGCTTCGGGAGCTGGGGGCCGCAGGCGTTCCCTACTGCGTGGCCTCCTCGGGCAGTCACGAGAAGATCCGCGTCGGCCACCGCACCACGGGGCTCGACCACTACTTCCTCGACGCCCGGGTCTTCAGCGCCGAGGACGTCGGTCGGGGCAAGCCCGCCCCGGACCTGTTCCTGCACGCCGCACGCAGCATGGGTGTCGCTCCCGAGCGGTGTGCGGTCGTCGAGGACAGCGTGCTGGGTGTCGAGGCCGCCGTCTCAGCGGGTATGGACGTCTACGGCTACACCGCGATGACCGAGGCGGCCCGCCTTCACCAGGCAACCGCCCTCTTCTCCGACATGGCGCGTCTGCCCGGGCTGCTTGCGGCCACCGCAGCGGTCCGGCCGGACTGACGCTGCGGGAACTGCTTCCGCCGCCCGTCTACCGCGCAGTAGCGACCGGGCCTACGATCAGCCGCCATGACGGCACCCACCGGCCGCACCCCTGCGCTGCGGCGCGGGCGGGCGGCGCTCGGAGTGAGCTTCTTCGTCCAGGGGGCGGTCTTCGCCCTCCTGGTCACCCGCATCCCCGCGATCCAGGACCGCTACGGCGTCTCCGACGGCCTGTTGCCGGCCTTCCTCGCCGCGGTGCCCGTCCTCGCCGGCGTGGGCAGCCTCGCCACGGAACGCGTGGTGAAGCGGGTACGCCCCGGGCTGGTGCTGTGGTGCTCGCAGCCGGTGGCGTGTCTGATGCTGGTGGCCGTCGGCTCCTTCGGGACGCTGGCGCCGTTCGCCGTGACGATGGGCGTCTTCGGGCTGTCGGTGGGCGCCCTGGACGCCTCGATGAACATGCTCGGCGTCAGCCTGCAACGCGCCTACGGACGCAGCATCATGCTCGGCTTCCACGCCGTCTACAGCCTCGGCGGCATCGTGGGCGCCTCGCTCGCCTGGTGGGGCGCTCACCAGGCGATGCCACTGGTCTGGCTGTACGGGCCGGTGGTCGCAGTCCTGGGGCCCGCGGCGCTGCTGGCCGGGCGCTGGTACCCCGACGCCGGCAGCGGTGCGCCCACGCCGGTGCCCGCCACCGTCCCGGCCGAGCCGGCCCCCGTCACCGCGGCCGGGCCCGCGCCCGTCGGGGTGGGTCTGCGGCTGCTCCTGCCGCTGTGCCTGGTCATGGCGTTCGCGTACATCGGCGACTCCACCGTCTCCAACTGGAGCGCCAAGTACCTGCGGGACGTGCTCGGCGGCTCCGAGCAGCTGGCGACCGTGCCCTACAACCTGTACATGGTCACCGCCCTGTTGGGGCGGGCCGTGGGGGACGTCGGGGTGCGGCGGTTCGGTGCGGTGGCCGTGGTGCGGTGCGGCACCGTCCTCGCGGTGCTGGGGTTCGGCGTGGTGGCGGCGGCGCCCGGACCGTGGTGGGGGATGGCGGGCTTCGGGCTGCTGGGGCTGGGGCTGTGCGTCATCGTCCCCCAGACCTTCGCCGCAGCCGGCCGGCTCTTCCCCGAAGCCTCCGACACCGCCGTGGCCCGCCTCAACGTCTTCAACTACGTCGGGTTCCTGGTGGGCTCGCCGCTGGTGGGCGTGGTCGGCGACGCGTGGAGCTACCGCGGGGCGATGGCCGTGCCGTTGGTCCTGGTGGCCGTCACACTGCTCCACGCCAGGTCGTTCGGCGCGGGGCCGGCCCGATACGGTGGCGGACATGAGCGGCCACGCACAGCTGATGTGGGACGAAGCGGTCACCCGCTATGACTTCGGCCCCGGGCACCCCATGGATCCGGTGCGCCTCGCCCTCACCATGAGGCTGGTGGAGGAGTTCGGCCTGCACCGCGGTGACGTCGACGTGGTGTCGGCGAGAGCGGCGGGCGACTCCACGCTGCGGCTGGTCCACCGCGAGGACTACCTCCGGGCAGTGCGGGCCGCCTCCGTCGACCCGGCCGACGCGGACCCGGCGTACGGCATCGGGACCGAGGACGACCCGGCGTTCCCCGGCATGCACGAAGCCTCTGCGCTCATCGCCGGCCAGTCAGTGGGTGCAGCCGAAGCGGTGTGGGGCGGCAGCGCCCTGCACGCGGTGAACTTCGCCGGCGGTCTGCACCACGCCATGCCGGGCGGCGCCGCCGGCTTCTGCATCTACAACGACGCGGCGGTCGCCGTGGCCCGGCTCCTCGAACTCGGCGCTCAGCGCGTCGCCTACGTCGACCTGGACGTCCACCACGGCGACGGCGTGCAGGCGGCGTTCTGGGAGGACCCCCGGGTCCTGACCGTCTCCCTCCACGAACACCCGCGGACCCTCTTCCCGCAGACCGGTTGGCCCGAGGAGACGGGCGGCGAGGGCGCCGAGGGCAGCGCGGTCAACGTGGCCCTGCCCGCAGGCACCGCGGATGCCGGGTGGCTGCGGGCGTTCCACGCCGTGGTGCCCGAACTCCTCGCGGCGTTCCGGCCGGAGGTCCTCGTCACCCAGCACGGCGCCGACACCCACTTCGAGGACCCGCTGGCCCACCTCGCCCTCAGCATCGACGCCCAGCGGGCGGCTGCGGCAGCCTGCCACGACCTCGCCCACGAGCACACCGGTGGCCGGTGGGTGGCGCTCGGCGGCGGCGGTTACGCGGTCGCCGAGGTGGTGCCGCGGGCGTGGACGCACCTCGTCGCCATTGCTGCGGGGCGGCCCATCGACCCGCGGACGCCGGTGCCGGAGGACTGGCGCCACGAGGTGTACAGCCGGACCCGGCAGGTGGCGCCGCTGCGCATGACCGACGGCCGGGAGCCGGCGTGGCGGGACTTCGACGGCAGCGGCTACGACCCCGCGGACCGGGTCGACCAAGCCGTGCTGGCCACTCGCCGCGCCGTCTTCCCCGCCCACGGTCTGCTGCCCTGACCACCCGTCCTTACCAGTACTGACGGGGCCTTGGAGGGCGGTGTGCGTCCACACCGCCCTATCGGGTGAGGGGGCGGGCTCCGGCACTTCGCCGGTGCCGTGCCGCGTCAGCATGGAGGGGTGGCCGGGACCGAGGCGCTGCGCGCGCATCTCCTCCGCGAGCGGCTCGCCGGGTCCCTCGCCACCGACCGCGAGAAGACCCTGCGCCGCTACCGCCTGTTCGCAGCAGGAGATCCCCGGACGCTGATGGGCTGTGAGCCGGAACGCCGCTGGGAAGTGGCCGAGTTGGCGGAGCTCGTGGCGCGACGGTGCGGTGGGCCCACCGGGATCGAGCGGTACGGCGGTCCTGCCGTGATCGACCCGGTGCGGACGCTGGCGGGGCTGCGGCAGCTCTCCGCGGCGCTCGCCGAGGTCGCCTCGCGCCGCGCACCCGTCCTGTTGGGCACCGGCCACCCCGACCGGTTGCTGGGGTTCTACGCCGGATTGAGCGTCGCCCTGTCGGCGGTCGGCTGCCCGGTCCTCACCCCTGGGTACGGGCGGCGTCTCGCGCTGACCACACGGTTCGGCGTACGTCCGCACGTACTGGTCTACGTACGGGGTGTCGCGTTCGTGCGTGAGCAGGATGTGCGCACAACGCATGATCGTCCCGGGGCGCACACGCACTCACCGCTGCCCCTGAGGGTCGCGCTGGCGGCTGCCGCGGAGGCGGACGGAGTGCTTCCCCAGCTTGTCATCGGTGACCACGGTTGGGCCTGCGGTGCAGGTCAACTGGGCTTTCCGGTGGCCGCGACGGCGGACGTGGACGACCCTGCGGTGTTCGTGGCCCAGGGGGAGGGACGGGTGTCGACCGTGGTTCCCCTCGACGACGGGGTGTCCGCTGCCTCGTATCAGCCACTTGTTCGCTATGTGCTCAAACAGGCTCGTCTGTCCCACTAGACAGCCGGTGGCTACTCCTCTTCCCCACTCGTATCACCCGCCCCTACTCTGGGGAGTGAGCGCGCAGCGACGAAGAGTGACCGGAGGGGAAGCCGGCGCCCGTCACGTGCGGAAGGTGCAGGTGTGTCATGACTGCTGAGCAGAGGCCTCTCAACGAGGTCGTGTTCCTCACGGTGGCGGAGGTCGCCACCGTGATGCGGGTCTCCAAGATGACCGTGTACCGTCTGGTGCACAGTGGTCACCTCCCGGCGATCCGCGTGGGACGGTCGTTCCGCGTGCCGGAGCAGGCCGTGCACGACTACCTCCGGGAGTCGTACGTGGGGGTGGAGTCGGCCTGAACGGGCCGTCGCCGGTGCCGGGAAACGGCGTCCCGTCGTGCGGCAGAGCCCTGGTGCCCTCAGGTACCGCGCCCCGATTACGCGCATCGCCCTGTGCCGGGTAGGCTGGCCCGCTGTAGGTAGTGTGGGCTCGACGCCCCGCACCGTGGTCCCTCCTGCGGAATGATGTGGGCAGGGGGGCGATTCGAAGTGAGCGAGGGTTGTCGTGGGCTCTGTTATCAAGAAGCGGCGTAAGCGGATGGCTAAGAAGAAGCACCGCAAGCTGCTCAAGCGCACCCGCGTGCAGCGTCGCAACAAGAAGTGACGCGACGCTGACCGCATTCCCGCAGGCCCCCACCGGCAACGGTGGGGGCCTGCGGCGCGTTCGGTGCGGGGAGCCCCCTGGGGCCCCGCGGGCTCGTGAGTCGTTTCCCCCGGCGCACCGGCACGGTCCCCGGCGGGCCCGGGCGTGTCCGTCACGGCGACGGCCGGGCCCGGTCCGTACGGTGCCCTGCAATAGGTTGGCTCCGGGAGGCGCGCGCTCGCCGACGTGGCTCCGGTGGGCGATGCGGTGCCGACGGCGGTGGAGGAGGCTGATCGTGGGCAGGGTCGTGCTGGTGACAGGGGTGGCACGGTGGCTGGGGGGCCGGTTCGCCCGCAGGATGCAGGAGGAGGCCGGGGTCGACCGGGTCGTCGGGGTGGACGTCGTCGAACCGGAGCACTCGCTGGGGGGCGCCGAGTTCGTCCAGGCCGACATCAGGCTGCCGCAGATCGCCAAGGTGCTCGCCGAGACGCGCGCCGACACGGTCGTCCACATGGATCTGGCCGGTGCCGCGCTGGGCAGCCTCCCCACCGGCCGCCACGACGCGGGCGGCATGAGCCGGGCGTCGGTGAAGGAGACCAACGTCATCGGCACCCTCCAGTTGCTGGGTGCCTGCCAGCGGGCGCCGACGGTGCGCAGGCTGGTGGTGAAGTCCACCACCAGCGTCTACGGTTCCGCGCCGCGTGACCCGGCCGTCGTCACCGAGACGACTCCGTCCCGGGCGCTGCCCAGCGGTGGGTTCGCCAAGGACGCGGTCGAGGTCGAGGGGTACGTGCGCGGCTTCGCGCGCCGCCGCCCCGACGTCGCCGTCTGCGTCCTGCGGTTCGCCCACGTCCTCGGTTCGCGGACGGACTCGCCCCTGGCCGAGTACTTCGCCCTGCCCGTGCTGCCCACCGTCCTCGGCTACGACCCGCGGTTGCAGTTCGTGCACGAGGACGACGCGGTGGAGGCCCTGCGCCTCGGCGCCTGCGAACCGCGCCGGGGAACGCTCAACAGTGGGACGTTCAACGTGGCCGGAGCCGGGGTGCTGCTCCTCTCCCAGTGCGCGCGGCGGCTGGGCCGGCCCACGGTGCCCCTCCTCCTGCCGGCCCTCACCTGGTCGGGTTCGGCGCTGCGCGGGCTGGGGCTCACGGATTTCTCGCCGGAGCAGATCCGTCTCCTCACGCACGGCCGCGTCGTCGACACCACGCAGATGCGCGAGACACTGGGGTTCCACCCCGCGTTCTCCACGGCGGAGGCTTTCGGGGAGTTCGCGCGTGGCCACGGTCCGGGTCTGCTGCCCCCCGGGGCGCTGGCCCGTACCGTCGACCGGCTTGCCGCCGCGCTTCCCCGGCGCGGCCGGGCGGAGAGTTGAGGAGCAGCGCATGGCGGACGCCAAGGTCATCCCGTTCGGCGAGAACCCCCACGGCGGGCGGCGCAGGGCCGTGCGGTCGGGAGGCGCGGGGGCGCCGCCCCGGGGGCGGCCGGTGCCGGAGAGCCGAGCTGCGGAGGACGACGCGGTGGGCGAAGCTGCGGGCGAGGCGGGGGAGCAGGCGGTGGACGCTGCGGTCGGGAGTCCGCCCCCCGGGCAGGACGGGGACCGCTCGGGGCCCGGGGGCCTCGGGCCGGTGGCGGACGAGGCCGCCGACGAGGCCGTGGGCGAGGCTGCGAACGGGGCCGCGGGTGGGGCGGCGGCGGTCGACGGCGGTGAGGAGGCCGCCGGGGACGTCCGGGGCGCCGAGGCTGCCGCGGAGGGGGCGGGACCGTCGACGGTCCGCAACCCCTGGGAGCGCCGGATCGCCGAAGGGCTCGGCTTCCTGCGGCGGCGCCTGACCGGGGAGTACGAGGTCGACGAGTTCGGCTACGACCCCGAGCTGACCGACGGGCTGCTGATGGGCCTGCTGCGGCCGCTGTACGAGAAGTACTTCCGGGTCGAGGTGCGCGGCATGGAGAACGTGCCGGCCACGGGGGGCGCGCTGATCGTCGCCAACCACTCGGGCACGCTGCCGTGGGACGGGCTGATGCTGCAGGTCGCCGTCCACGACCACCATCCCGCCGACCGACACCTGCGGTTGCTCGCCGCGGACCTGGTGTTCGCGCTGCCGGTCGTCAACGAACTGGCGCGGAAGGCCGGTCACACGCTGGCCTGCTCCGAGGACGCGAGCCGGCTGCTGGCCCGGGGTGAGCTGGTCGGGGTGATGCCGGAGGGGTTCAAGGGGCTCGGCAAGCCCTTCGCCGAACGCTACCGGCTCCAGCGTTTCGGGCGCGGCGGCTTCGTCTCCACGGCGCTGTCCACCGGCGTCCCGATCGTGCCGTGCTCGATCGTCGGGGCCGAGGAGATCCACCCCATGGTGGGCAACGCCCGCACGCTGGCACGGGTGTTGGGGTTGCCGTACTTCCCCGTCACCCCGACGTTCCCGTGGCTGGGCGCGCTCGGGGCGGTCCCGCTGCCGACGAAGTGGACGATCCAGTTCGGCGAGCCGATCCCCACCGACGGCTACGGTCCCGAGGCCGTCGAGGACCCCATGCTGCTGTTCGACCTGACCGACCAGGTGCGGGAGACGATCCAGCACACCCTCTACACCCTGCTGGTGCAGCGCCGTTCGGTGTTCTTCTGACGGCGGGCCTTGCCCCGCCGCGCGACCGCAGACGACGCAGGGCCCGCGGAACTCGAAGGTCCCACGGGCCCTGCGGCGGCGGAGGCGGGAGCGCTCAGCCCTGGTCGTCCTCCGCGGCGCCGATTCCGAGGCCCGGGAGGAGCCCCGGAAGCAGCGGCGGGAGAGTGATGTCGGGCTTGGCGGACGAGTTGCCCCGCCCGGCGCTCTCGCCGGCCTCGCCGGTCGACGGCGCGGCGCTGTCGTGCGCGGACGGCGGGTTCAGCAGGTCGCCGGCACCGCCGAGGAGGCCCTGTTCCTCGGAGGGCCCGGCTGACGGCTGTGCGGCGTGACCGTGTCGCTGCCGGGGCTGCTGGGAGGAGTCGGAGGCGTTGCCCTCGGAGGACGAGCCGGAGCGGGGAGCGGCGCTCGGGGCGGAGCTCCCCGGGGTGTCCTGTTGCCTGCCCGGTGCCTTCGGCAGGAGCGAGCGGAGCGGTCCGACCTCTTCGTCTATGGCGTCGAAGACCGAGCTGACGTCCCGGGAGACGTCGGTGAGTTGGACGGGGAGGCTCTCGCGCAGCCTGTCCCAGCTCCGGCGGTGCTGCTGCGTGAAGGTGCTCAACGCCTGGATGGGGCCGAGGCCGCCGTCCTTCTGGTAGGCGGCGTGCAGCAGGCGGTGGCCCTCGGAGGCGTCGTGCGTGACGCCGGAGAGAGCGCCGCGGATCTCGCCCAGCGCCTCGTGGTCCAGGTGGCCCGAGCGCCCGCGCTCCATCAGGCGTCGCGCCTCCATCATGCGGGTGGAGGCCTGGTCGAGGTAGAGCATGCCGCGGTCGGAATCGTCGTCGGTCAGACCGAGTCGGATGTCCTCCATGCCGCGCTTGAGGTGGTAGAGGGTGTCGCCGGGGAGGGCGTTGGAGCTGGCGGCTGCCACGCCGCCGAACGCCCCGGCGGCCACGCCCACGGTGAGCCCGCCCGCGGCGAGGCTCTTGGTCAGCCGCGACCGGGGCCGGAGCCTGCTCAGCGAACGGGCGGCCCGGTGGCTGCGCCGGGGAGCGCGCTGGGCGGGGAGGCGCGGGGTGTCCCCGCGCACCGCCTCGCCACTGGCGAACTGCGCCTCCATGGCGGCGATCAACCGGGCGCGCTGGACGGCCCTCGCCTCCTGGCTCAACTCGGGCTTCTGCACGGCCTCCAGCGACCGGGCGACCGTCAGCAGCCGCTCGTCCTCGGGCCGGCCGCTCGCCTCGGACCGTCTGGCGCTGCCGTCCTCGGCCACCCCGTCCCTGGGCAACTCCTGCTCCAGGGCTTGGGCGAAGGCGTCAGCCCGCCGGTGCGCAGATACGTTCGCGATCACGGGCGGCACCTCCTCTCGTCATCCCGCTCGACTCCCTGGAAGGGTCCGGCCGGCCGTGGCGGCCGGGAGGTGGTACGCGCCGCACGCACACCGTCGGTTGCGTCAGGGTATGCGGGCATGGCGTGACCGCTTGGATCCTTCATCCCCCTCAACGAGCCGCGCGGCACTTGGGTTACGCACTCACGATGATGTGACCGATGGTTCATGGACAACCGCGAAGAGTGGTGGGTGGGTGGGGCCCGGGCCGGTCGGTGCCGCGTGGGGGGAAGGGAGCGGGGGCCCGGGCGGGGGTCAGCGGGCGTCCTCGGGCAGCAGGCGTGCCAGCGTGCGGACGGCGCGGTACTGCAGGGTCTTGATGGCGCCCTCGTTCTTGCCCATGACCCGGGCCGTCTCGGCGACGGACAGGCCCTGGAGGAAGCGGAGCGTAACGCATTCCTGCTGTTGGGGGTTGAGTTTGCGGACGGCCTCCAGCAGTGCGGCGTTGGAGAGCGACTCCAGGACGGAGTCCTCCGGACTGCGCTCGACCTCGTTCGCGTCGAGCATCTCGCCGGTGGTGACCTCCAGACGGAAGCGGGAGGACTTGAAGTGGTCGGCGACCAGGTTGCGCGCGATGGTCACCAGCCAGGCGCCGAAGTCACGGCCCTGCCAGGTGAAGGTGCCGATGCGCCGCAGCGCGCGCAGGAAGGTCTCGCTGGTGAGGTCCTCGGCCGTGGCCCGGCCGCCGACCCGGTAGTAGATGTACCGGTAGACGGTGTCGGCGTACTGGTCGTAGAGGTGGCCGAAGGCGTCGGTCTCGCCGGCCTGGGCCCGTTCGACCCACTCCATCATCCGTCGGCTGTCGCCGTCGGCGGGTGCGCGTCGGGTGGTCGCGCTACCTCCGGAGCGCGTGGTTCCGACCGCTGTACGGCGGGTGGTTCTGACGGTGGCCTTGCCGACCGCCGTCGCCGCCCCGTTGGTCAGGGTGGCGCCGGCGGCGGCCGGCAGGGGTGAGGCGAATGCGGGGACGGCGATCGCGGTGGGGACGAAGCCGCGCAGGTGCTCGAAGAGCGACGTACGCAGCGTAGCCAGGCCCGAGGCGTCAACCCCGACGTGTGGAGACACGGGACTCCCAGAGGCAGAGCTTTCCATCACGTGCAGTGCGGAACCGTTCACCCGTCGTAGGGACACCGGGGTAGCGGTTTGCGTCTGAGGAGAATAACGCTTCGTACAGGCAGCGCTACACCCAGTTGCTCAAATCGTCGATTAGTTGCGGTCCGTTACGAAATGATGAGCGAGCAAGTACCGATTGCAGACCACTATTTGATCGGAATGGTGCGTGATCTGCCTGGTTAGCGGCGGGACACGGCTTGTGGGCCAACTTCACCGAACACGGAGGACTGGGTGCGGTCCGGGCGGGGTATACCCGTCCGATTGGGGTGTCGGAGGTGCCGTCCGGGGGTGTGCGGCCCCTTGAAACCGGGGACGTGGGCGGTTCGTCCGGGCGTGTCGCCCAGGGCCCGCCGGGGGGGCGCCTGCGGGCGTGTCGCGGTTGCGCTGAGTGAGGCGGACGCGGCTTGACGGGCCGGACGGCCGACGATCTTGAACGGTCGGTGCGTGAGCAGTTCTGATCGAACCGTCGGCGGGGGGAGGGTCCGGGGCGGTGCCGAAGGCTCAGCGGCGGCGGCGCTGGAGGGCGATGGCCGCGGCGGTGCCCCCGGCGACGGCGCCCACTCCGGCGGCGGCCGGGATGCCGATGCGGGCCGCCTTCCGTCCGGTGCGGTAGTCGCGCAGCCGCCAGCCGTGCTCCCGGGCGTGCCTGCGGAGCCGGCTGTCGGGGTTGACGGCGTAGGGGTGGCCCACCAGCGAGAGCATGGGGATGTCGTTGGCGGAGTCGCTGTAGGCGGCGCAGTGGTCCAGGTCGAGGTCCTCCGCCGCGGCGAGCGCCCGGACCGCCTCGGCCTTCGCGGGCCCGTGCAGGGGTTCGCCGACGAGTTTGCCGGTGTAGACGCCCGCCACCGACTCGGCCACGGTTCCCAGGGCGCCGGTGAGGCCCAGGCGGCGCGCGATGATCGTGGCGGTCTCCACGGGGGCGGCCGTCACCAGCCACACCTTCTGCCCGGCGTCCAGGTGGGCCTGGGCCAGGGCGCGGGTGCCGGGCCAGATGCGCTCGGCCAGGTACTCGTCGTAGATCTCCTCGCCGATGGTCATGAGTTCGGAGACGCGGTGCCCCCGCACGATGGAGAGCGCGCTGTTGCGGGCGTCCTCGATGTGGTCGGGGTTCTCCGAGCCGGCGAGGCGGAAGTACGCCTGCTGCCACACGAAGCGGGCCAGGTCGCGGGTCTGGAAGAAGTCGCGCTTGTACAGGCCGCGGCCGAAGTGGAAGAGCGCGGCGCCCTGCATGACGGTGTTGTCCAGGTCGAAGAAGGCGGCGGCGCGCTCGTCGCCGGCGACGGGGAACTCGGGCTCCGAGGGCTCGACGCGCGTCGCCCCGGCCAGCCCCGCCAGTTCCTCGGCCTCCTGGGAGGTCTTGCGCGCGGCCTCGGCTGCGGCCTCACCCGCCAGCACGCTGCGGGCCGTGGCGCGGCGGCGGCGGCCCAGCCAGCCGAGCCGCAGGGGCGATCCCCAGGCAAGCCTGCGGGAGCGGGGATCGCGCGACGGGTGGGCCATACGGCGAGCATAGCCACTGCGTTCGGTCCCGCGGTGACGGCCGGGTGGCGGCCGGACCGGGGGTCGGCGACGCTCCGGTGAAGCCTGCGGGCGGTGGGGGCGTCCGGACCGGTCGCCCGGCCCGGACCCGGGTCAGGCGCCCAGTGCCCGGCGCAGGCGGTCGGGGTTCACGCGCCAGAAGTCGTGCTGGGCCCCGTCGACGAGGACGACGGGGATCTGTTCCCAGTAGGCGCGGTGGAGTTCCGCGTCCTGGGTGATGTCCTTCTTCTCCCAGGAGGCGCCGGTCTCGGCGCAGACCTGCGCGACGACCGCCTCGGCGTCCTCGCACAGGTGGCAGTCGGGCTTGCCGATCAGGGTGACCATGCGGTCGGCCGGGTCGCCCCGGCGGTTGCGTCGTAGCAGAGGGGCCATGCCTCCATGATGCCGCGCGCCGGCGGCTGCCCCGTCCCTCGTCCCCGGGTCCGGCCCGCGCCCGCTCCCGGCTGTGCGCCGTGGTCCGTCCCCGGGTGCCGGGCCGGGTCCGCCCGGGGAGCGGCTGCGCCGTCCGGTGGGGGCCGTCACGCCCTGTCCGCGGCCTGCCACGCCCTGCGGTCCGGCCTCGGGGGTGCCGGTGCGGGTGGTCTTCGCCGTGAGCCGAAAGGGGTCGGCGGGGGTGTGTGAGTGCACTAGGCTCGGTGGTCGATTTGTCTGGTGGCCGGGGGCGTAGCGGTAAGGGAGTGAGCAGCGTGCTTCCGTCGGCGCACCCGCCCGACCAGCGTGGCACGCGGGAACGCCGGGCCTGCGGGGATGGTTCCGGAGGTTACGGGGAACCCCGCGTGACACCGGTCACTTTGGTCGGACAAAGCGGACACCATCTTTGTGCACGCGTTCACAAAGGCATAGCCTGCGGTGGACGGGGCGGTCGTGAAAGAGGAGGCCGCCCACAGCCTCGCTCTACCCGCAGGAGCACTGTGGCAACTGGCCGAACTCACCGACCGGCGACCCGAAGCCGAGGGATTCCCGAGGCCACCGTCGCCCGGCTTCCGCTGTACCTCCGCGCCCTGACCGCGCTCTCCGAGCGCTCAGTGCCCACGGTCTCCTCCGAGGAGCTGGCCACCGCGGCGGGCGTCAACTCAGCGAAGCTGCGCAAGGACTTCTCCTACCTGGGCTCCTACGGCACCCGGGGTGTTGGTTACGACGTGGAGTACCTCGTCTACCAGATCTCCCGCGAGCTGGGCCTGACCCAGGACTGGCCCGTGGTGATCGTCGGTATCGGAAACCTGGGTGCGGCGCTCGCCAACTACGGCGGGTTCGCCTCCCGCGGCTTCCGGGTGGCGGCCCTCATCGACGCGGACCCCGCGCTCGCCGGCCGGCCGGTGGCGGGCATCCCCGTCCAGCACACCGACGAGCTGGAGCAGATCATCGACGAGGGCGGCGTCTCGATCGGTGTGATCGCCACGCCGGCCGGTGCCGCCCAGCAGGTCTGCGACCGGCTCGTCGCCGCGGGCGTCACCTCGATCCTCAACTTCGCGCCGACGGTGCTGACCGTCCCGGACGGCGTCGACGTGCGCAAGGTCGACCTCTCGATAGAGCTCCAGATCCTGGCCTTCCACGAGCAGCGCAAGGCCGGTGAGGACACCGCGACGGCGGCCGGCGCCATGCAGCCCCCGCCCTCGGCCACGCGGGCCTCCCGCGCCGGCTCGCGAAGCAGCAGGGACGACAACGGACCGGACGGGGACCTGCCCGCCGTGATGCCGGCATGAGCCTCCTGGTCGTCGGACTGAGCCACCGCACCGCACCGGTGAGCGTCCTGGAGCGCGCCGCCCTCGCCCCGGAGGGCCGCGGCAAGCTGCTGCAGGACACGGTCTCCGCAGAGCCGGCCGCCGAGGCCGCGGTGCTCTCCACCTGCAACCGCATCGAGCTCTACGCGGACGTGGACAAGTTCCACGCCGGCGTCGCCGAGCTCTCCACACTGCTCGCCCAGCACAGCGGGGTGGCGCTGGACGAACTCACCCCCTACCTCTACGTCCACTACGAGGACCGGGCCGTCCACCACCTGCTCTCGGTGGCCTGCGGCCTGGACTCGATGGTCGTCGGCGAGGGCCAGATCCTCGGGCAGATCAAGGACTCCCTCGCGCTCGCCCAGGAGCAGCACACCGCGGGCCGGTTGCTGAACGACCTGTTCCAACAGGCGCTACGGGTCGGCAAGCGGGCCCACAGCGAGACCGGCATCGACCGGGCCGGGCAGTCGCTGGTCACCTTCGGCCTGGAGCAGCTCGCGGGTCCCGGCGCCGCGGGCGAGGCCGCCGTCGCCGAGTGGGCCGCCGGCAGGCGGGCCCTGGTGATCGGCGCCGGCTCGATGTCCTCGCTGGCCGCCGCCACGCTGGCCCGCGCCGGCATCGCCGAACTGGCGATCGCCAACCGCACGGTCGAGCGGGCCGAGCGCCTGGCGCAGATCCTCACCGAGGCCGGCGGACCGGGGGCCGAGCACGGCCTGACCGCGCGTGCCGTGCCGGTGGCCGAGGCCGAGGCCGAGCTGGCCACCGCCGACGTCGTCGTCTCCTGTACCGGCGCCACCGGCCTGGTGCTGACCGCCGAGGCCGTGGGCCGTGCGGCGGCCGGGCGCACCACGCCGCTGGCCCTGCTGGACCTGGCGATGCCGCGCGACATCGACGCCGCCGTCCACCGGATCGAGGGCGCGCACCTCGTCGACATCGAGTCGCTGGCCGACGCGTCCGCGGACGCGCCGATGGCGAACGACGTCGACAAGGTGCGCGGCATCGTCTCCGAGGAGGTCGCCGCGTTCGGCGCCGCCCAGCGCGCCGCGCACATCACCCCCACCGTGGTCGCTCTGCGTACCATGGCCGCGGACGTCGTCGCCGCGGAACTCGCGCGGCTCGACGGCCGCCTCCCCGACATGGACGACCGGCAGCGCTCCGAGGTCACCCAGACCGTGCGCCGCGTCGTCGACAAACTCCTGCACGCCCCGACCGTGCGGGTCAAGCAGCTCGCCAGCGAGCCCGGTGGCGCCGGGTACGCCGACGCACTGCGCGAACTCTTCGACCTCGACCCCCAGACGGTCGCCGCCGTCAGCCGGGCCGACACGCGGAACCCCGGGAGCGGGCATGACTGACACACAACGGGCTTTGAGGCTCGGCACCCGGCGAAGCAAACTGGCGATGGCGCAGTCCGGCCAGGTCGCCGAGCGGGTGCACCAGGTCACGGGGCGTCCCGTGGAGCTGGTGGAGATCACCACCTACGGCGACACCTCGCGCGAGCACCTGGCGCAGATCGGCGGAACCGGCGTCTTCGTCACCGCGCTGCGCGACGCGCTGCTCGGCGGCGAGATCGACTTCGCGGTGCACTCCCTCAAGGACCTGCCGACCACCCAGCCGGAAGAGCTGACGCTGGCCGCCATCCCGACGCGCGAGGACCCGCGCGACGCGCTGGTGGCCCGCGACGGGCTGACCTTCCGCGAGCTGACCTCGCGGGCCGCGGCCGAGGGCCGCACCGCCCGCATCGGCACCGGATCACCGCGCCGCATGGCCCAACTCAACGCCTGGGCGCGGGAGTCGGGTGCTGCGGTGGAGACCGTGCCGATCCGCGGGAACATCGACACCCGCATCGGATACGTCGAGAAGGGCGAACTGGACGCGGTCGTGCTGGCCGCCGCCGGCCTCACCCGCATCGGCCGTCTCGGCGAGGCGGGCGAGCTCCTCTCGCCCGACACGGTTCTGCCCGCCCCCGGCCAGGGGGCCCTGGCGGTGGAGTGCGCTGCCGCGAACAGCGCGCTCGCCGCCCAGCTCGCCGAGCTCGACGACCCGCTCACCCGGGCCGCCGTCACCGCCGAGCGTTCCCTGCTCGCCGCCCTGGAGGCCGGCTGCTCCGCACCTGTGGGTGCGCTGGCCGACCTGCGGGCCGACGGCTCCGCCGGAGAGCAGACTGTCAACGAAATGCGCCTGCGGGGCGTCGTCGGTACCACCGACGGCACCACGCTGGTGCAGCTGTCCACCACCGGACACGTACCCGCCTCTCCCGACGAGGCAGCGACCCTCATGACGCGGCTGGGTCGCGAACTCGCCGCGGAGATGCTGGCCAAGGGTGCGGCCGGTCTTATGGGGGAGCGAGCACTTTGAACCCCACCGCCCCGAACCGCCCGACCGCCGGCCACGTCACCTTCATCGGTGCCGGGCCCGGCGACCCGGGACTGCTGACCCTGCGCGCCGTGGAGGCGCTGGCCGCCGCGGACGTACTGGTCGCAGACCCGGCCGTGCTCGACGTCGTCCGTGCACACGCACGCGAGGACGTCGACACGCCGCTGCAGGCCACGGCCGACGGCACGTCAATTCCCCCTGAGGTACCGCCGCTTCGCGACACGACCAATCTTGTCATGGGGGCCGCGAGGTCCGGCAGGCGGGTCGTACGTGCGGTGGCCGGTGACCCCGGCCTTGACGCGCACGTCACCGAGGAGATGCTGGCGTGCGCCGCCGAGGGCGTCGTCTTCGAGGTCGTGCCCGGCATCGCCTCGGCCGTCGGCGTCCCCGCCTACGCCGGTATCCCGCTGCGTGACGCGCACGGCACCGACGTCCGCTTCATCGACGCCGCCACCGCCGGCGACCGCTGCTGGTCGGAGGTGGGCGCCTCCGACGCCTCGCTGGTGGTCTCCACCACGCTGGACTCGGTGGCCGCCGCCGCGGGCGAGCTGGTCACGGCGGGCCGCAAGCCCGACACCCCGCTGACCGTCACCGTCGCCGGCACCACCACCCGGCAGCGCACCTGGAACGCCACGCTCGGCACGGTGGCGCAGGTGCTCAAGCAGGCCAAGGTGCTGCCGGCCGCGGACGGCGGGCAGCCCGTCATAGCCGTGGTCGGCGAGCGCAGCGCCCCCGCGCAGCGCGACCAGCTGTCCTGGTTCGAGTCCAAGCCGCTGTTCGGCTGGAAGGTGCTCGTCCCGCGGACGAAGGAGCAGGCCGCCTCGCTCTCCGACCAGCTCTCCTCCTACGGCGCGGTGCCGCACGAGGTGCCGACCATCGCCGTCGAGCCGCCGCGCACCCCGCAGCAGATGGAGCGGGCCGTCAAGGGCCTGGTGACCGGCCGCTACGAGTGGATCGCCTTCACCTCCGTCAACGCCGTCAAGGCGGTGCGGGAGAAGTTCGAGGAGTACGGCCTGGACGCCCGCGCCTTCGCGGGCATCAAGGTCGCCGCCGTCGGCGAGCAGACCGCGAACGCGCTGGTCGCCTTCGGCGTCAAGCCCGACCTCGTCCCCTCCGGCGAGCAGTCCGCCGCCGGGCTGCTGGAGGACTGGCCGCCCTACGACCCGGTCTTCGACCCGATCGACCGCGTCTTCCTGCCGCGCGCCGACATCGCCACCGAGACGCTGGTGGCCGGTCTGATCGACCTGGGCTGGGAGGTCGACGACGTCACGGCGTACCGCACCGTGCGCGCCTCGCCGCCGCCCGCCACCACGCGTGAGGCGATCAAGGGCGGCGGGTTCGACGCCGTGCTGTTCACCTCCTCCTCGACCGTGCGCAACCTCGTCGGCATCGCGGGGAAGCCGCACAACGTGACCGTGATCGCCTGTATCGGTCCGGCCACCGCCAAGACCGCCGAGGAGCACGGGCTGCGCGTCGACGTGATGTCGCCCGAGCCCTCGGTGCACAAGCTGGCCGCAGCGCTCGCCGACTTCGGCGCGGCGCGGCGTGACGCCGCGGTCGAGGCCGGCGACCCGGTCACGCGCCCGAGCGAGCGGCGGCCCGGATCCCGTAGAAGGGCACGCAGTTGACCACGCTGAACAGCACCTACGGCAGTTTTCCCGGCTCCCGCCCGCGCCGGCTGCGCACCAACCCCGTGATGCGGCGGATGGTCGCCGAGACGCGGCTGCACCCGGCCGACCTGATCCTGCCCGCCTTCGTGCGGGAGGGGATCGACGCGCCGGTGCCGATCGCCGCGATGCCGGGCGTGGTCCAGCACACCCGGGACACGCTGCGGAAGGCCGCGGCGGAGGCCGTCGAGGCGGGCATCTCCGGGATCATGCTGTTCGGCGTGCCGGAGGAGGCCAAGAAGGACGCCCAGGGCAGCGCCGGGACCGACCCGGACGGCATCCTCCAGCAGGCGCTGCGGGACGTGCGCTCCGAGGTGGGCGACGACCTCGTCGTCATGTCCGACCTGTGCCTGGACGAGTTCACCGACCACGGCCACTGCGGGGTCCTGGACGCGCAGGGCCGGGTCGACAACGACGCGACGCTGGAACGTTACGCCGAGATGGCGCAGGTCCAGGCCGACGCCGGCGCGCACGTGGTGGGCCCGAGCGGCATGATGGACGGCCAGGTCGGCGTCATCCGTGACGCGCTGGACCAGGTCGGACACGAGGACGTCTCGGTGCTGGCGTACACCGCCAAGTACTCCTCGGCGTTCTACGGTCCGTTCCGCGAGGCCGTCGGCTCCTCCCTCAAGGGTGACCGCAAGACCTACCAGCAGGACCCGGCCAACGTGCGCGAGTCGCTGCGGGAGCTGGCGCTCGACCTCGACGAGGGCGCCGACATGGTCATGGTCAAGCCGGCCCTGCCCTACCTCGACATCCTCGCCAAGGTCGCGGACGCGGTGGACGTGCCGGTCGCCGCGTACCAGATCTCCGGCGAGTACGCGATGATCGAGGCCGCCGCCGAGAAGGGCTGGATCGACCGCGACGCCGCCATCCGCGAGGCCCTGACGGGCATCAAGCGGGCCGGTGCGCAGATGATCCTCACCTACTGGGCGGTGGAGGTCGCGCAGGGCCTGCGGGCCGCCTGACTTCCGCACCGCTTCCGCCGCCGGACGTCCCGGCATCCGTCTCCGTGGAGGGGCGGGTGCGGGGACGTTCTGCTTTTCGGGGGGCGGGGCGGTCTCGTCCCCCTCTCTCCTCCCTCGTCCCGCCCCGTTCCGTCTCAAGTCCGTCCGTAGCCGCCGTGCCGTCCGTGTCCGTAGCCGCCCGGGCCGCAGGGCCGACAGTCCATCGCCTGGTCGGAGCTGAGGGTGTAACAGAGCTCGGCGTGCAGGTGCTCGGCCTCGGCGTAGGACATCCGCAGCGTCACGTCGGCCTTGTGGCGTCCGTCGTGGAGCAGCCAGAGAGGGAGGTGCAGGCCGCTCTCGTCGGCGCTGACGCGCTTGCCGGGGATGCGGTCGATGCGCCAGCCGCGGGCGGGGTTTGCGGGGCTCGCGAGGTTCGTGGGGGGCTTGGCGGCGGGGGTGCGGGGGGTGGTCATACGGGGATCTCCCTAGGTCACTGAGTGTGGTTGTACGGGTGACCAGAGTGGCGGACCGGGGCTACGCTCGGTAGTGGCGACGCGTTGGCCAGTCGACGCGGACCACACCGGCCGAGGAGGCCGCGCACCACAGGGGGAGCGAACGACGTATGGCACCACGCAAGTCCACGGGCACTCGGGAGCGGGCCGGAAAGCAGAGCGCGCGGCAGGTGTTGGCCGCCGAACTCGCGCGCCTACGTGAGCAGTCGGGTCGCTCACTCGGGGACCTCGCGAAGGACACCACGTACGACCGCACCTACCTCTACAAGCTGGAGACGGGGGAGCGGTTGGGTTCACCGGAGGTCGTTGCTGCGCTTGAGGCCGTGTACGGGACGGGGGGACACCTGGCAGATCTGTGGGAACTAGCGCGCCGGGACGGTTTCAAGGACAGGTTCAAGCGCTTCATGGACCTGGAGAGGCGTGCGGTCATGCGGTACGAGTACGCCTCAGCCACGGTGCCGGGGCTGTTGCAGACGGAGGATTACGCGCGCGAACAACTGCGAACTGCTCGCCCGCGCGACGAGGAAGAACTCGCGGAGGAGGTCGCACTCCGCACTGGTCGGCAATCCGTGCTGTTCGGCCCCGAGCCGGTGCAGTTCCGGGCGGTGCTGGACGAGGCGGTTCTGCGTCGTCCCATGGCGGACGCCAAGCAGTGGGCAGCGCAATTGCGATGGCTGCTGGACGCTGCGGAGCTGTCGCACATCACGCTTCAGGTGTTGCCCTTCACGGCCGGGCTACAGCACCTGCTCGGTGGCTCGTTGACACTTCTCTGGCTGCCGGGTGGCAAGTCGATGGCCTATACCGAGGGCTCGTGGTCCGGCGAACTCGTCGAGACTCCGGCTGACGTGGACAAACTGCGGCTGTACTACGATCTGTTGCGGGACTCGTCTCTGCCGCCACGTGATTCCGTGGCCCTCATCCACAGTGTCTTGGAGGCTTGCACGTGATGAGCGACCTCAGCACCGGTTACATCGCAGAGCGGTGGCGCAAGTCCAGCTACAGCAACGCCGAGAACGGCAACTGCCTTGAGGTGACCGACGCCCCCGGCTCCGTCCCCGTCCGCGACAGCAAGCAGCCGGCCGGGACCGTCCTCGTCTTCCCCGCCTCGGCCTGGGCCGCGTTCGTCGCCGACGTCCGGCGCAGTGGGGCTCGCGAGGGCTGAACCGTGCGCGGTTCGCCGTCGACCGTCACGCCCCGCTCGACGCGACCTTCACGCCGAAGCCGATGAGTACGACCCCCGTGACCGGTCCGTTCCCCTCGGCCCCGGCCGGCGGTACCCTGGGCGGCGGTGTGCCGGGAAGTCTGGTCGGCGGTCAGCGGAGCGCTGATCACGCGCGGTCCGGGGGGACTTGTGGCACACGGAGACTTCTCACAGACGACTGACGGCGGCGGGGCCGAGCGGGCCTCGCACACCCACGAGGACGGCGGGGCGCCGGGCCCAGCGCTGCGCCGGGAACGCCGCCAGGCGCTGAGTTCGGTGATCACCGGGGGCGTGCTCCTGGTGGCGGGGCTCGTCCTGCTGCTGGTGATCACACCGCAGAACGCCGCCGTGGAGCGGGACTTCGCCGCGGCGCGTCCGTGCGCGGCCCGTTCCGACTCGTCCGAGTGCCTGCGTACCGTTCCCGCCGCCGTACGGCATGTGACGAAGGTGGTCAGCAGGTCGACCCGCTACTCGCTCACCCTTGCTCCGGCGGGCGGGGCGGAGTGGCACGTGAAGATGGCCGGTATCGGGGGACTGGCCGCCCAGGTGTCGGTCGGCGACGAGGTCAGGGCGACGCTGTGGCGCGGCGAGGTCCGGTTCGTCTCGTTCGGGGAGTTGCGACAGGACACCACCGACAACCCGAAAGGCGCTCATCGGCCTTGGGAGGCGGTCGGGCTGGGGACTACCCTCCTCAGCCTCGGGTTCCTCTGGGGCGCCTACTGGTTGTGGCGTCGCGCGTCGGACTCGCCTGCCGGCAGCCCCTGGCAGATCGCTGTGCCGATGGGCGGGACGCTGGTCCTGGCGGGGGTGGGCGGGCTCGCGTCGCTGCTCGCGCCGTCGGCCTGGGGCGCGGTCGTCGTCGTCGCGGTGGCGGCCGTTCCGGTGGCGGTGGTGTGTGCGGTGCTGATCCGCGTCAAGCGGCGGCAGACGACGGACACCATCGAGGTCGCGGCCCGGGTGCCCGAGGGCGAGCGGTGCTTCGCGGGGTCGTTGCGCGGTGGGGTGCCGTACGAGGTCCCCGGGTACGACTACCTGGTGGTCGGACCCGGGCGGTTCGCCACGACCGCCGACCCGACGGGGGTCTTCGCCTGCCGGGAGGTGCCCGGCACGCTGGTGCCGGTGCGGGTGCGACCGTTCTACCGGACCGACCCGTGGCCGGGGCTGTCGCACGAGTTCGTGGTGGTGGAGTGTCGCGACGGGGAGACGCCCGTCCTGGTGGCCGTGGGCCGGCGGAACGCGGACGTGGTGCTGGGCGCGCTGGAGAGTGCTCACTCGGCACACCTGGCGCGGGGAGCGGACGCGGCGGACGGGCCGGTCCCGGGGGCGCTGGGGGATAGGTGTGTGGTTCAGCGAGGTCGGTGACGCGACTGGTGGGGGCAGAGCGCGGGCCGGGCCGAGAACACCGATCCGGCGGCCGGTGGCCTTTGACAGCGGCTCGTCGGGAGCGAGGTGCCTGGTAGGCCACATCGCCGGCACCGCCGGTAGTACCGATCACTGTGATCGAGCTACCCGTACCGGGCTACGGCGATCCGCGTCCCCCGACGGCGCCGCACGCCTGGGATCACCGACAACTCGACGTTCGACTGTCAGTGGGCCGTGTGAGGCTGTCCCGCAACCAGCCTTACAAGTCACCGGAGTTCAGCTATGTCCATGCCCTCCCCCCTGACGGTCGCGGAATGGCGCGCGTTCCTCAGCGACTACAACACCCGGCTGATCGACTCGGACATGGTCCGTACGGCTGTCGAGGAGGACCGGCAGGTCATCAGCAAGGAGCGGTTGGCGGCCGGGTGGGCCGGCGCGGAACCGGCGAGTGAGGAGGCGGTCGTCGCGGCCGAAGAGCGGCTCGGGGTGCGGTTTCCGCCCTCGTACCGCAACTTCCTCCGTGCCAGCGACGGCTGGGAGTGCATAGGGCAGCTGGACCTGCGCCGGGTCGATCAGGTCGGCTGGTTCGACGACCTCTTCGCCGACCTCCTCGGAGTGTGGGCGGAACTGGAGCACTTCGAAGACCAGCTCGCCGTGCTCCAACGGTGTCTGCTGATCGGTGACGAGGAGGGCGGCAGCGGCGGCTACTTCCTGCTGCACGCGGACGGTGTCGGGGAGGGGGGCGAGTGGACCGCCTACGAGTGGTGGCCCGGCGACGGTGGCGACCCCGAGCCCTACGACGATTTCGCCGCCATGATGCGGAAAGCGGTGGAACTCCTCTGAGGGCTGTCCCGTCAACGACCTGCGGCGGGCCGGCTGGCCAGCCTTGTTGCCCGGTCATCTCGCGAGGGCGAGGCCGGACGGCGGCTGAGCGCGCGCATGGCGTGGACGAGGCCGAACTGGCCATCGGCCGGCACCCTCGACCCGCCAGCGGCGAACCCACTTGTGGGCGGTGGGGCGGGATATCCCCATCTCGGCCGCGACATGCGCGACCGGCCGGCCCGCGAGGACACGTTCGATCAGGATCCGCCTGCCGTGAACGGTCAGCCGGGCATTACGGTGGGACACGAAGACCTCCGTCGTGCGGTGAGCCTAGACACCTCCACCACACCGGAGGTCTTCGCCATGATCAAGACCCTGCGCCGTTAACAACGCTCGTGATCAATACACCTAGTGGTGGCCGCCGTGCCCGCCACCGTGGTGCCCGCCGCCGTGGTGGCCGCCTGCCGGGCGGCCCCAGGAGCGGCTGTCGACGACGTGGCCGCGGGTGTCACGCAGGGTCGCGGTGTCGCGGTTGCCCCAGACGTGGCGGTTGCGGTCCTGGTAGACGTCGCGGCTGGTGTTGCGGCCGTGGCCGGTGTGCACCTTCACCGAGGCGTGCGGGGCGAGGCGGAGGTGGCCGAAGCGGTAGAGGCGCTCGGAACGGTTGCCGATCGTCCAGCCGCTCAGCTCCACGCTGCGGTTGCCGCGGTTGGTGACGGTGACCCACTCGCCGTTCAGGCTGCGGTCGGAGCGGGTGTCGGGCCCCGGCGCGTCGTACTGGACGGCACCGAAGACCACCGACGACCGCGCCGACGGGGCGTGCGAGGCGCCCGGGGCGGCGGCTGCGGGGAACGCCGTCGCGAGGACGGCGCAGCCGACGGCTGCGGCGGTGGAGAGACGGGTCAGAAGACGGGACATTCTTGCCCCTTTCCCGGCACGGTCCTGCGACCGCGCCAACGTGCTCGGCCCGGGACCTCTCCCGGGCAGGAATACTTTCGTGCCATCAGGAGGCGAAACGGTTGTTCTTCCCTCCCTCGTTACACAACACGGACATACAAGCCACTGATGTGCATACCGCGCATGCGCCCCCGTGCGTAACACTCGGCGCGCGCCCCCTCAGCGCCCACGGAAGTCACTGGAAAACCACTCGGCAAACTCCGGTGTTTGGCTCCCGATCGCCCGGGCACGCGACCTGTCGTCAAGGAGAACCCCGAACCGCTGTCAAGGAGAGGGCGATCATGACTGCGAAGCGCAAGGCTCAGGCGAAGGGCGCCCAGGTACAGGGCGCGATGAAGGAGACGGCCGGCCGTATGACGGGCAACCACCGCATGCAGGCGGAGGGGCGTGCCGAGAAGGCGGCGGGCAAGGCTCTCGACGCCGAGGAGAAGTCCAGGAGCCGGATGCGCGGTCACTGAGACCACCCGACGCCCCAGCCCGGCTCTCCCCCTCCTGGCAGGGCGTCGCGGTACGACGACGGGCCCGGCAGCCTCGCGCTGCCGGGCCCGTCGTGCTTGTGCAGTGCGGTCCGCGGAGCGTCCGGGTCCGGGTTCTGTCCCTTCTGTGCGCGTTGGGACGGTGTGTGGTTGTCCGTGGGTGGGAGCGCGGCCCTGGGAGGCGTCTGCGAGGGTGCCGGTGTGCGTGGCCAGGACACGCCCAGGGCTTGGGGGTTGATGCAGCGATCGACCGCTCCCGAAGCGCACGTGAACCGGGGGCGACACGCACCCGGGTGCTGCTTTTCTCGCTCCCCGCACCTGTCCCACTGGGCTTCACCCAGCTTATTCGCATGTATCACTTTTGTCCCTCGTCTGGGTCAGCGAGGGTCACCCGTCTCCCACGAGGGCATGCCAGTTGTGCGCGACAGACGAGGACCGGTACTCCACGTCGCGGAACCAACACGGCAAAGGAGAAGACCTGTCATGAGTGACGTCGAGAACGTCGAGGAAGTCCCGGCATCGCCCGCTGACGAGGAGCCGACGCCGCCGTCCCCTCAGGCGCCACCGGCATCATCGGTGAACATTCCCACGGACCGAGACGTGTGGATCGATCACATGGTCACCTCGCTGCACCTCAACAGCGCGGGTTTCCGTGGTGCGGCGGACGGTCACACGCTTCTCTTCCACGACCGGAACAACATCAACACGCTCGGCGAGAAGTGGCGTTTCACGCAGCACTGGGACGACGGCACCTACACCATCGCCAACGCCGAGTCCGGTCACCAGCTGGCTGTCGCCCCCTCCGGCTTGCACTACAAGAAGGTCGTCCTCTCCGGGAGGCGTACCCCCAGCGGCCAGAGGTGGCGCCTGCGGCCGTCGGGACTGTTCGGCAGCTTCAGTCTGCACCCGGTCGACGACCCCACCCGGGCCATCGCGCCTCTCACCGACTCGAACCGGTACCTGTACCTGCTGCCCTACCAGCCGTACCTGACGCACTTCTTCAAGGTGACGGAACAGGACTTCTGACCCCGGAGCCTCGGCGTCCGTCAGGCCCGCCCAGGTTCGTCCCGACCGAGGGCGGCGGGTCCCGGAAGTAGACGGGCACGGCACCTGTGAACCACGGAGTTGTGCACGCTCCCGCACTTCACGATGGTGCCGTGTTCGCTCCGCCACCGGCCTGGTCGCCACGCTCGGCGCTTCCACGCCTGGCCTGGAAGGGCTGCGGGAGGGCCGCATGCGCAGGCAGGTCCGCGGCTGTGTGGCGGAATGCGAGTCGCTCGGTGCGTCTCGCGCGGAAGCGGCGGGATGGCCGGCCCGTGTGGTCCCGCCCGCCGTGCGACCTCCTGACATCCGGCCAACGGCGCCCGGAACCGTGAACGCCGAGGACGGCCACGGCTTCAGGGCATCAGCGGCAGCTTGCCGACCATCTTGTCGACCGGGTTGCGGGGGCCGACGATGCTGACCGCGCAGTACTCGATGTCCCCGGTCTGGGTCTTGCCCACGGCCGCGAGGAAGTCGCTGTAGACGCGGGTGCTCTGGGCGGCAGCAGGTACGTCCGCCACGAAGACGTCGGCCCGGGCGGTCGCCTTGGCGTGCAGGGTGCGCAGCGTGGCGGAGTCCGCGACGAGCACCGAGCAGCCCGCCCAGGGAAGGCCCGGGTGCACGGTGCCTTCGGCGTCGGCGGCCTCGGCACCCAGCAGGCCGGGGACCGCGGTCACCGTGGGGGCGGCGGCGCAGACGGCGGCGTTGGCGGCCCGGCCGGGGGGCAGGTCGGCGTTGACGACCACGACCCACTTCAACCGGGCCTGGCGGGTGGACAGGGTGTAGTCCACCTCCTCCGGCGCGAAACCCACCGTTGCCGAGCTCGGCGCGTTCACCACAGACATGACAGTCCTCTCTACTCGTACGGCCAGATTGCGCAATGTTAGGTAGACGTGCTGAGTTCTGGCGCGGCGTCCGTATGTCGTGCGCTGAGTAGGGGGTTTGCAGGGTTTTCGTCGCACGTGGTGCGGCGGCCCGGCCGGAACGCCGTCGCTCGTGCGGGAGGGCGACGGCGGGTCGCCGCGGGCAGGCACGTGAGGATCATTCCGGTGAGGACCAGGGCGCAGCCGGTCCATGCCAGGGGCGAGAGGTGCTCGTGGAGAAGCCCCACGCCGATCAGGGCCGCGACACCGAGGAGAGGAAAGCAGCCTGGTAGGCACCGGTCGAGACCGTGCAGACCAGCAGCGGGCGCAGGACCGCGCCCGTGACGAGGGCCCGGAGCCCCTTCGGCCGGCGCAGGGTGAGCGCGCCGAGGACCAGCCCGCCCACGACCAGCCGCCACCCGCCGAGGGCCGCCGGCCCCACGGTGCCGCCCGCCAGGACCTGAGCAGGGCCGACCGTGCCCCACAGCACCGCGGCCGCCACCACCAGGCCGGTGCCCAAGGCCGTGCCGTTCTCTCGTGCATCCATGGCCGGGAGGCCAGTCAGGAATCCGACAGGCGCTAACACTTGCCGAACTTCGTTCGGCGTACGGTGGAACTCATGGAGATGGATGCGCTGGACCGGGCCCTACTGCGGGAACTGCAGAACGATGCACGGCAGACCAACCGCGACCTGGCGGCCAAGACCGGGGTCTCCCCCTCGACCTCACTGGAACGCGTCAGGCTGCTCCGCGAGCGCGGCGTGATCACCGGCTACCACGCGGCCCTGGACCTCGACGCGGCAGGCCGGTCCGTCCAGGCACTGATCTCGGTGCGGATCCGCCCTCCGGCCCGCCCCGTCATCGAGGGGTTCCGCGAGTGGGCTGCGCGCCTGCCCGAGGTGATCGGCCTGTTCGTCACCTCGGGCGCGCACGACTTCCTCATCCACATCGCCGTCCCCGATGTGGACAGCGTCTACGCCTTCGTCATCGACCGCCTCACCGAACGCCGCGAGGTCGCCGACGTCCAGACCACCATGGTCTACGAGCACGTGCAGCCCCGCTGCATCGAGCCGACCAGCCCCGACCGGCCGCGCTCCGCTCACCGGGCCCGGTGAGCGGGAGCGTCCCCGCGCGGTCTCCTGCCGGGAGACGGTCACGTCGACGGACGGGAACGGCCGGGCGGCCCGGTGGAAGTGGTCCACCGGACCGCCCGGCCGTATCAGGAGGCCCCGTGCGGGCCGCGTCGTGAGTGCCCCGATCGCCGGGGCAGGGCTCACAGGCGCTCGGGTGCCCGCAGGCCCAGCAGGTCCATGCCCTGGGCCAGGGTGCGGCCGGTGACCTCGCTCAGGAACAGGCGGTTCTCGACCTGCGCCGGGCCGCCCTCGGCCTTCAGGACCGGGCACTGGTCGTAGAAGGTCGTGTAGAGGGAGGCGAGCTGGTACAGGTAGGCGGCCAGCTTGTGCGGGGCGTACTCCCGGGCCACGTCCGCCAGGGTCTCGGCGAAGGCGTCCAGGTGCAGGCCGAGGGCGCGCTCGGCCGGGGCCAGCGGCAGCTCCGGGTGGGCGACGGGGTGCTGGCCCTCCCCGGCCCGCCGCAGGATGGAGCGGATGCGGGCGTGGGCGTACTGGAGGTAGACGCTGGTGTCGCCGTTGAGGGAGACCATGCGGTTCAGGTCGAAGATGTAGTCGCGGGTCATCGAGTTGGAGAGGTCCGCGTACTTCACGGCGCCGATGCCGACCTGGGCGGACCGCTCGGCGATCTCCTCCTCGCTCAGGTCGCGGGCCTTCTCGCGCACCACGGCGGCGGCGCGGTCGATCGCCTCGTCCAGGAGGTCCACCAGGCGGACGCTCTCGCCCTCACGGGTCTTGAAGGGCTTGCCGTCGGCGCCCAGCACCGTGCCGAAGGCGAGCTGCTTCGCCGCGTCCGCCTCGGGCAGCCAGCCGGCCCGGCGGGCCGTCTCGAAGACCATCTTGAAGTGCAGCGCCTGGCGGGCGTCGACGACGTACAGCAGCGTGTCGGCCTTGAGGTTGCCGACCCGGTCGCGGATGGCGGCGAGGTCGGTGGCCGCGTAGCCGAAGCCGCCGTTGGACTTCTGGACGATCAGCGGGGTCGGGTTGCCGTCGGGGCCCTTGACGTCGTCGAAGAAGACGCAGAGGGCGCCGTCGGAGCGGACGGCGACGCCGGACTCCTCCAGCTCGCGCACGACGTTGTGCAGGTCGTCGTTGTACGCGGACTCGCCGACGACGTCGCGGTCGAGGATCTCGACGTCCAGCTTCTGGTAGACGCCCTGGAAGTAGACCTTCGACTCGTCGACGATCTTGTGCCAGAGCGCCAGGGTCTCCTCGTCACCGGACTGGAGCTGCACCACGCGGTCACGCGCCCGCGCCTTGAACTCCTCGTCGGAGTCGAACTTGGCGCGGGAGGCCTTGTAGAGCCGGTTCAGGCGCGCCATGGCGGCCTCGCCCTCACCCTCGCGGCCGGCCGCGTCGGACTCGTGGTCCAGCTCGTGCGGGTGCTCGATGAGGAACTGGATGAGCATGCCGAACTGGGTGCCCCAGTCGCCGATGTGGTGGCGCCGGATCACGGTCTCGCCGCGGTGCTCCAGGATGCGGCGGACCGCGTCACCGATGACGGTGGAGCGCAGGTGGCCGACGTGCATCTCCTTGGCCACGTTGGGCTGCGAGTAGTCGATGACCGTGGTGCCCGGCGCCTCGGCGTGGGGCACGCCCAGGCGGTCGTCGGCGGCGCGGGCGGCGAGGGTGCGGGTGACGGCCTCGTCGGTCAGCGTGATGTTGAGGAAGCCGGGGCCGGAGACCTCGACCTGCGCGATCACGTCGCCCGCCGGCAGCGCGTCGACGACCTTGGCGGCCAGCTCCCGCGGGTTGCCGCCCAGCTTCTTGGCCAGCGCCAGCATGCCGTTGGCCTGGAAGTCGGCCCGGTCGCTTCGTCGCAGCAGCGGGTCCCCACCGGCGGCCTCGGGCAGGGCCGCCGCCAGGGCGTCCGCGAGGCACTGGTTGACCGTGGCTGCGAGCGAAGAGACCGAAGTCATGGGGGAGAGGCCGTTCCTTAGGAAGAGGGTGGCGTGGCTCGGGCCGGGCGGCCGCCAGGTGGCCGCCCGGGTGTGCGCCGCCACAGCGACCGCTCCCGGCGTGCGCGTGGGCCGCGCGGTCGGGAGCCGTGGACCGCGCCGGGGCGCCGTCCAGTGCGGCGGACCGCCCTCGGGCCGGACGAGCGCCCGGAAGACGGGTTTGCTCTTGAGTATCCCACGGCCACTCCACCGGTTTTCCGTCTGGGAGAATGGCGGGGGTGCCATGGGCGCCGAGGGTCCCGGCAGGGGCCGCGGACAGTCGCGGTGCACTGCCTGCCGCGACCCCCGCACGGGGCGGTGCCCCGCCCGGCCGCTGTACGCCGGCGGCTGCTCCGCGCGGCCCGTCACGGCCGCAGTCCGCCCGCCCCGCACCACCACGCAACTGGACGCTTGCTACAAGAGGAAGGGCCGATCGTGGCTCAGAGCACCGAGGCCGACTGGGTCTCCAGGTTCGCGGACGAGGTCGTCGCCGAGGCGGAGCGTCGCGCCCCGGGCAAACCGATCGTCTGCGCCTCCGGCCTGAGCCCGTCCGGGCCGATCCACCTGGGCAACCTCCGCGAGGTCATGACCCCGCACCTGGTCGCCGACGAGATCCGCCGCCGCGGCTACGAGTGCGAGCACATCATCTCCTGGGACGACTACGACCGGTACCGCAAGGTGCCGGCCGGCATCCCCGGGGTGGACCAGGGCTGGGCCGAGCACATCGGCAAGCCCCTGACCGCCGTGCCCGCCCCGCCCGGCAGCCCGCACGACAGCTGGGCCGCGCACTTCAAGGCCGCCATGGAGGAGGCGCTGGCCGAGCTGGGCGTGGAGTACCGGGGCATCAGCCAGACCGAGCAGTACACCTCCGGCGCCTACCGCGAGCAGATCCTGCACGCCATGCGCCACCGCGCGGACATCGACGCCGTCCTGGACCGCTACCGCACCAAGGACAAGCCGAAGGACGCCGCGAAGAAGGCGTCGGCCAAGCAGCAGAAGCCGGTCGACGAGGCCGAGCTGGAGGCCGCCGAGGGTTCGGGTGCGGCCGGCGAGGACGACGGCAGCGCGGGCGGCGCCGGCTACTTCCCGTACAAGCCGTACTGCACGGTCTGCAACAAGGACTTCACCTCCGTCACCTCCTACGACGACGAGTCCACCGAGCTGTCCTACGCCTGCACGGCCTGCGGCCACACCGAGACGGTGACGCTGCGTGAGTTCGATCACGGCAAGCTGGTGTGGAAGGTCGACTGGCCGATGCGCTGGAAGTACGAGGGCGTGGTCTTCGAGCCCAGCGGCGTCGACCACTCCTCGCCCGGCTCGTCCTACGTCGTCGGCGGCCAGATCGTGCGCGAGGTGTTCGGCGGCGAGCAGCCGATCGGGCCGATGTACGCCTTCGTCGGCATCAGCGGCATGGCCAAGATGTCCTCCTCCAAGGGCGGCGTGCCCACGCCGGGCGACGCCCTGCAGATCATGGAGGCCCCGCTGCTGCGCTGGCTGTACGCCCGGCGCCGCCCCAACCAGTCGTTCAAGATCGCGTTCGATCAGGAGATCCAGCGCATGTACGACGAGTGGGACGCGCTGGAGCGCAAGGTGGCCGAGGGCAGTGCCCAGCCCGCCGACGCCGCCGCCCACAGCCGCGCCGTGCGCACCGCCTCCGGCCCGCTGCCGGCCACCCCCAGGCCGCTGCCGTACCGGACGCTGGCCTCCGTCGCCGACATCACCGGCGGCAACGAGGAGCAGACCCTGCGCATCCTCCGCGAGCTGGACCCGGAGCGCCCGGTCACCTCGCTGGACGAGACCCGGCCGCGCCTGGACCGCGCCGAGTGCTGGATCTCCACCCAGGTCCCGGCCGAGCAGCGCACGGTGGTCCGCGAGGAGCCGGACACCGAGCTGCTGGACTCGCTCGACGAGCGCGCCGCCGAGTCCCTGCGGTTGCTGCTGGCGGGGCTGGCGGACCACTGGTCGCTGGAGGGCCTGACGACGCTGGTCTACGGCGTCCCCAAGGTGCAGGCCGGGCTGACCCCCGAGGCCAAGCCGACGCCGGAGCTGAAGGTCGCGCAGCGGTCCTTCTTCGCGCTCCTGTACCGGCTGCTGGTCTCGCGGGAGACCGGGCCGCGGCTGCCCACGCTGCTGCTGGCCGTCGGCGCGGACCGGGTGCGCGCGCTGCTGGGCGGCTGAGGGGCCGTCCCACCCGCCCGGGGCCGTTGGCTCCGGGCGGAGGGCCGGTCGTCCGGTCGCCCGCCCGCCGGGGCCGACCGCCCGGTGCACCGACCGTCCTGCACGACGAAGGCCGGGACCGCCGTTCCCCCTTGAGGGGGTGGCGGTCCCGGCCTTTCGCCGTGCCCGGGGGGCTGGGTGCCCGGGGCCCGGGGCGTGGGCCCGCGGGACTACTTCTGGGCCTTGGCGACCGCGGCCACGGCGTCCTTCGCGGCGGTCTGGACGTCCTTGAGGAGGTCGGCGGAGTCGGGGTCCTTCGCGCCGGCCAGGCCGGCACCGTCGTAGTGGACGGTGACCACGACGTTGGCGGTGCGCGCCACGACCGTGGTGTTCCGGAAGTCGCTGCCGTCCTTGGAGGACTCGTAGGTGATCGCGGTGGCGTCGTCGCCGAGGTCCTTGACCGGGGTGGTCGAGAGCTTCTTGGCGCCGTCGACGCTCTTCTCGCTCTGCACCTGCTTGGTGTACGCCTCACCGGCCCGCTGGGCGCCGGAGCCGATGGCCTGCTCGGAGTCGTAGCGCTGGTAGCTCACGTCCAGCCAGCGGTACTGGGTGCCCTTGACGCCGTTCTCGTCGGCGCTGCTCCAGGAGCAGTAGCCGCGCGCGTCGGTGTCGGAGGACTTGCCGCGGTCACCGGACGCCGACTTCACCTTCGGCAGCAGGTCCTTGACGGTGTCCTGCGAGACGCCGTCGCACGGGTCCGGCAGGTGGTGGTACCTGGCCGGCGCCACGCTGGGCTCGGCCGCGCCGGAGCTGCTGGAGCTGGGGGCGGCGGAGGACTTCGCGTCGTCGGAGCCGGAGCTGGAGCAACCGGCGACGAGCGCCACCGGGACGGCCGCGCAGGCAAGGAGGCCGGCAAGTCGTATCGCTGGACGGTGCATGGTTCCTTCGCTTGTGTTCGTCGGCGCTTCGGAGTCCAAAGTCGCGCGGAGGGGACGGGTCGGTCCTCGCCGCACCTCGCGGGTGCGGCCCCGGGGCGGGGCAGGCGTCCGCCGCTCCGGCCCGGTGGACACGGGCGCTGCCGGGCACGTCGGGCACCGGACCGGGCTACCGGCGGAGTCCGAAACCGTCCCACGGCCGAGACGCGCCGAGCGGCTTCGGACACCGCCGGTCACTCCCGGACAGTGCCGACAAGTCCGGACGTAACCAGTCCAGCAGACTACTCGCTGAACCGGTCGGCCAGTTCGCCGGCGAGCGACTGGGCCTTGCTCTGGAGGGCCTTGCTGTCGGGGACGGGGCCGGAGTCGGTCGGCCACTCCGCGTAGGTGATCGTCATGATCACGTTGGAGAACCGGACGACGATCGTGACGTCGCGGTGCACCCCCGAGTCGGTCGTGACCAGCTTGTCGTTGAGGTAGGCGCCGTCGCCCAGGCCGTCCAGGACGCGGGGTGCGGTGGACGCGCCGGAACCACCGGTGGAGTCCGCCTGCGAGCCACCCCCCTTGTCCGAGGAGTCCGTGCCGCCGGTGCCCCCTGTGACATTTGTCGCCTTGCTGGAGGGCGAGGCCGAGGCGGCGGCACCCCCGTCGTCCTTCGCCCCCTGTGACGCCCCGGTCTCCTGGGTCTGCGCGGAACCGCCGGGGTCCTTCGCGCTCCCGGTGCCCTTGCCGGCCTTGTTGCTCTTGCTGTCCTTGTCGCTCTTGTCGCTCTTGCCGGAGGCGGAGTCGCCGGGCGAGGCGTCGTCGGCGGAGCCGGGGAGGGTGATGCCCGCTGCCTTCTCCTGCTGCTCGAAGAGCTCGGCCGCCTTGCCGTCGTCGCTGGTGGCCGGCGAGTAGGACGCCACCCGCTCCATGTCCAGCGACAGGTGGCGCGAAGCGGTGCCGGTGTCGCGCTTCCAGGTGCAGCTGGTGCGGCGGTCGGTGTCGTAGGTGACGCCGGCCTTCCCGGCCAGTGCCTCGCTCTCCGCCCGGCTGCCCTGCTTGTCGTCCCCCGGCAGCAGCGAGCGCAGCGTGTCCTGGCTGGGGAGGCCGCACGCGGCGGGGAGGCTCTGGTACTTGCCCGGCGCCGCGGCCTGCGTGGTCGTGGAGTCCCCGCCGCCCGAGGAGTCGCCGGGGGCGTCGTCGGACGGGCCGCCGGTGCAGGCCGAGAGCGCGCCGCTGACCGCGACGGCCACCATCGCCGTCGTCGCCAGAGCGGTGCCTGGTACACGTACCTTTCGCCGCACCTGTGCCGGCTCCTCTCGTCAACGAAATGCGCTTGCCGCGTCAAGTCGGTCGGTGGACACAATGGCCACTGCACGCACTGCCGCGCAAGCCGGTCCGCCGGCCGGGGCCGAGGGCTTCGTCACGTCGCGCGGCCCCCCGGCACGGCCGTGGGCTGTCGTGGCGTGCGTTACGGGACACAGTCGACGGGGGAGAGCTGAAGCGATGACGTACACGGAAGTAGCGGGCGCGAAGGTGCCCATCCGCATGTGGACGGACCCCGCCACCGTCGAGGACGTGGCGATGCAGCAGCTGAAGAACGTGGCGACGCTGCCGTGGATCAAGGGGCTCGCCGTCATGCCGGACGTCCACTACGGCAAGGGCGCCACCGTGGGATCGGTGATCGCCATGCACGGTGCGGTCTGCCCGGCCGCGGTCGGCGTCGACATCGGCTGCGGGATGAGCGCGGTGCGCACCTCGCTGACCGCCAACGACCTGCCGGGCGACCTCTCGCGGCTGCGCTCGAAGATTGAGCAGGCCATTCCGGTGGGCCGCGGCATGCACAAGGACCCGGTGGAGCCGGGCGACGTCCACGGCCTGCCGACCGCCGGCTGGGAGGACTTCTGGGCGCGCTTCGACGGGGTGGCCGAGGCCGTGCGGTTCCGGCGGGAACGGGCGGCGCAGCAGATGGGCACCCTCGGCTCCGGCAACCACTTCGTGGAGTTCTGCCTGGACGAGTCGGACGCCGTGTGGCTGATGCTGCACTCCGGCTCGCGCAACATCGGCAAGGAACTGGCCGACCACCACATCTCGGTGGCGCGCGACCTGCCGCACAACCAGGGACTCGTCGACCGGGACCTCGCCGTCTTCGTCGCCGACACCCCGCAGATGGCCGCCTACCGCAACGACTTGTTCTGGGCCCAGGAGTACGCCCGGCACAACCGCGCGATCATGATGGCGCTCTTCCAGGACGTGGTGCGCCGCGAGTTCCGCAAGGCCCGCCCCACCTTCGAGCCGGTCATCTCCTGCCACCACAACTACGTCGCCGAGGAGCGCTACGACGGCCTGGACCTCCTGGTGACGCGGAAGGGCGCCATCCGGGCCGGGGCAGGCGACTACGGGATCATCCCCGGCTCGATGGGGACGGAGTCGTACATCGTCCGCGGCCTGGGCAACGAGGACTCCTTCAACTCGGCCTCGCACGGCGCCGGCCGCAGGATGAGCCGGAACGCCGCCAAGCGGCGGTTCTCCACCCGCGACCTGGAGGACCAGACGCGGGGCGTGGAGTGCCGCAAGGACTCCGGCGTGGTGGACGAGATCCCCAGCGCGTACAAGCCGATCGGCCAGGTGATGGAGAACCAGCAGGACCTGGTCCAGGTGGTCGCGAAGCTCAAGCAGGTCATCTGCGTGAAGGGCTGACGCCCTGGGCCCGGTCCGGCGCCTGGCGGCCGGGCGCCGGACGGAGCCGGGTGCGGGCGGAGCCGGGTGCGGACGGGCCGTACGGCCCGGGCCCGGGTCCACGCGTCCGCCACCGGTCGTCCGTCACCTGCGGGGGAGGGGCGCCACGTCATGCCCGGTGGCGGCTCAGCCCTCCCGGTGCACCTTCGTGTTCGAGGCCTGCGCACGCGGCCTGACGACCAGGAGGTCGATGTTGACGTGGGAGGGCCGGGTGACGGCCCAGCCCACCGTGTCCGCCACGTCCTCGGCGGTCAGGGGCTGCGCGACGCCCTGGTAGACCTTGGCGGCCCGCTCCTGGTCACCGCGGAAGCGGGTGAGGGCGAACTCCTCGGTCTGCACCATGCCCGGCGCGATCTCCAGGACCCGGACGGGCTCCCCGCACAGTTCCAGCCGCAGCGTCTCGGCGATCACGTGGGCGCCGTGCTTGGCCGCGACGTAGCCGCCGCCGCCCTCGTAGGTGCCGTGACCGGCGGTGGAGGACAGCACCACGACCGTGCCGTCGCCCGAGGCGGTGAGCGCCGGCAGCAGGGCCTGGGTCATGTTGAGCACGCCGAGGACGTTGACCTCGTACATGGCGCGCCAGTCCGAGGGGTCGGCGTGCGCCACCGGGTCGGTGCCCAGAGCGCCTCCGGCGTTGTTGACCAGTACCTCCACCGAGGGGCGGGTGGAGCGCAGGTGGTCGGCGAAGGCGTTGACGGCGGCCCGGTCGGTGACGTCCAGGGGGTAGGCCTCGGCGTCGGGCAGTTCGGCGGCGAGCTTCTCGATCCGCTCGGCGCGCCGGGCGGTGAGCACCACCGCGAAGCCCTCCGCCGCGAGCCGCCGGGCCGTGGCGGCCCCGATGCCACTGCTCGCTCCGGTGACGACGGCGGTACGGCGATCGGGCATGAGGTGCTCCTGAGTGCGCGGCGACGGCTTGTCCCCGGCAGCATAGGACGGGCCGCCGACGCCGCGGTCGGGCACCCGGCGACACCCGCACACACCGCCCCCACCAGCCGCGACGCCCGCGCTCAGCCGCCCCGCGGGGCGTACATGATCACGCCGACGCCCACCAGGCAGACCAGTGCGCCCACGACGTCGAACCGGTCCGGACGGAAGCCGTCCACCACCACGCCCCACACCAGCGAGGCCGCGACGAACACCCCGCCGTAGGCGGCCAGCACCCGGCCGAACTCGGCGCTGGGCTGGAGGGTGGCGACGAACCCGTAGCCGCCGAGCGCCAGTACGCCGGCCGCCACCCACAGCACACCGCGGTGTTCGCGCACCCCCTGCCACACCAGCCAGGCGCCGCCGATCTCCAGGGCGGCGGCGGCGAGGAAGAGCAGGACGGAACGGGCGGAGAGCATGGCCGCCACGGTAGCGGGCGGGGACGGGACCCGGCCGCCGCGCCCGAGCTCCCGCCCCTTCCGGTCACCCCCCGCTCACCACGCCCGTCCAGCGAAACAGGGCCCGGGCCGTCCCCCCGTCGTGCAGGGCGGCCGTGGCGTCGGAGGCGGCCCACGCCACGTAACCGTCCGGCCGGACCAGCACGGCGGTGCGCCGGTCCCCGCGCCAGGCCACGCACCGCAGGTGGCCGGTGTCGTGGGGGAGGGCGGGGCGGGCGGCCTCGGGGGTGAGCAGGACGAAGGAGCCGCCCCGCAGGCGCTCGTAGAGCCGGCCGCCGTCGGCGAGCCGTACGTCCGGGGCGCGGCGCCCGGTCAGGGGGTGGGCGCCGCGGGGCGCCGGGTAGGAGATGCCGATACCGGAGACCATGCGGAAGCCGCGGTCACGGACGGTCCGGAGCCGGCTCGCCGCCGCCACGGCCAGGCCGCGGACGGACCGCTGTACGGGCCCCTGCACCGTCGCGGCCCCCACCAGGGCGCCGCTCATGCGCAGCACGGTACGGCCCACCGGGTGGCGTTCGAGGTGGTAGGAGTCGAGCAGTTCCTCGCCGCCCTGCCCGCGGAGGGCGGCTGCCAGTTTCCACCCGAGGTTGGCGGCGTCCTGGAGCCCGGTGTTCATGCCCATGCCGCCGGCGGGGGAGTGGACGTGGGCGGCGTCGCCGGCCAGGAAGACCCGGCCCACCCGGTAGCGCGGCACCTGGCGCTCGTCGGAGTGGAAGCGGGAGATCCAGCGGGGGTCGTGCAGCCCCAGGTCGGTGCCCAGGACCTGCCGGAGCGTCGCGCCGACCTCGTCGAGCCCGGCGGGCTCGGAGTCCGGCAGTTGGCGTTCGCGGTTCCAGCTCATCGTGCGGTACCAGCCGTCGCCGAAGGACGCGACGACGGCCAGGGCGCCCGCGGAGGCGTTCGCGGTGAACGGCTTCGACGGCTCCTGCCGCAGCCGTACGTCGGCCAGGACCATCGACCTGACCACCGACCGGCCGGGGAAGGGCAGACCGATCGCCTCGCGGACGGTGGAGCGGTGGCCGTCGGCGCCCACCGCGTACGCCGCCCGGAACCCCCGCTCCGCCCCCGCCGCCGGGTCCGCCCCGCGCGCGGCCCCGTCGGCGGGCCGGGTCCGCACCAGCACACCCGCGGCGTCCTGCACCACGCCGGTCACCAGCGTCTCGTGGTGGAAGGTCACGCCCGCCGCCACGGCCCGCCGCTCCAGCAGCCGTTCCACCTCGTACTGCGGGGTGACCAGGACGTAGGGGAAACGGCTGCGCAGCCGGCTGGGGTCGACGGTGAGCCGGCCGAAGAAGTCGAGCCGGTCCAGCCGCCGTCCGGTGGCCAGCAGGTCGTCGGCGAGGCCGCGGGCGTCGAGCTGCTCCAGCGTCCGGGCGTGGACGACGAAGGCGCGCGTGAGGTTGGAGCGGCCCGGCGCGCGGCGCTCCACCAGCGTCACCCGGGCCCCGGCCTCGGCGAGGTCGCCGGCGAGCAGCAGACCCGCGGGGCCCGCGCCCACCACGAGGACGTCGGTCTCGGTCTCGGTGTCGGGCTCGGCGGTCACGGGCGGTGGGGTGCGGGACATGTGCGCCTCCTGCCGGGCCACGGCGAGCACCGACCCGGCGGCCCCCTCCGGTCGGCTCGGACGTTCAGCGTAGAGGCCGGGGACGTGGCCGCGGGGCCCGGGCCCGCCATCGGTATCCCCGTCGGAAACGGGTGAGTTCGCCGGACGGGCGGTGTCCCGGCGGCCTGCCCGGGAAGGACGGGAGGAAGGCGTCTCGCAGCCCCGCGACGCCACGCCCGTCTCCCAGGGGAAGGACGAGGACTCCATGGCCCGCGACACCACACCCGGCCCCGCCGGGCCGCCGGCGCCGGACGGCACGGCCCGGGCGACCCCCCAGGCCCCACCCGAGCAGTGGGCGGAGAGCATGGAGCGCGCCCCGGCGGCGGACCCGTCGACCGCGGCGGCCCGCGCGGCCCGTCCCGCCGGTGCCGGTGCGGCCGCAGGCATCCGCACCCTCGACCCCGAGGCGATCGCCGCCCACTACGGGCTCCAGCCGCTCTCCCGCCACGGCGGTCGGTTCCGCCGGACCTGGGAAGGGCCCGCCCGCCCCGACGGCAGGCCCGAGGGGTCGGCCCTCATCGACCTGCTGACCGCCGCCCCCGAGGACGTCGTCGCCCTCCACCGCCTCCCGCAGGACGAGGTCTGGCACCACTACCTGGGCGACCCGCTCGCGCTGCTGCTGCTGCACGCCGAGGGCGGCGTCACCACCCCCGTCCTGGGGCCCGACGTGCTGGGCGGCCAGCAGGTCCAGCTCACCGTCCCGGCCGGGACGTGGCGCGGTGCGCTCGTCGCCGACGGCGGGGCCTGGACGCTCTTCGGCCGCACCGCCGCCCCCGGGTTCTCCTTCGAGGACTACCAGGCCGCGCACCGCGACGACCTCGCCACCCGCTACCCCCACGAGGCACAGCTCATCGCCCGGCTGACACGCTCCGACCAGGGCGGCGAGGAGGCGGGCGGAATCTGAGGGTCCGGGGGCGGTCCGGGCCGGGCGGGGACGCCGTCGGCGGTGCGGGGAGGCGGCGGTCGGCGGACGGCGCACGCCGAGGCGACGGAAGGAACACGGAAGGAACGGGGACAAGGCGGGCGAAGGGGGCGGCGGGAGCGCGCACGGCGCCGGGAAGCACAGCACCCGCAGGAGTGAACCGGCGACCTTCGCGGGCCGGCGGGTGAGGCGGGCGTCAGGGGCGCACGGGCTCCGGCCTCAGGGCCAGACCAGGCAGTAGGCCTGGTGACCGGCCTCGTGCAGCCGGTGGGAGAAGTCCTGCCACTCGTGCAGCAGCCGGTAGACGCTGAACGCGTCACGGGGGCCGCCGCGCTCGGGGACCGTCGACCAGATGAACGCCGCCGCGCCGACCGACTCCTCGCCGACGCCGCGCAGCGGGTCGATGACGGTCATGGGCAGCTTGACCACCGCGTAGTCGGGGTGGAGGACCACCAGCTCCAGCGGCGGGACCTTGTGCAGGGGTATGCCCTCGATGCCGGTGAGGACCATGGCGGCCATGGTCTCGGGCTTGATGCGGGTGAACATGCCGCCCATGCCCAGCTCGTCGCCGCCGAGCTCCTCGGGGCGCATGGAGACGGGGACCCGGGCCGCCGTCGCGCCGTTCGGAGCGCCGAAGTACTTGTAGGTCACCCCCATACGAGCGCCCCTGCCCCTTTCCCCACCTGTGGTCTGCCGATGGCCCACGGCGTCCGGCAGCGCCGGCACCTCCTGGGGGCCCGCGGTGTCCTGGCGCCGGTGACGGCCCCGCTGGGCGCGGTCAGGTCCCCGGTCGCCGGTCCCCTCACCCAGTTCGCCACCGCGATACATATCTCCACCCGACCACTCGCAGCCCCGGCCACGCAACCCGATCATCGTCTCAGAGACCTCCCCAGTCCCCGGCGCGTGAAACGCCGACGCCGCTGGTGCACGCGCCTTTGAGACGATGGTCCGCGTGACGTACTCGTACGACCCGGCCAGTCTCGCAGACCGGCGGCCCCCCGTCCGGGCACTTCACCTCGGAGCGCAGCCGTCCCGCCCGACGCCCCGCCGGGCCCGCCTCCACCTTTTTGTCCGTCCCCACAGGTCAGGATGACAGTGTCTTATCCCTTCGAAGCCCCCAGCTCGCAGCAGCTCTTCGACCGTGCGTCCGCCGTCACGCCCGGCGGCGTCAACTCCCCCGTGCGCGCCTTCGGCGCGGTGGGCGGCACCCCGCGGTTCATGGTCTCCGGCTCCGGCCCGTACCTCACGGACGCCGACGGCCGGGAGTACGTCGACCTGGTCTGCTCCTGGGGCCCGATGATCCTCGGCCACTCCCACCCCGAGGTGCTGGCCGCCGTGCGGGAGGCCGTCGAGCGCGGCTTCTCCTTCGGCACGCCGGGCGCGGGCGAGGTGGAGCTGGCCGAGGCGATCGTCGAGCGCATCGACCCCGTCGAGGAGGTCCGCCTGGTCTCCTCCGGCACCGAGGCCACCATGTCGGCGGTCCGGCTGGCGCGCGGCTTCACCGGCCGTCCCAAGGTGGTCAAGTTCGCCGGCTGCTACCACGGTCACGTCGACGCGCTGCTGGCCGCCGCCGGCTCCGGCGTCGCCACCTTCGGCCTGCCCGACACCCCCGGCGTCACCGGCGCCCAGGCCGGCGACACCCTCGTCCTGCCGTACAACGACCTCGACGCCGTCCGTGAGGCGTTCGCCGCCAACCCCGGCCAGATCGCCTGCGTGATCACCGAGGCCGCGGCCGGCAACATGGGCGTGGTTCCGCCGAAGCCCGGCTTCAACCAGGGCCTGGCCGACCTGTGCGCGAGCAACGGCGCCCTGTTCATCTCCGACGAGGTCATGACCGGTTTCCGCTCCAGTCGCACCGGCTGGTACGGCATCGAGGGCGTCCGCCCGGACCTGATGATCTTCGGCAAGGTCATGGGCGGCGGCTTCCCCGCGGCGGCGTTCGGCGGCCGGCGGGAGGTCATGGCGCAGCTCGCGCCGGCCGGGCCCGTCTACCAGGCCGGCACCCTCTCCGGGAACCCGGTGGCCACCGCGGCGGGCGTCGCCCAGCTGCGGCTGCTGGACGAGGCGGCCTACGCCCGGCTCGACGCCGTCTCCGCGCAGGTGCGGGAGCTGGCCGGCCAGGCGCTGAGCAAGGAGGGCGTGCCGCACCGCATCCAGCGGGCCGGGACGATGTTCTCCGTCTTCTTCACCGACGAGGAGGTCACCGACTACGCCGCGGCCCGGGCGCAGCAGACCTGGCGCTACACGCCCTTCTTCCACTCGATGCTCTCCCAGGGCGTCTACCTGCCCCCGTCCGCGTTCGAGGCGTGGTTCCTCTCCACCGCCCACGACGACGCGGCGGTCGAGCGGATCGCCGCCGCCCTGCCCGCCGCCGCCCGCGCCGCCGCGCAGGCCACCGAGGGCTGAGCCCCGCCGCGGCAGCACCTCGCCGGCCGGCCCGCGCCGGGGCCGGCCGGCGACGTGGCCGGTGGGGACCGAAGAGACCCGAGAGAAGGAGACTGGACGGATGAGCAACGAAGAGACCACCGTCGTGCACCTGATGCGCCACGGTGAGGTGCACAACCCCGACGGGGTGCTGTACGGGCGCAGGTCCGGCTACCACCTCTCGGAACTGGGCCGGAAGATGGCCGACCGGGTCGCCGAGCACCTCGCCGACCGCGACGTGCGCCACGTCGTCGCCTCCCCCCTGGAGCGGGCCCAGGAGACCGCCGAACCGGTCGCCCGCGCCCACGGGCTCCAGGTCGCCACCGACGGGCGGCTCATCGAGGCGGCCAACGTCTTCGAGGGCAAGGCCTTCGGCGTGGGCGACGGCGCGCTGCGCAAGCCGGCCAACTGGAAGCACCTCACCAACCCCTTCCGGCCGTCCTGGGGCGAGCCGTACCTGGAGCAGGTCGTCCGCATGATGGGGGCGATCGGGGCGGCCCGGGACGCGGCCCGCGGCCACGAGGCGGTGGCCGTCAGCCACCAGCTGCCGATCTGGGTGGTGCGCAGCTTCGCCGAGCGCCGCCGGCTCTGGCACGACCCGCGGCGCCGGCAGTGCACGCTGGCCTCGCTGACCTCCTTCACCTACCGCGGCGACGTACTGGTCTCGGTGGGCTACTCCGAGCCGGCGCGCGACCTGGTCCCGCCGCACCTGCTGGCGGGCGCCAAGCGGCGCAAGGGCCAGTCCCAGGGCGTCGGGGCGTAGCGGGCGGGCCGGGGCGGTGGTTCCAGCCACCGTCCCGGCCACCTCCGCTTTCAGGTGACGCCCGGTGCCGGGCGGGCCGGGAGCAGCGCAGGACCGGCGGGCGGTGCCGTGCGGTGCGGTGGGTGCCCGGTGTGCGGCGGCCGGGCGGCCGGGGTCACGGTGAGGTGGGTGAGGCGGGGCCACCTGCCGTCGCCGCGCCCCTCGCGCACGGTGAGGGCGATGCCGCCGTTGCCCTGCGCCGCCGGCCTCCAGCGGTGACGCCGCTCCCACAACCGCCGCCCGTCGACGGCCACGACGGTCCGGTCCCCGGTGACCGTGACCCGCACCGTGTGGCGCCCGCCGGTACGCAGCAGCCGCTGGCTGCGGTGCCCGCCTCCCGGGCCCTCGTCCAGCACGGCCGCCATCGCGCTCAGCGTGACGGTGAGCGGATGCAGGCCGCCGCTGCGGACGGTGAGGGCCGCGGTGTCCGAGGGGCTGCGGAGCCGGTCGGCGGTGGCGGTCGCGGTGTAGTCCGTCCAGTCGGCCGTGGCGTGCGGCCGGTAGGGCGCGCTGATCCGGCTGCGCCCGGCCGGGACGGGGGCGGCGCCGGTGAACATCGCGGCGGTGACCGGCCCGGCATCGGTGGCCGAGCGCCAGCCGGCCGCGTCGCGCAGCGGGTGGCGGACCGCGCCCGCGGGCACCTCCCGCTGCTCCGCCACCTGCCGCAGCAGCTCCCCGGCAGTGGTGGTGCGCCGCACCTCGATCCGGCGCACGAGCCCCGCCGCCGCCGCCCGCGGGCCGGCCGGCAGCGGCAGCGGGTGGGAGTTGGTCAGGGCGGCGGCGAACCGCTCGCGCAGCAGGCCCGGCAGCATGCCGCCGCCGGGCAGGTTGGTGCGCTCGCCGGACTCGGAGAAGGGGTAGGCGAACAGGCGGGGGCGCGGCAGGCCGTGGCCGGTGAGATCCGCGACGGAGGCGTCGAGGTCCGCCGCGACCCGGCGCCGGTACTCGGCCGGCGTCTCGGTGCGGCCGGCCGCGGGCAGCCAGATCCGGTCGGTGAGCGCGGAGCCGCGGTGCCCGGCGGCGTCGATCCGGGCGCGGCGGTGGGTGGCCCGGGTGTGGTCCTGGAAGTCCCAGCGCCCGGAGCGGGCCATCCGGCCGATCTCCTGCCACGACAGGTAGTAGGGGCGGTGGGTGCCGACCGAGCCGGTGATGACGAACACCGCGCCGTGCATGCGGTGGCGGGCCAGGACGGCGTCGGCGTGCACCCACAGGCCGTGGGTGCCGTCGTCGAAGGTGAGGTAGACCGAGCGGTCCGGCACCCGGTCGCCGTGCAGGGCGCCGAGGAACTCCTCGCTGGTCAGGGAGTGGTAGCCGGCCTTCCGCAAGGCCGCGAGCTGGCGGTCCAGCAGCCGGGGTGTGACGGTGTAGGGCCCGCGGGCCGGGCCCACGTCGTGGTAGGCCAGGACGACCGGCGGTGCCGAGCCGGCGGGCGAGCGCACCGGCGGGAGGGCCGCGCGCCTGCCGTCGGCCGTCGCGGGCGGGGCGGACTCCTGCCGGGAGACCGCCGACCGGAAGGCCAGGTACTTCGCGGCGGCGACGAAGGGGGCGCACAGCACCAGGGCGGCGAGGGCGGCCAGGAGGGAGCGCACGAGCAGGTTCCGGGCCCGCGCCGGGGTGCGTCCCGCAGGTGGGGGCGGCGGCTCCGCGCGGTGGGTCCGGGGCCTCACAGGGCATGCCCCCGGGTGAGGACCAGGACGTACAGGGCGGTGACGGCAGCGCCGCTGAGCAGGCCGACCGTCCAACGACGCACCGCTCGTAGGAACGTGTTCACGCGGGGCTCCTCCTCCAGACTCCTCGGCGGACGGTCAGCAGGGCGTACGGCAGCAGCCACGACAGCAGCACGCAGGACAGCAGGCTCATCAGCGGCCGGTAGCGCCACCGGGTGTCGCCGGGGTGGTCCAGGCGGTACGCCACGCCCCAGACGCAGCCCTTGAGGGCGACCCCGGCCAGGTAGAGGAGCGTCAGCCAGCCGGCGGTGTGCAGCGGTGCCCACAGCAGGTGGCGGGCGACCATCAACGGGCCGAGCAGGACCCACAGCGCGTGGCTGTAGTAGAGGACGGCGGCACCCGCGCCGCGGCGCCACATGAAGGTGCCGGTGAAGAACAGGTTCCGCACAAAGCTCTTCTTCCAGCGGATCTGCTGCCGCAGGAACGGACCGAGCCGCGCCGGGACGATGGTCCACACCCGCGCCGAGCGCACGTACCCCACCTGCCAGCGGCGCTCGGGGTGGTCCTCCCGCGTGACGAACGGCGACGTGGCGTACCGCTGCTTCAACCGGCGCCCGATCCAGGCCTGGCCCAGTACGTAACCGGTCAGCTGGCGGTCGGTGGCGAAACGGAAGGGGGCGCCGAGGAAGCGGTCACCGGCCCAGGCGGGCAGGTAGTTGTAGACGGCGTCGCGGCGGAAGACGGCGAGCGGCCCGGAGACGCAGCTGACCGCTCCGAAGACGGACTCGGCGGCCTTCGCGACGCGGAACTGCCCCTCGTACCAGACGTCCTGCGCGCGGGCGAGCGGACCGGACGCGGCGTTCAGCGCCCGGCAGTGGCCGCTGACGGCACCCAGTTCGGGGTGGCGCACCAGCGCCCGCACGCAGCGCCGCACGGCGTCGGGCGCCAGCACGCAGTCGGAGTCGGTGAAGGCCAGGACGTCCGCGTCGGTCACGGCGCAGGCGCGGACCAGCGCCTGCTTCTTGCCGAGGTTGCGCTCCAGGCTGATCACCGTGATGCCGAGCTCCCGGCGCAACCGCTCCAGCACGGCCCCGGTGCCGTCGGTGGAGTGGTCGTCCACCACGACGATCTCCAGCCCGGGAAGGTCGGAGGCCGCCATGGACCGCACGCAGCGCTCGATGTGGTCCACCTCGTCCTTGACCGCGAGCAGCGCAGCGACCTTCGGGACGTCCGGCAGCGCCGGGAAGCCGGCCGGGCGGCGGGGGCGGCCGCGCAGTGTCACCTCGGCGGGGTCCTCGTAGCGGCCGTAGGCGAGGTGGAGGGCGAGGAGAGTGCCGGCCAGGACCGCGCAGCCGTAGGCGAGGGCGGGATCGCCCTCGTGCGGCAGCCGCACCGCCTGCCGCGCCAGGAGCAGCAGCAGCGGCAGCAGGCAGACCACGACGAGCAACCGCCGCAGGCCGTGCCGCACCCCCGGGTCCGGGGCGGCGGTCCGCCACCACACCCGCCGGGGCGCCGGCAGCGGGACCTCGGGGACCGGGGGCGCGCCCGGGGCGGTGGTCGCCGGGGAGTGGGGGGCGGTGGTCGTCTCCGTCACGCGGGCACCTCCGCGAGGCGGCGGTCCGACCGGTGCGTGGTGTCCAGGACGGGCACCGAGGCGGGCAGGGCGGAGAGGTCGGTGCCGGGCTGCACGGTGTGGATGAGGACGAGGTCCCAGTCCGCCGCCGCGGGGTCGGTCACCCGCCGCAGCTCCCGCCCCCGGTGGCGCACCGACGGCAGCAGCGGGTCGAGGTAGCCGACGTCCGCGCCCAGGTCGGCCAGGCGGTCCACGATCTCCAGGGCGGGGCTCTCGCGCACGTCCGCGACCCCTGGCTTGTAGCTGAGTCCGACCACCAGCACCCGGGCACCGGCGGGCGGGGTGCCGCGGGCGGCGAGGAGTTCGCGGGCCCGGCGCACCACCTGCCCCGGGCGGGCCGCGATGGCCGCCATGGTGCTCTCCACCACGGGGGCGAAAGCCCGCCGGGAGCGCAGTTGCCAGAGCAGGTAGTGCGGGTCGCAGGGGATGCAGTGGCCGCCCACGCCCGGCCCCGGGTAGAACGGCATGAACCCGTACGGCTTGGTGGCGGCGGCCTCGATCACCGGCATCGGGGCGAGCCCCAGCTCCTCGCAGGCGTCCGAGAGCTCGTTGGCCAGGGCGATGTTCACCGCGCGGAAGGTGTTCTCCCAGAGCTTGGCCATCTCGGCGGTCTCCGGGTCCGCGACGCGGTGCACGGTGGGAGCCGTACCGGCCAGCAGGGCGCAGGCCAGGTCCGTGCTGCGCGGCCCGGCCCCGCCGACGACGCGCGGGGTGCGCTCGGGGGTGTGGTCGGGGTTGCCGGGGTCGATGCGCTCGGGCGCGAACGCCACGTACACGTCCTCCTCGACGCGCAGCCCCCGCCGAGCGAGCGGCTCCACCAGCAGCTCGCGGGTGGCCCCGACGTGGACGGTGGAGGTCAGGACCAGGAGCTGGCCGGGACGGGCACGGGCCACCGCCGTGGCGCACGCCGCCCGCAGCGCACCGAGGTCGGGGACGCGGTGGGCGTCCACCGGCGTCGGGACGCAGATCAGGACGGCGTCGGCACGGGTCAGGACGGCCGCCTCCGTGGAGAGTGCGAGCTCCCCGTCCCGCAGCGCGGCGGCGAGCGCGGCGCGCCCGTCGGCAGGAAGGTCGACCCGTCCCGCACGGACCTCCCGCAACCGCTCCTCGCGCACGTCCACCCCGAGGACGTGCGCGCCGGCCGCCCGCAGCGCCAGCGCGGTGGGCAGCCCCACGTAACCGAGGCCCATGACCGCGACCGTGGCCGCCCGCGCCGCCGCGGTGGGTTGGGCGGGGAGCACGGCGGACGGCGGGGGACAGCCGCAGGGGGCGCTGCGGGTGGCGGTCGGCACGTCGGCGTCCCACGTCGGACGTGGGGCGGAGGTGGTCACCGCCTCAACCGTTTCTGCACCTTTGATGCTATTTGTCAGAGCAGTCACAGGAAGGATCTGTACTGTGCGGGGTCACGTGCCGGTCGACGACTCGGCGACCCGGGGACGCGACCACCCCAACGGTCCAGGAGAGAACTGACGGTCCGTCACCTTGTGTGCGATCTTCCCGCACCCCTCGGGCGGCCGTCGTCGCCTCGCCCGGCGCGGGCGGGCGGCATGGGTCCCGGTGTGCCGACGGGTCCGCCCGCCGTCGCCGGGAGGGCGGGGCTTCGCAGGTCGCGGCGGTGTGACGAGGGCGTCAGGGGGGTGCGGAAGATCCGTTGTGCACCCATGCGAAACTTTTCACATGAGTGCCTGCCGCAGCTCCCGCCGTCTGTCCGGCCGTAGCCGTACCGCCCTGCCCGCCGCCGGCGCGGCCCTGGCGTCCCTGCTGCTGCTCAGTGCCTGCGGCAGCGGCACCTCCGGCGGGGGCTCGCAGACCAACTTCGTGCAGGGCAAGGACGGCATCGCCACCGTCCCCGCGGCCGACCGCAAGCCGGCCCCCGAACTGTCCGGGCCCACCACCCGCGGCAAGCACCTGGACGTCTCCGCCTACCGGGGCAAGGTCATCGTCCTCAATGTCTGGGGCTCCTGGTGCAGCCCCTGCAACGCCGAGGCGGCCAACCTCGACAAGGTCGCCCGCGACACCAAGGCCAAGGGCGTCCAGTTCGTCGGCATCAACACCCGCGACGACGACAAGGCGCAGGCGGTCAGCTTCGAGCAGCGCCACAAGGTGGGCTACCCCAGCCTCTTCGACCCCACCGGCAAGCTGCTGCTCCGCTTCAGCAAGGGCGAACTCAACCCCGACGGCATCCCCTCCACCCTCGTCATCGACCGCAAGGGCCGCCTCGCCGCGCGCTACATGGGGCCGCTGACCGAGGAGGACCTGCGCAAGATGGTCGACCCGCTGATCGCCGAGAAGTGAGCCGATGATCTCGCTCGCCTTCGGACAGAACCAGACCGTGCTGAGCGGCGCCCTGCTGGTCGCCCTCCCGGTCGCCCTCGCAGGCGGCCTGGTCTCCTTCTTCTCGCCCTGCGTCCTGCCGCTGGTGCCCGGCTACATGAGCTACGTCACCGGCGTCACCGGGACCGACCTCGCCGAGGCGCGGCGGGGCCGGATGTTCGCCGGCGCGGCCCTCTTCGTGCTCGGCTTCACCGCCGTGTTCGTCTCCAGCGGCGCTCTCTTCGGCTACTTCGGCTACACGCTGCGCAGCTACGAGGGCGTCATCTCCAAGGTCCTCGGCGCACTCATGATCGTGCTGGGGCTGGCCTTCGCCGGTGTGCTGCGGGGCGTCGGCCAGCGGGAGCTGCGCTTCCACAAGAAGCCCGCCATGGGCCTGGCGGGCGCGCCGGTGCTCGGCGTCCTGTTCGGCGTCGGGTGGACGCCCTGCCTCGGGCCGACCCTGACCGCCGTCAACAGCCTGTCCTTCAACCAGGCCAGCGCGGGCCGGGGCGCCCTGCTGACCGTCGCCTACTGCCTCGGGCTCGGCCTGCCGTTCATCTTCGTGGCGCTGGCCTTCCGCAAGGCCCTGGGTGCCTTCGGGTGGGTCAAGCGCCACTACCTGTGGGTGATGCGGCTGGGCGGCGGCATGATGGTCGTGCTCGGCCTGCTGCTGCTCACAGGTGTGTGGGACAGCATGGTCTCCACGATCCAGAGCTGGTCGTCGAGCTTCACCGTTGGGATCTGAACTGATGTCCTCCAAGACCGACACCCCGCACGAGACAGCCGCCGACGCGGACGGCGCCCGGGGCGGGAACGCCGGCGAGGCGCCCGCCACCGCGGGCCTGTCGACGGCGCCGCGCGAGGACGTCACCGTCGCCGCCCTGGGACCGATCGGCTGGCTGCGCTGGTTCTGGCGCCAGCTCACCTCGATGCGGGTGGCGCTGATCCTGCTCTTCCTGCTCTCGCTCGCAGCGATCCCCGGCTCGCTGGTGCCGCAGACCTCCACCGACCCCAGCCGGGTCGAGCAGTTCCAGGCCGACCACACGAAGCTGGGCCCGCTGTACGACAAGATCGGGATGTTCCACGTCTACAGCTCGGTGTGGTTCTCCGCGATCTACCTGCTGCTCTTCATCTCGCTGATCGGCTGCATCGTCCCGCGGAGCTGGCAGTTCGTGGGGCAGCTCCGCGGTCGCCCGCCGCGCGCCCCCAGCCGGCTGGACCGGATGCCCGCCTACACCACCTGGCACAGCGAGGCCGCCCCGGAAGAGGTCACGCAGGCCGCCGCCCGGCTGCTGCGCCGCCGCCGGTTCCGCATCCAGACCACCGGCGACTCGGTCGCCGCCGAGAAGGGCTACCTGCGGGAGGCCGGGAACCTGGTCTTCCACGTCGCCCTCATCGTGATGCTGGTCGCCTTCGCCTCCGGGCAGCTGTGGAAGGCCGAGGGCGGCAAGCTGATCACCGAGGGCGGCGGCTTCGCCAACAGCATCCCGCAGTACGACGACTTCCACTCCGGCTCGTTCTACGACACCGGCTCCATGGAGCCCTTCGGCTTCAACCTCAAGAAGTTCGAGGCCACCTACGAGCGCTCCGGCCCCAACAAGGGCACCCCGCGCAAGTTCCAGGCCGACATCACCTACTACTCGGGTGCGGACGGGGCCGAGCACAAGGGCACCATCAAGGTCAACCAGCCGCTGGACATCGGCGGCGACCGGGTCTACCTGCTCAGCCACGGCTACTCGCCGGTCGTCACCGTCCGCGACGGCCGCGGCAAGGTCGTCTACCGCGGCGCCACGCCGTTCCTGCCGCAGGAGACGCAGAACTACACCTCCACCGGCGTCATCAAGGTGCCCGGTGCGCAGACCCCGAGCGGCAAGGCCAACCAGCTCGGCTTCCAGGGCTTCTTCGTCCCCACCTTCGGCGGCAAGGGCTCGGGCTCGATGTTCTCCCAGTTCCCCGCACTGGACTACCCGGTGCTGACGCTCACCGCCTACCACGGTGACCTCGGCGTCGACTCCGGGCTGCCGCAGAGCGTCTACCAGCTCGACAAGAAGGGCCTCAAGCAGTACACGTCCAAGGGGCAGCCGCTGGCGAAGATGATGCTGCCCGGCGAGAAGATGACCCTCCCCGGCGGCGACGGCTCGATCACCTTCGACGGCGTCAAGCAGTGGGCCAGCTTCAAGATCTCGCACCAGCCCGCCAACGGCCTCGCCCTCGGCGGCGCGGTGGCCGCGCTGCTCGGCCTGGCCGGCTCGCTGTTCATCCAGCGGCGCCGGGTGTGGGTGCGCAGCCGTCCCGTCACGGTCGACGGCCGGACCGTCACCGTGGTGGAGATGGCCGGCCTCGGCCGCAGCGAGTCCGCCCGCCTCCCCGAGGAGCTGGGCGACCTGGCCCTCACCCTCCACGACGAGGCGCCCGCCACCCCCTCCCGGACCGCCGACGGGACCGGCGCAGACTCTCCCACCGACGGCGGGCCCGGGACCGCCGACGCCCCGGGACCCGCACAGAACGACGCCCCCGCATCCGGTACCGCCGCGGAGCCCACGGCCTCCACCGGCCCCGCAGACCCCTCCGAAGGAGCGCGCGCGTGAGCATCGCCGCCGGCGCCAACGAGAACCTGGCGCACCTCAGCAACTACCTGATCTACTCGGCCATGGCCGTCTACACCCTGGCCTTCCTCGCGCACATGGCCGAGTGGGTCCTCGGCAGCCGCAGCCGGGTGGGCCGCACCGCCGCCGCCCTGACCGCGTCCGCGCAGCCGGCGGCCACGAGCGCTGCTCCGTCGGTGAACGTCGCCACCCGCGGCGGCACGGCGGTGCTGGAACGCCCGAAGGTCGTCACCCGCAGCGCCGCCGGCAGCCGCGACGTCCCCGACGGGCCGGGCGCCGCGGGCGGCACCGAGAAGGGCGACCTGTACGGCCGGATGGCGATCTCGCTGACCGTGCTGGCCTTCGCCATCCACGTCGGTGGCGTGGTCACCCGCGCCATGTCGGTGCAGCGCGCCCCCTGGGGCAACCTCTACGAGTTCTCCTGCACCATCGGTGCCGTCGCCGTCGCCGCCTACCTGGTGCTCCTCCTGACGGGCAAGCGGGTCCGGTGGATCGGCCTGCCGCTGGTGGTCACCGTCCTGCTCGACCTCGGCCTCGCCGTCACAGTGCTCTACCAGGCCAGCGACCAGCTCGTGCCGGCCCTGCACTCCTACTGGCTGTGGATCCACGTCAGCTGCGCCATCATCTCCGGCGCCGTGCTGTACATGGGCGCCGTCGCCAGCCTGCTGTACATCCTGCGCGACCACTACGAGAACCGGCTGGCCGACGGGCGCGTCGAGGCCCTGGTGCGCCGCCTGACCACGGCGCAGAGCAACCCCGCGAAGGCCGAGGACAGCACGTTCTGGCTGAAGGCCCGGGTGCTCGGCAACGACGTCCTCTCCCGGCTGCCCGCAGCGGCCTCGCTGGACAAGTTCGCCTACCGCGTCAACGCCACCGTCTTCCCGCTGTGGACCTTCACGATCATCGCGGGCGCGATCTGGGCCGAGGCCGCCTGGGGCCGCTACTGGGGCTGGGACCCCAAGGAGACCTGGGCGTTCATCACCTGGGTCGGTTACGCCTGCTACCTCCACGCCCGGGCCACCGCCGGCTGGAAGGGCCGCCGCGCCGCGTGGCTGGGGCTCATCGCCTTCGCCTGCTACATCTGGAACTACTACGGCGTGAACTACCTCATGCCGGGGCTGCACTCCTACGCCTCCTGACGCAGGACGCACCACCGGCCGCGGGCCGGCCCCCTCCAGCGGGGGGCCGGCCCGCGGTGTGTGCAGACCCGGGCGGGACGTCCCGCGGCGGAGGAGCAGGCCGCGGCCGGACGGGCGGGGCGGCGTCAGCGGCTGCCGCGGTGGCCGTGCTCCTGGTGCGGCATCGACTGGTCGCTCCCCGGCAGGTCGGGTGCCGGCAGGTGCGAGACCTGCCACTGCGCCGCCGCCAGCCGCAACGCCGTGTCCCGCGGCAGGCGCGGCGCGTGGTGCGCGGGTGAGTGGAAACCGAAGGCGGAGGTGAGGTCGCCGAAGGTCTCCCGGCGCCAGGCGGAGATGTTGGGCTCCGCCACCCCCGTCCACTTCTCCAGGAACTGCAGGACGGAGGTGTGGTCGAAGCGCTCGCGCGCCACCCAGCCGCCCACCGTCCACGGCGAGATCACCAGACACGGCACCCGGAACCCCGCCCCGATCGGCAGTCCGCCGATGAACTCGTCCGGCGTTCCCGCAGGCGGGGTGGGCGGTACGACGTGGTCGAAGAGGCCGTCGTTCTCGTCGTAGTTGAGGATGAAGGCGGTCTTCGCCCAGACCCTGGGGTTGGACGCGATGGCCTCGATCTTGCGGGCGACGAAGTCGGCGCCGGCGGCCGGCAGGTAGTCGGGGTGCTCCGACTCGGCCGCGGTCGGGATGATCCAGGAAACCGCGGGGAGCCGGTCGTGCCGTGCGTCGTCCTCGAAGGTGCCCTCGGGCTGCGGCCGGACGCCCTTCTCGTACAGGGGGCTGCCGGGAGCTGCGTCCCGGAAGGTCTGGAAGGGCTCCAGGAGGTTGCAGCCGTAGTCGTCCTCCTGCTGGTAGACCTTCCAGCTGATGCCGGCCTCCTCCAGCCGCTCGGCGTAGGTCCTCCAGCGGTACGGCGTCGGGGCGGTGTTGTTCGTGATCGGCCCGCCCATCGTCCCGCCCGGGTCCACCGTCCCCGTCATCCAGTAGAGCCGGTTGGGCCAGGTCGGGCCCATCAGCGAGCAGAAGTAGTCGTCGCAGATGGTGAAGGCGTCGGCGAGGGCGAACTGGAACGGGATGTCATGGCGGGTGTAGTAGCCCATGACGTAGGGGCCGTTCGCCCCGTCGGCCTTGCGGTGCGCCGGGAGCCACTGGTCCATGCGGCCGTTGTTCCAGGCCTGGTGCTGGACGGACCAGGCGTGGCTGGTGGAGGGGATCGCCTGGGCGCTGGACCGCCTGGTGTCCAGGTGGAAGGGGAGGGTGTAGCCGTCCGGGTTCTCCGCGTCGGGCTGGTAGAAGACGGGTCTGCCGTTCGGGAGTCTGAGCGCGTCGGGGTCGTCGAAGCCCCGGACCCCGCGCAGAGTGCCGAAGTAGTGGTCGAAGGAACGGTTCTCCTGCATCAGCAGGACCACGTGCTCGATGTCCCGCAGCGACCCGCCGCGCGGCGGACCGGCGGCGACCGCGCGCTGCACGCTGGGCGGCAGGAGCGAGAGCGTGGTGGCGCCGGCGGTGACACCGGCAGCGGTACCCAGAAGCCGACGACGGGTGATGTCGGGCATGGCGGTGCCTTCCCCTCAAGTCGTGTGATGGGCGCGGAGCGCCCACGACTGTCCCGGGAGAGAAGGTGGAGGAACAATGGCGGTTACGTGAATGGCGCAACCACCTCTGTTCACTGGCCGGAAGCCGCCACAGCCCGACCCGTCCGGCCCCGGGCGGGGAGACGGGGCGGAGGAGGAGGCTCCCCCTCCGCCCCGGAACATCCCGCCTCACCTGCGCAGCCGGCCCGCCGACCGGTCAGCTGCGACCGGCCGGTCAGCTGTGACCGCGACGGCCGCGCCGGCCCGACTCCTGGTGCGGCACCTTCTGGGCGTCGCCCGGCAGGGTCGGGGCCGGCAGGTTGGCGACCTCCCACTGGGCTGTGGCCAGCTGCTCCTCGGTGTCCTCGGGCAGCCTGGGCGCCGGGTGGGCCGCACCCCGGAAGCCGAAGGCGGAGGTGAGGTCGCCGAAGGTGGAGCGGCGCCAGGCGGAGATGTTGGGCTCCCGGACCCCGGTGAACTCCTCCAGGAACCGCAGGACGGAGGTGTGGTCGAAGCGGTCCCGGGCCACCCAGCCGCCCACCGTCCACGGCGAGACGATCAGGCAGGGCACCCGGAAGCCGGCGCCGATGGGCAGACCCTGCACGTACTCGTCCTTCGTGCCGGCCGGTGCCGTCGGCTGCACGACGTGGTCGAAGAGGCCGTCGTTCTCGTCGTAGTTGAGGATGAAGGCGGTCTTCGCCCAGACCTTGGGGTTGGACGCGATGGCCTCGATCTTGCGGGCGACGAAGTCGGCGCCGGCGGCCGGCAGGTAGTCGGGGTGCTCCGACTCCGTGGCGGTCGGGATGATCCAGGAGACCGCGGGGAGCCGGTCGTGCCGTGCGTCGTCCTCGAAGGTGCCCTCGGGCTGCGGCCGGACGCCCTTCTCGTACAGGGGGCTGCCGGGAGCTGCGTCCTTGAAGGCCTGGAAGTTCTCCAGCATGTTGCAGCCGTAGTCGTCCTCCTGCTGGTAGACCTTCCAGCTGATGCCGGCCTCCTCCAGCCGCTCGGCGTAGGTCTTCCAGCGGTAGGGCGAGGGCGCCGTGTTGTTGAGGACCGGGCCGCCCAGCGTGCCGCCGGGGTCGATGGTGCCCGTCATCCAGTAGAGCCGGTTGGGCCAGGTCGGTCCCATGACCGAGCAGAAGTAGTTGTCGCAGATGGTGAAGGCGTCGGCGAGGGCGTACTGGAAGGGGATGTCGCGGCGGTCGTAGTAGCCCATGACGTACGGGCCGTTCTTGCCGTCGGCCTTGCGGTGGGCGGGCAGCCACTGGTCCATGCGGCCGTTGTTCCAGGCCTGGTGCTGGACGGACCAGGCGTGGCTGGTGGAGGGGATCGCCTGGGCGCTGGAGTTCTTGGTGTCCAGGTGGAAGGGGAGGGTGTAGCCGTCCGGGTTCTCCGTGTCGGGCTGGTAGAAGACCGACTTGCCGGTGGAGAGCTTCGCGGCACCCGGGTCGTCGAAGCCCCGGACTCCGCGCAGGGTCCCGAAGTAGTGGTCGAAGGAACGGTTCTCCTGCATCAGCATGACGACGTGTTCGACGTCCCGCAGCGACCCGCCGCGCGGCGGACCGGCGGCGACCGCGCGCTGCACGCTGGGCGGGAGGAGCGAGAGCGCGGCGGCGCCCGCGGTGGCGCCTGCGGCGGAGCCGAGGAGCCGGCGACGGCTGATGTCGGGCATGGGATGCCTTCTCCCTTGGGGTCGCGAGGAGGGGGGTGGGGTGGGCATCGACGACTCTCTCCGGAGCCCGGGTGGGCAGGCAGGAGGGAGCGCGTGAAGCGTGCGCCAACTGGTCGTGAACGGTGGGGGAGCGGTAGGCGTGGCGGCCGGCCGCGCCCCTGGACGCAGTCATGAATACCCGAGGTGACGGGGCGTGAGGTCCGCATCCCGACAGGCCGACACCTTCGTGTGACGGCAGATGTGGTGGGTTGACGCGTGGCGGTGGCGAGGCGGCGAGCTGATGTGCCGGGGTCCGTGCCACGGGCCGTCAGGTCCGCGCGCTCACGACCGCGAGCCGTCAGGCCCGCACGTCCTCAGGGCGGCACGTTCTCGGGGCCGCATGTCCTCAGAGCGGCACGTTCTCAGGGCGGCACTCCTGTGGGTCCTGCGTGTTCAGGCGCGGCGCGTTCAGGCCCCCGGGGTCTCCTCGGCTCCCGAGCCGCGGCCGTCCGACTCCCGCCGCCGCAGTTCCTCCTCCCGGCGCCGCAGGTCGGCCTCCCAGTCGCTCAGCCGCTGCTCGTCCTGCCGGGCCTGCTCCGCCCGCCGGGCCGCCCCGGTGTCCAGGGACCGGAGGAACTCGGGATCGTCGTCCGGCGCCACCCGGTCCTGCCGGGAGCGCCGGCTGTCGCGGGCGGCACCGAGCGGGGAACGCCCGCGCGGCCGGCCCGCGATCAGCCAGGCGACCGGGCCGACCAGCACCTCACCGAAGAGCAGGATCACCAGTGCCCACACCGTCTTCGGCAGGCCCCGCACCTCCTCCTCGGGCGTCTGGAGGCAGTCGACGAAGGCGTAGATCCACAGCGCGAGGACGAGGAGGAAGGGCAGGTACCGGAGCATGGCGAGCGACCCCCGACGTCGTCACGGTGCGGCCGGCCGGGCCTCACCAGCGGCGGGCGGCGGTCGGTGGATGGTGCCGGGTGCGGGTGGGCCCCCGGTGACGGGCCCAGCGTAGTGCGTACCGGATACTGGGACGTATGGCTTACGACGATCTTCGCTCGTTCCTCCGGGCGCTCGACCGCGAAGGCGACCTCCGGCGCGTCAAGGTCGAGGTGGACCCCTACCTCGAAGTCGGGGAGATCGTCGACCGGGTGCAGAAGGCCGGCGGCCCCGCCCTGCTCTTCGAGAACGTCAAGGGCTCCTCGATGCCGCTGGCGATGAACGTCTACGGCACCGACCGGCGCCTGCTCAAGGCACTGGGGCTGCCGTCCTTCGACGCCATCGGCGAGCGCATCGGCGGGCTGCTCAGGCCGGAGCTGCCGCAGGGCTTCGTCGGGGCGCGTGAGGCCTTCGGGAAGCTCGCGGGCATGACGCACGTCCCGCCGAAGAAGGTCAAGGACGGGCCGGTGCGCGAGGTCGTGCTCAAGGGCGAGGACGTCGACCTCGACCGGCTGCCCGCGCTCTTCACCTGGCCCGAGGACGGCGGCTCCTTCTTCAACCTCGGCCTGACCCACACCCGGCACCCCGAGACCGGCGTGCGCAACCTGGGCCTGTACCGCCTCCAGCGCCACGACCGCCGCACCATCGGCATGCACTGGCAGATCCACAAGGACAGCCGCAACCACTACCAGGTCGCCGCCCGTCGCGGGGAGCGCCTGCCGGTCGCGATCGCCTTCGGCTGCCCGCCCGCGGTCACGTACGCCTCCACCGCCCCGCTGCCCGGCGACATCGACGAGTACCTCTTCGCCGGGTTCGTGCAGGGCCGCCGGGTCGAGATGGTCGACTGCGAGACGGTCCCGCTCCAGGTCCCCGCAGGCGCCGAGGTGGTACTGGAGGGCTGGCTGGAGCCGGGGAAGACGCTGCCGGAGGGGCCCTTCGGCGACCACACCGGCTTCTACACCCCGCAGGAGGACTTCCCGGCGCTGACCATCGACTGCGTGACGATGCGCCGCAAGCCGCTGCTGCAGTCGATCGTGGTCGGCCGGCCGCCGACGGAGGACGGGCCGCTGGGCCGCGCCACCGAGCGGTTCTTCCTGCCGCTGCTGAAGATCATCGTGCCGGACATCGTGGACTACCACCTGCCCGAGGCCGGCGGTTTCCACAACTGCGCCATCGTCTCGATCGACAAGCGCTACCCCAAGCACGCCCAGAAGGTGATGCACGCGATCTGGGGTGCGCACATGATGTCGCTCACCAAACTCATCGTGGTGGTGGACGCCGACTGTGACGTCCACGACCTGCACGAGGTGGCCTGGCGGGCCTTTGGCAACACCGACTACGCCCGGGACCTGACCGTCGTGGAGGGCCCGGTCGACCACCTCGACCACGCCTCGTACCAGCAGTTCTGGGGCGGCAAGGCGGGTATCGACGCCACCGCCAAGTGGCCCGAGGAGGGCTACACGCGAGACGGTGGGTGGCCGCACATGGTGCGTTCCGATCCGGCGACGCACGAACGGGTGAACAAGCGGTGGAAGGAATACGGTCTGTGATGTCGGTTTCTGTGGTGTTGGTCGAGGGCTGCGCGGAGTCGGGGTCTCCCCGCGTTCGCGGGGGCGTATCGGGGTACGGGCTGTGATGTCGACGGCCGAGGAGATCATCGGTGGGCCCGGCCCCGCGCAGTCCACCGGCAGGGTCCGGGCGTTCCTGCGCCTGGTGATGATCGAGCACTCCGTGTTCGCCCTGCCCTTCGCCTACATCGCGTCGCTGACGGCGATGTTCCAGTGGGACCGCAACGTGCACTGGGGGCGGCTGGTCCTGGTGACCGTCGCCATGGTGGGGCTGCGCACCTTCGCGATGGCGGCCAACCGCATCATCGACCGCGAGATCGACGCCCGGAACCCGCGCACCGCAGGGCGGGAGCTGGTGACCGGCGCGGTCTCGGTGCGCACCGCGTGGGTGGGGGCGCTGGTCGCCGTCGTCTTCTTCCTGGGCGCGGCGGCGCTGCTGAACACGCTCTGCCTGATCCTCGCGCCGATCGCCGTGGTGCCGATGGTGGTCTACCCCTACGGCAAGCGGTTCACCGACTTCCCGCACGCCATCCTGGGCCTGGCGCAGGCCATCGGCCCGATCGGTGCCTGGATCGCGATCAGCGGCAGCTGGAACTGGGACGCGGTGATCCTCGGCCTCGCGGTCGGCATCTGGATCGGCGGCTTCGACCTGATCTTCGGCTGCCAGGACGTGCGCGCCGACCGGGCGCACGGCGTGAAGTCCGTCCCCGCCCGCTTCGGCATCCCGGCCGCGCTGTGGGGAGCCCGCTGGTGCCACGTGGTGACCACGGCCCTGCTGGTCTGGTACGCCCTGGCCACCGACGCGGGCGTGTTCTTCTGGGTCGGCCTGGTGATCGTCGCCGGTGCCTTCGTCTACGAGCACACCATCGTCCGGCCGCACGACCTGTCCCGGCTGAACCGGGCGTTCTTCTCCGTCAACGGGTTCATCGGGATCGCCCTGTTCGTGTGTGCGGTACTGGATCTCGCGGTGCGGGGGCTGACGGTCTAGGTAGGTTGCGGCCTACCATCGAGGCAGGACAAGGGAGGCTGCCGTGACCGTTTCGGAGCTCGACCGCCTGCACTCGCAGCTGAGCCGGTTGGAGGGGATGTTCCCCGGCTACCGGCTGGAGATCGTCGAGGGCAGCATCATGATGAGTCCGGTCCGTCCCCACCACGCCGCCACTATCCGACTGCTGTGGAACGCGCTGGAAGACCAGGTGCCGGAAGGCTGGGGGTTCACCAGTGACGTGGCCTTCCCCTTCGACGACGGTAACGAGTTCTGTCCTGATCTGGCGGTGATTCCGCAGGAGGCCGTCGACGAGAACCGCAGTTCCTACCCGCCCGAGCTGATCGAGCTGGTGGCCGAGGTCGTCTCGCCGGGAAGTGTGCGCAACGACTACGAGACCAAGGACCGCAAGTACGCGGCACGGGGTATCGCCCACTACCTCATCTTCGACCCCTACCGGGTGCAGTGCACGACCATGTGGAATCCCGGCCCCGACGGCTACCGGGGGCGGGACGTTCTCAAGTACGGCGAGCCCGTCGTGTTGGAGACCTCACTGGGCAGGATCACGCTGGACACGTCACGACTCCCCGTGGACGACCCCGGGCGCCGCGAGAGTTAGGTCCCCTTAGGGACTCCTGAAAGCGAGGCAGGTGGTCCCCGAGCCCTGACCTCAGTCCCTGTCCGCTGTGCCGGATAGTCTCGGCCTGTGACCCCCGCACCGCCTCCCGCCTCCGAATCGCAACCCGAAGGACCCCGCCGGCCCTGGGTCGTGGGGGTCTCCGGCGCGTCCGGCACCCCCTTCGCCGCCGCTGTCCTGCGCGGGCTGCTGGCGGCCGGGGAGGCGGTGGACCTCGTCGTCTCGCGCTCGGCGAGGCTGACCCTGCTGGACGAGACGGGGGCGCCGTTCCGCGACGCGCACTGGCGGGCGGACCTGCGGCAGTGGCTCAACCTCGGTGCGGACGGCGAGCCCGGGACCTTCGAGGTGGCCGGGGCCGACCTGGCCGGGGTGCGCCACTGGGCGGCCGGTGACCTGGCGGCCGGGCCGTCCTCCGGCTCGTACCCGGCCAAGGGGATGCTGGTCGTCCCGGCGAGCACGGCGAGCGTGGCCGGGATGGCGCTGGGACTCTCCAAGGACCTGCTGCAGCGCGCGGCGAGCGTGACGCTGAAGGAGCGCCGGCCGCTGGTCGTCACCGTCCGGGAGACGCCGCTGTCCGGGCCGGTGCTGCGCCACCTGGTGGAACTGGACGAGGCGGGGGCGGTGGTGCTGCCGGCCTCTCCGGCGTTCTACGCGGGGGCGCGGCACATCCAGGACCTGGTGGACTTCGTCGCCGGTCGGGTGCTGGACGCGGCAGGCGTGAGGCACACGCTGTACCGGCGGTGGGAGGGGGAGCTGGGCGGGGCCCGCGCGCAACGGGAACGCCCCCCGCAGGCGGGTGCCGGGGAAGTCGGCGGCCGGTGGGGGGCGGACCGAGAGGGGGGTGGATGACGGACGACGCCGTCCCGCACCGTCCGGCCGGAGCGGGGCGGTGCGCTGCGTCCCGCAGGGCGGGCGCTCGGGTCAGTGCTTGCGGGTCAGGGCGCGGAAGAGGGGACGGCGGCTCCGCTGCGCGGGCGCCGGCCGGACGGCACGGGAACGATTGGCCTGGTCCTGCAGCTCACGCATGCGGGCGTAGGCCATCTCGATCGAGTACACGGTGACGTCTCCTGTGAAAGATCTTCGTTGATCGTTACGAAAGAATGACAGGGCATCGGACCCTGTATGCCTTAGATTCTACACCCAGAACCGGAAAACGAAGACGGATTGGAAGGTCGGCAGCGATGGATGCGGTGGATCGGCAGTTGATTCAGGCGCTTCGGGAGAACGGGCGGGCCTCGTACGCCGAACTGGGGCGGCTCGTCGGCCTCTCCGGTCCCTCGGTGACCGACCGCATCAACCGCCTGGAGGCCGCCGGGGTCATCACCGGCTACCGGGCCACGGTCGACGCCCGCTCCCTCGGGCTGGGCGTCACCGCACTGGTCGGCATCTCGCTGACCGGCGCCACCGACCATCACGACGTCGCCGAGCGGCTGCGGGACCTCGCCGAGATCGAGGACTGCTGGTTCATCGCGGGCGAGGACTCCTACATGCTCAAGGTCCGCGTCCCCGACGTCGACGGCCTGGAGCGCACCATCCGGCGCCTCTCCGGCACCAAGGGCGTCTCCAGCACCCGCACCACGGTCGTGCTCTCCACCAAGTGGGAGAACCGCGTCGGGGACCTGCCCGACGAGGAGTGAGCGCGCCGGCCCCGGCCCGGCCCCGGCCCGGGGCCGGCGGCCCGCCCGCACCGCCGTGCCCGCGCCGCCTCGCGCGTCGGCCGCGGAATGTGGGGGAGTACGGTGGTGCGGTCCGATTGACGCAGGAAGACGACTGGGAGGCGCCCGATGGACGCGGGGCTCAAACGCGAGCTGGAGGAGAAGGTCCACGCCGGGGAGCGGCTGTCCCGCGAGGACGGCATCGCCCTCTACGCGTCGGACGACCTGGCCTGGCTCGGTGGCCTCGCCCACGAGGTGCGCACCCGTAAGAACGGTGACGTCGTCCACTTCAACGTCAACCGCCACCTCAACATGACCAACGTGTGCACGGCCTCGTGCGCGTACTGCTCCTTCCAGCGCAAGCCGGGGGAGAAGGACGCGTACACCATGCGCATCGAGGAGGCCGTCAAGCTCGCCAAGGCGATGGAGGGCGACAAGCTCACCGAGCTGCACATCGTCAACGGCCTCCACCCGACGCTGCCGTGGCGGTACTACCCCCGCTCGCTGAAGGCGCTCAAGGAAGCCCTGCCGGACACGGTGGCCCTCAAGGCGTTCACCGCCACCGAGATCCACCACTTCGAGAAGATCTCCGGTCTGCCCGCCTCCGAGATCCTCGACGAGCTGATCGACGCCGGCCTGGAGTCGCTGACCGGCGGCGGCGCGGAGATCTTCGACTGGGAGATCCGCCAGCACATCGTCGACCACGACACCCACTGGGAGGACTGGTCGCGCATCCACCGCCTGGCGCACCAGAAGGGTCTCAAGACCCCCTCGACGATGCTGTACGGGCACATCGAGGAGCCCCGCCACCGCGTCGACCACGTGCTGCGGCTGCGGGAGCTCCAGGACGAGACCGGCGGCTTCCAGGTCTTCATCCCGCTGCGCTACCAGCACGACTTCGTGGACATGAAGGACGGCAAGATCCGCAACCGCCTCCAGGCGCGGACCACCATGGCCTCCGGCGCCGAGGCGCTGAAGACCTTCGCCGTCTCCCGGCTGCTGTTCGACAACGTGCCGCACGTGAAGTGCTTCTGGGTCATGCACGGTCTGCAGACCACCCAGCTCGCCCTCCAGCACGGCGCCGACGACATGGACGGCTCGGTCGTCGAGTACAAGATCACGCACGACGCGGACAACTACGGCACGCCCAACAAGCTGACCCGCGACGACCTGCTGGAGCTCATCCGCGACGCGGGCTTCCGGCCGGTCGAGCGCAACACCCGGTACGAGATCATCAACGAGTACCCGGGCCCCGACACCGAGCGCCGCGAGTCGCCGCAGCCCATGCGGGTCTGAGGAGAGGCGGCCGGACCGGGTCCGGCCGGCGGAGCCAGGGGGAGGACGTCCGTGCGGGCGCCCTCCCCCTGGCCGTGTGCGGCCCACCCGTCCGGCGGCCGGTGCCCGGGTGACGGGTCGTCTCGTCCGGCCGGCACCGGGTACCCGCTGCGGTATGGCGAGCAAGGCGGGGCACACGCCCGAGGACGACTACACCGCTGAACCGTTCCTGCCCGAGCGCGGCGGGCTCCCCGCCCTGCGCCGCGCGGCGGCCGACTGCCGGGGCTGCCCGCTGCACCGGGACGCCACGCAGACGGTGTTCGGGGAGGGGACGGCGACGGCGCGGGTCATGCTCGTCGGGGAGCAGCCGGGCGACCAGGAGGACCGGCAGGGCAGGCCCTTCGTCGGACCGGCCGGTCACGTGCTGGACCGGGCGCTGGCCGTGGCGGGGATCGACCCCGGCGAGACCTACCGCACCAACGCCGTCAAGCACTTCAAGTTCGAGCACGTCGCCGGGCGGGGCAAGCGCCGCATCCACAAGGCCCCCACCCTGCGGGAGATGACGGCCTGCGGCCCGTGGCTCGCCCGCGAGACGGCCCTGGTCGCCCCGGAGGTCCTCGTGGTGCTCGGCGCCACCGCCGGGCGGGCGCTGTTCGGCTCGTCCTTCCGGGTCGGGGAGGAACGCGGCGCACTGACGGAACGGCAGGTCCACTCCCGCGCGGTGCCGGTCCTCGCCACCGTCCACCCCTCCGCGGTGCTGCGCGCCGACGACCGGGACGCCGCCTTCGACGGGCTGGTCCGCGACCTCACCGTGGCGGCCGAGGCGCTGGCCCGCTGAGCAGCCGAGCGCCCCTGCCGTCCGCCGACCGGAACCCGAAGGCGATCGGCGCCCGTACCGCGTTACCGTCGGCTGCATGTCACTGAGCTTCGAACTCGACCCGCCGGTCACCCCGCAGCTGCGGGAGAACCTCGTCGACCTGTGGGCCGACGTGACCGACGCCGACGGGGCCGTCGGATTCGTGCCGCCCGCCGACCGTGCGGCGATCCGGGCCGAGCAGCTGCGCCACCTGACGGCGATGGCCGAGGGGCGCACCCGCCTGCTGGTGGGCCGGGAGGCCGACGGCACGGTCGCGGCCACCGCCTACCTCACCCTCAACACGCACCGCCTCATGACCCACTGGTGCTGGCTCTACACGGTGATGGTCCACCCCCGGCACCAGGGCAAGGGCTACGGGCGGGACCTGATGGCCGCTGCGGCCGAGGCGGCACGCGGCCTGCCCGGCCTCACCGGCATCCGGCTGACCTGCCGGGGCGGGCGGGGCGTGGAGAACTTCTACGCCGCCTGCGGCTACAAGGAGGTCGGGCGGGTCCCGGGCGCCATCCGCACCGGCGAGGACACCTACGAGGACGACATCACCCTGTGGCTGGAGCTCGGCCCGACCGGCTGAGGCCCGCCGACCACGCGGCCCCGCATCCCGCGCCGTACGGCCCCCGCGTCCCGCTCCGGGGCGCTGCCCGGACCTCCCGGCCCCGGCACCCCGCCGGGCCCGCGCACGCAGCGGTGACCTGCGGTGTCCTCGCGGGGAGAGAGGCGCGGTGAGGGGGCCGGTGGATCGCGGGCAGCGTTGTGTTTCACTGGTGGGTGCCCCATTCGGACGCCGTTGTGAAGAAGGTCCTGCCGTGAGCAGCCCCCGGTTCGCCGCCCTCCGCTACTCCCTCTACCGCTTCGGGCTCTTCCTCGTCTGCTTCGGCGTCGTGTGGGTGCTCGCCTACTTCAAGATCATCCCGCTCGGCGTGGGCAACTCCAACACCATCTGGTTGCTGCTCCTGGCGATCGTCCTCTCCGCCCCGCTCAGCTTCGTGCTGCTGCGCCGCCAGCGGGACGTGATGTCGGCGCAGATCTCCGCGCAGGTCGACCGCCAGAAGATGCGCCTCGCGGAGAACCGCAGCCAGGAGGACAGCGTCGCCTGAGGGCGCGCCCGCCTCGCGGTGGGCGTGGCCGCCACGCCTGAGCCCTCCCGGCCGGAGCCGCCCGCGACCCCCGCCCCGCAGGCCTGGGGCCGGGGCTCCCCGCGGGCCTGCCGGGCTCGGCTCTCCGCGGCGCTCCGCCCCGGTTCTGCGGCGTCCGGCTGCCGCCCCTCGCCGCCCCTCTGTGCCCGTCCTGACACCGGTCCGGTCCGTCCCGGCCCGGTGTTCTCGCATGCGCGGAAACCGCCGGCCGGAGAGCGCATCCAAGGTTTCCTTTGGGCCTCTCAAAGACTCTGTTAGTCTGACCATCATGAAGATGTCAGCCGTGCCCGCGTCCCCCTTGGGGGTGATGCTCGTCGCGCGCCTGCACGTCGATCTCTGCCGCTGCCTCTCCGCAGCCTGTCGTCGCCGCTGAGGCGGAAGACATCTCGGCAGCGGCCGGAGCTCCGCCCCGCGGCGGACCCCTGGTGCCCGAGGCCTCCCCCGCCTGACCGCCCAGGTCACGCCGACTGCCCCGCAGTCCCTCCCCACCGCATCACCTCTGCCCCGGAGTTCCCCTTGTCCTCGTCCCCTTCCTCCGCCCCCCAGGCCGAGACCCCCGACACCGCAAGAGAAGCCAAGCGCTCCCGGATACCCAAGGTCCCCTTCTGGGCCCAGATCCTGCTCGGCCTGGTGCTGGGCGTGCTCTTCGGCTGGATCGCCAAGAGCGGTGACGTGGCCTGGCTCGGGACCACCCTCGACAAGGTCGGCTCGATCTTCGTCCAGCTGCTGAAGCTGGCCGTCGCGCCGCTGGTCTTCTTCGCCATCCTGGTGTCGATCACCAACCTCCGGCAGGTCAACAACGCCGCCCGGCTGGCGACCCGCACCCTGCTGTGGTTCATGGCGACCTCGCTGATCGCCGTCGCCATCGGCCTGGTCATCGGCTCGGTCACCCACCCGGGCGCGGGCACGGGCCTGACGGCGCAGGACGGCAAGGCACCCGACCATGCCGGCTCCTGGCTGGACTTCCTCACCGGCATCATCCCCACCGACATCGTGACGCCGTTCAGCCAGCTCCAGGTCCTCCAGATCGTCTTCCTCGGCGCCGTCGCCGGCGCCGCGGCCCTCGCCCTGGGGGAGAAGGCCGAGCCGGTGCTGAACGTCAGTCGGTCCGTCCTGGAGCTGCTGCAGAAGGCGCTGTGGTGGGTCATCCGCCTCGCCCCGATCGGCACCGTCGGCCTCATCGGCAACGCCATCGCCACCTACGGCTGGAACCTGATCGGCAAGTACGCGACCTTCACCGTCGACATCTACGTCGGCTGCCTCCTGGTGCTGTTCGGCGTCTACCCGATCCTGCTGGCCACCGTCGCCAAGGTCAGCCCGATCCAGTTCTTCCGCGGCGCCTGGCCCGCCATCCAGCTCGCCTTCGTCTCGCGGTCCTCGGTCGGCACCATGCCGGTCACCCAGAAGGTCACCGAGCGCCTCGGCGTGCCCCGCGACTACGCCTCCTTCGCGGTGCCCTTCGGCTCGACCACGAAGATGGACGGTTGCGCCTCGATCTACCCGGCGATCGCCGCGATCTTCATCGCCCAGATCTTCAACGTGCCGCTGAACTTCGGCGACTACGTCCTGATCGTCTTCGTCTCCGTCATCGGCTCCGCCGCCACCGCGGGCCTGACGGGCGCCACCGTCATGCTCACGCTGACCCTGTCGACGCTGGGCCTGCCGCTGGAGGGTGTGGGCCTGCTCATGGCCATCGACCCGATCCTGGACATGATGCGCACCGCCACCAACGTCGCCGGCCAGTCGGTCATCCCGATCCTGGTCGCCGCCCGCGAGAAGCTGCTGGACCGCGAGATGTTCGACAACGCCACCAGCATCAGCCTGGACTCCGAGGCGCTCGACGAGGGCCGCGCCCCGCAGCGCCAGGACGCCCCGGTGGCCGTCGCCGGCTGAGCCCGCGACACCCGCACACCGGCCCGGCTCCGACCGGCCGTCCGGAAGCCCGCAGGCTTCGGGGCGGCCGGTCGTCCGCGTCCGGGCCCGGGAGCGGCGTACGCCTCCGGCCGCCGGGAACGAGGTGGCGGATCCGTAGACTTACCCAGCAGTAAGCGGTTGCGGGGTGGGGGTCGAGGAGGCATGGCGTGGCAGCGGTGAAGAGCAAGCGGGTCCCGCGGGCGGTCCGGGAGCAGCAGATGCTCGACGCGGCGGTCGCCACGTTCGCCCGCCGCGGTTACCGGGCCGCCTCCATGGACGAGATCGCGGAGGTCGCCGGGGTCTCCAAACCGCTGGTCTACCTCTACCTGAACTCCAAGGAGGAGCTGTTCAGCGCGGTGATCCGGCGGGAGTCGGCCGCGCTGGTGGCGGCCGTGCGGGCGGCGGTGGAGCCCGGCGGGGCGGCCGACCGCCAGCTGTGGAGTGGCCTGAAGGGCTTCTTCACCTACACCGCCGAGCACCCCGACAGCTGGGCGGTGCTGCACCAGCAGGCCCGCACCCAGGGGGAGCCCTTCGTCCGGGAGGTCGCCGCGATGCGGGCCGGCCTCACCGACTTCGTCACCGGGCTGATCGCAGCGGCGGCCCGCGAGGCCGGCTGCGACACGGAGCTGGCCGAACGCGAGGTGGCGGGCCTGGCCCACGCCCTGGTCGGCGCCGCCGAGTCCCTCGCGGAGTGGGCCAACACCGCCACCGCGGGCCCGGCCACCGCCCCGCCCTCGGCCCGGGAGACCGCCGCGACACTCATGAACTTCGCCTGGACGGGCCTGGGCCGCCTGATGGTCGGCGACCGGTGGACGCCGGGGGAGAACTGACGCGGGCGCGGCGGCCCCGGCGGACCGCCGCGCTCCCGCCGACGGTTCAGGGCAGCCGGACCGACCCCGTGAGGTGCACCCGAGGCGGCTCGGCCGCGTCCCGGGGCGGGCCCGTCACCGTGAACCTCCCGCCGTCCGCCGCGTAGACCACCGTCCCCGGGAGCAGCACCGGCGCCCGGAACGCCGCCGAGAGCCGCACCGCACCGGAGTCCGCGGGCACCGCCGCCGCGGCGCACCGGGCCACCGTCCACATGCCGTGGGCGATGGCCCGGGGGAAGCCGAGCGGGCGGGCGGTGAGGGGGTGCAGGTGGATGGGGTTGTAGTCGCCGGAGACGCGGGCATGGGCGCGGCCCAGGTTCGCGGGCAGCCGCCACCGGGCCCGCTCGGGCAGTTCCCCGCCGGGCGCCGGAGCCTCCCGCTCGAAGGCGGGGGCGGGGTGCTCCCCGGGGGCGGGCGTGCGGTGGCGTGCCAGGTAGGTGCTGCGGTCGGTCCAGAGCAGCCGCTCCCCGCGTCGCGCCTCGGTCACCATCACCACCTCGGTGCCGCGCCGGTGCGCCCGCAACTCCTCGGCGTACACGGTCAGCTCGAAGGCGCCGCCCACCGGCAGGGCCTCGCGCTGGTCGATCTCGATGCCGGTGTGGACCAGCCCGAGCATCGGCAGCGGGAAGGCCCGGTCGCCCATCAGGCGGGCGGCGAGCGGAAAGCCCAGGATGTGCGGGTAGGTCAGGGGCAGCACCGGCGGCCCCTCCGCGTCCCCGGGCCCGCCGGCGGAGAAGCCGCAGACCCGGGCGTACGCGGCCACCTTCGCCGGTTCCGGTCGGACCCCCGGCACGGTGAGGCGGCGCTGCGGCAGCGGGGCCTCGGGGCCGGGCCGTTTGCCGAGCCCGGTGAGGGCGCCGCGCAGCAGCAGCGGCGCCAGGCGCGGGGTGCGGCGCAGGTGCCGGGTGGCGGGGGCGGTCGTCACGGGGCTCACGCTCCCAGCAGGCTCTGCCCGCAGACGCGGACGACCTGGCCGTTGACGCCGCCGGATGCGGGGTGGGCGAGCCACGCCACGGTCTCCGCCACGTCCACCGGCAGCCCGCCCTGGCCGAGCGAGCTCATCCGGCGGCCGGCCTCCCGCACGAACAGGGGCACGGCCGCGGTCATCTTCGTCTCGATGAAGCCGGGCGCCACCGCGTTGACCGTCACCCGGTGCTCGGCCGCGGCGCGCGGCGCCAGCGAGCGGACGAGGCCGATGACGCCCGCCTTGCTCGCCGCGTAGTTGGTCTGGCCGTTGTTCCCCGCTATCCCGGCGATGGACGCGGTCGCCACGACACGTCCGGTGTCCGGCCGCAGCACCCCGGCGGCCAGCAGCGCGTCGGTGGTGCGCAGTACCGCGGCCAGGTTGACGTCCAGGACCGACTGCCAGCGGTCGGCGGCCATGTTGGCCAGCCGCCGGTCCCGGGTGATGCCCGCGTTGTGGACGAGGACGTCGAGGCCGCCGGAGACCTCCTCCACGAGGCGTTCGCCGGCCTCGGGCGCGGTGATGTCGAGGGTGAGGGCCCGGCCGCCGACGCGGGAGGCGACACCTTCGAGGTCGGCCGCGGCGCCCGGCACGTCCAGGCAGACCACCTCGGCACCGTCCCGGGACAGGGTCTCCGCGAGGGCCGCGCCTATTCCGCGAGCGGCTCCGGTGACCAGGGCGGTCCGGCCCGTCAGCGGCCGGTCCCAGTCCTCGGGGGCGACCGGCGCCGGCGGGCTGCCGAGGGTGACGACCTGCCCGCTGACGAACGCCGACCGTGGGGAGAGCAGGAACCGCAGCGTCGACTCGGCCACGTCCGTCCCCGCCCCGCCCGGCTGCGCGGCGCCGGCGGCCGGCAGACGCAGCAGGTTCGCGGTCCTGGCCTTGCCGGCCTCCTTGCCCAGCGACCGGACGAACCCCTCCAGGGCCTGCTGCGCCGCGGCCTGGTGGTGGTCGGCGGGGTCGGGTGCCGAGCCGAGGACGACCAGGCGGGCGTGGTCGGTGAGGGAGCGCATCACGGGGTGCAGGGCGGCGTGGACGCCGGCGAGCCCCGCGACGTCGGTGACGCCCGTCGCGTCGAGGACCACCGCCGCGTAGCGGGTCTCCTCGCGGCGCGCGGTGTGCACGGTGAGCCCGGCGCGCTCCAGGACGGGGCCGCGGTCCAGGGCGGGCGTACCGGCCGCCAGGTGCAGCACGGGACCGGCCAGGGCGGTCCGCCCGGGTGCCCACCGCTCCAGCGGGACGGGCTGCGGCAGGCCCAGGCGGCGGGTGACGAAGCGGCCGGGGGCGGAACGGGACAGGCGCAGGTAGCGGTCGGGCACGGTGGCGGCTCCGGTGGGTCGGGGGCGGCCGGGGGCGGCCGGTCCCGGGACGGCGGCGGACGGTGGCGGGCCGGCTGGCGACGGCGACCGGCACCGGACGGCGCGCGTCCGGGCCTGCGAACGGCGCGTGTCCGGCCTATGGAAGACCGTGGCCATCTGGCGTAGCTTTACTTCCCAGTAAGGTTACTGTCGGGTCAGGAGTTGGTCGAGGATGAGCGCCCCCACTCTGGCAACGCCCGCCGCACCCCGCCGCGTCGCGGTCGTCGGTGGCAGCCGGATCCCCTTCGCACGGTCGGACGGCCCCTACGCCACCGCCTCCAACCAGGACATGCTGGGGGCGGCGCTGGACGGGCTGGTGGAACGGTACGGGCTGGCGGGGGAGCGGCTGGGCGAGTTCGTCGCCGGCGCCGTGCTCAAGCACAGCCGGGACTTCAACCTCGCCCGCGAGACCCTGATGGCCTCCCGCCTGGACCCGCGCACCCCCGCCTACGACGTCCAGCAGGCCTGCGGCACCGGCCTCCAGGCCGTCATCGCCGCCGCCAACAAGATCGCGCTCGGGCAGATCGACAGCGCCGTCGCGGGCGGCGCCGACACCGCCAGCGACGCCCCGCTCGGCGTCAACGACCGGCTGCGCCGCATCCTGCTCGCCGCCCGCCGTGCCCGCACGCCGCTGGCCCGCCTCCGGGAACTCGCCCGGATCCGCCCCGGCCATCTCGTCCCCGACATCCCCCGCAACGCCGAACCGCGCACCGGCCTGTCCATGGGCGAGCACGCCGCCCGCACCGCCAAGGAGTGGGGCATCAGCCGCGAGGCCCAGGACGAACTGGCCGCCACCAGCCACCGCAGGCTGGCCGCCGCCTACGACCGCGGCCTCCTGGACACCCTGGTGACCCCCTACCGCGGCCTGACCCGCGACCAGAACCTGCGCCCCGACTCCACCCCGGAGAAACTCGCCGCGCTGCGCCCGGTGTTCGGCACCGACCTCGGCGGGGCGACGATGACGGCCGGCAACTCCACCCCGCTCACCGACGGCGCCGCCACCGTCCTGCTCGCCGACGAGGAGTGGGCCAGGGCCCGGGGACTGTGCCCGCTGGCCTACCTCACGGCCTACCAGAGCGCCGCGGTGGACTTCGTCGACGGCGCGGACGGCCTGCTGATGGCCCCCGCCCACGCCGTGCCGCGGATGCTGGAGCGCACCGGCCTGGACCTGGCCGACTTCGCCCTGGTCGAGATCCACGAGGCGTTCGCCTCGCAGGTCCTGGCCACCCTCGCCGCCTGGGAGAAGCAGGGCCTGCCGCCCGTCGACCCCGGCCGGCTCAACGTGGCGGGCTCCTCCCTCGCCACCGGACACCCCTTCGCCGCCACCGGCGCCCGCATCGTCGCGACCCTCGCCGCCCTCCTGGCCGAGCGCCCGGCCGCCGACGGCACCCCCGTGCGGGGCCTGGTCTCGATCTGCGCGGCCGGCGGCCAGGGGGTGACCGCGATCCTCGAACGCGCGCCGGAGGACTGACCGCCGAACGACCCGGAGCCCGCGTGAACGGCCCCGTGCGGTGGCCGCGCGGCCCGCGGAAGAAGAGGAGCCGCCTCGTGACAAGCCAGCACAGCGCACAGTCCCCAGCAGCCACCCCGTCCGGCGCCCCGGAGCCGGCCCCGGAAACCGGCGGGCCCCGCCTGGTCCCCCCGGAACTCACCCGCGTCGACGGCGTGGTGCGCGAGGCGAGCGTCCCGCCGCTGGTGGCCCCGGTCAGCACCGGGACGCTCGGCGACATCCCGTTCACCAACGCCCGGGAGGCCCCCACCGAGGTCGTCCTCGCCCGCAAGCAGCCGGACGGCACCTGGCGCGACGTGAGCGCAGCCGCCTTCGCCGCACAGGTGCGGGAACTCGCCCGCGGCCTGGTCGCCCACGGCCTGCGCCCCGGCGACCGGCTCGCCATCATGTCCCGCACCACCTACGAGTGGACGCTGCTGGACTTCGCCGCCTGGGCCGCCGGCCTGGTCACCGTCCCGGTCTACCCCACCTCCTCCGCGCACCAGGCCCGGTGGATACTCCAGGACGCCGGGGTCCGCGCCTGCGCCGTGGAGAGCGTGGCGCAGGCCAGGCTGGTGAGCGGCATCCGTGGCGACCTCCCCGACCTCGCCGAGCTGTGGCAGCTCGACAACGGGGCGCTCGCCCGGATCTCGACGGCCGGCGTGGAGGTCGCGGACGCCGAACTCGACGCCCGCCGCGCCGCCCTCGGCCCCGGCGACGCCGCCACCCTCATCTACACCTCCGGGACGACCGGGCGCCCCAAGGGCTGCGTGCTCACCCACGGCAACTTCTTCGCCGAGGTCGACAACGCGGTGGAACTGCTCCACCCCGTCTTCCGGTCGGTCAGCAAGGACCCCGCCGCCACCCTCCTCTTCCTGCCGCTCGCGCACGTCTTCGGCCGCATGGTCGCCGTGGGCTGCCTGCGGGCCCGGGTCCGGCTCGGCCACGCGCCCAGCATCCAGACCGAGGACCTCCTCGCCGACCTGGCCGGGTTCCGGCCGACCTTCCTGCTGGCCATCCCCTACGTCCTGGAGAAGGTCTACAACACCGGCCGGGCCACCGCCGAGAAGATGGGCCGGGCCGCCTCCTTCGACCGGGCGGCCCGCATCGCCCGCCGCTACGGGGAGGCGGTCGAGGCCCGCGAGCACGGTGGCGGCTCCGGCCCCGGGCTCGGGCTGCGCGCCGCCCGCGCCCTCTACGACCCGCTGGTCTACCGCCGCATCCGCGCCGCGCTCGGCGGCCGGGTCCGCTACGTCATCTGCGGCGGCTCGCCGCTCGGCCACCGCCTCGCCGCCTTCTACGAGGGCGCCGGCATCGGCGTCTTCGAGGGGTACGGCCTGACCGAGACCACCGCAGCCGCCACCGTCACCCCGCCCCTCAAACCCCGCATCGGCACGGTGGGCTGGCCCCTGCCGGGCAGCGCCGTGCGCATCGCGGAGGACGGCGAGGTGCTGCTGCGCGGCGGACAGGTCTTCACCGGCTACTGGAACGCCGCCGAGCAGAAGGCGGGCGAGCTCACCGGCGAGTGGTTCCCGACCGGGGACATCGGCGCCCTGGACGAGGACGGCTACCTCACCATCACCGGCCGTAAGAAGGAGCTGATCGTCACCTCCGGCGGCAAGAACGTCGCCCCCGCCCCGCTGGAGGACCGGCTGCGGTCCCACCCGCTGGTCGGGCAGTGCATGGTGATCGGCGACAACCGCTCCCACATCACCGCCCTGCTGACGCTGGACCCCGACGGCCTCGCCCACTGGCGCCGCATGCGGCACAAGCAGGACGTGCCGACGGAAGCGCTCGTCACCGATCCCGAACTGCTCGCCGAGGTACAGAAGGCGGTGGACGACGCCAACCAGCTGGTCTCCCGGCCCGAGTCCATCCGGCGCTTCCAGGTGCTGGCGAGCGAGTTCACCGAGGAGTCCGGGCACCTCACGCCGTCGATGAAGCTGCGGCGGGCCGTGGTGCTGCGGGACTTCGCCGCCGAGATCGACGCGATGTACGCCGCGCCCCGCCCCGCCGGCCCCGAACCGGCCTGACCGCCCGCCTGCCGGGAGGGAGCTCCGCGGACGGGAACTCCCCGGAAGAAGGCTCTCGGGGGCCGCTCGCACGGCGGACGCCTCCGGGGCGGGGGCTTTCGGGGAGGAAGGGAAAAGGCAGGAGCCCCCGCACGAGGCGGGGGCTCCTTGGGGTACTGCTGTTATCCGGCCGCGATCGGTCGGATCCCCTTGATTAGGAGGGGGTGACGTTCTCGGCCTGCGGGCCCTTGGGACCCTGCGTGACGTCGAAGGTCACGGTCTGGTTCTCCTCCAGGGAGCGGAAACCAGACGCGTTGATCGCGGAGTAGTGAACGAAGACATCGGGGCCGCCGCCGTCCTGGGCGATGAAGCCGAAGCCCTTCTCGGCGTTGAACCACTTGACGGTTCCGGTAGCCATAAGCCCTCCTTGGGCCAAAGGGTTGCCCTGCTCCAGAACCTGCAAGAAGTCTGAAAACTACAAAAGCCTGCGGCGTCACATGCTCCGCAGGCTCTGTACTGCAAGGGAAACCAAACTGCAACTTGCGCCGAGCGTAGCACGGGCCGGCTCCAGGGTGGAAGAGCCAAAGATCACGTTTATTTCGCGTGTCGTTTCCAGGCCCCGGATTCTGTCGGCGCCCCCGCGAAGGCCGTCGCCGCGCCCGTTCCCGTACCGACCGGTATGCCTGGCGGGAGCCCCGTGACGGCCCTGCCGCGGCACCTGAGCCGGTCCGGGCCGAGCCCCCGGCCCGTGCGGCCCTCCTCGCCCCCGGCCGCACCGCCCGGCCCGGCGTGGGCGCCCCCGCCCGCCCGGCCCGCCGCGCCGGGTCTAGCCTCGCGTCGTGGACAAAGCAACCGTTGGAGACGCACCCGCAGAAGCCGCCGGCCACCGTCGGAGCAGGCCCCGGGTGGGCCACATCCAGTTTCTGAACTGCATGCCCCTCTACTGGGGCCTCGCCCGGACCGGCACCCTGCTGGACCTGGAGCTGACCAAGGACACCCCGGAGAAGCTCAGCGAGCGCCTGGTGCAGGGGGACCTCGACATCGGGCCGATCACGCTCGTGGAGTTCCTGAAGGCCGCCGACGACCTCGTGGCCTTCCCGGACATCGCGGTCGGCTGCGACGGCCCCGTCATGTCCTGCGTGATCGTCTCGCAGAAGCCCCTGGAGCAGCTCGACGGCGCCCGCGTCGCCCTCGGCTCCACCTCGCGGACCTCCGTCCGCCTCGCCCAGCTCCTCCTCGCCGAGCAGGTGGGCGTCACCCCCGAGTACTTCACCTGCCCGCCCGACCTCGGCCAGATGATGCAGGAGGCCGACGCCGCCGTCCTCATCGGGGACGCCGCGCTCCGCGCCAACCTGCACGACGGCCCGCGCCTGGGCCTCCAGGTGCACGACCTCGGACAGATGTGGAAGGACTGGACGGGCCTGCCCTTCGTCTTCGCCGTCTGGGCCGCGCGCCGGGACTACCTGGAGCGGGAACCGCGGATCGTGGCCAAGGTGCACGAGGCGTTCCTGGCCAGCCGCGACCTCTCGCTGGAGGAGGTCGGCAAGGTCGCCGAGCAGGCGGCGCGCTGGGAGAACTTCGACGACGAGGTGCTGCAGAAGTACTTCACGACGCTGGACTTCCGCTTCGGCCCCGACCAGCTGCGCGGGGTGACCGAGTTCGCCCGCCGCACCGGTGGGACCACGGGCATCCCGCAGGACGTCGAAGTGAAGCTGCTGGAGGCCTGACCCCGCCGCCGCGAGACCGCGTCCCACCGCCGGGCCGGTGCGGGCGCGGTCTCGTCACGCCCGCCCGCACCGGTCCGGCCGCTGCCGCGCGTCCCCGTCCCGGCACCCGGCGGGAAGGAAGGGCCGGAACGGCCGGAACGGCCGGAAACCGTCTTCCGGCCACCGGACGCTCTCCGCGGAGAACCGGAGCCACTCCCCGGAGAACCGGAGCCACTCCTCAGGGAACCGGGTACTCCCCACGGGAAAGCGCCCGGTGCGCGGAAGCGAAGAATGCGGCATTCTTGCGGCGGCCTTCCGCTGCTGGATTCCGGCACCGATTCCGCCCCTTCCCCGCGCGTTCCCCGCGCACGAGCCTTCCCCGCGCCGTCCCGTCCCCTTTCTGCCGCCGTTTCTTCCTTTCGGCTGCATGTTCGTTTCACCCGGCGCTTCCCGCAGGCGGTATTCCCCGGCGGCCGACGGTCAGGGGGCGGGGCCCTGCGCCCGACCGCCGACCGGCACCGCAGGGCCCTGGCGTAGGCTGGATCGGTCCTCACATCCGGTCAGGCCCAGCCCGGTACGCCGGTGAGGCCCGTCCGAGAACCGCACCAGAAGGGACCGCCCGGTGACCGAGAACGCCGACCGCCAGCAGATGCAGTCCGTACTCGACCGCGCCGCGCAGGGTGGGCGGATCACCCCCGAGGAAGCCGTCGTCCTGTACCGCTCGGCCCCGCTGCACGCACTGGGCGCCGCCGCGGACGCCGTACGCCGCCGCCGCTACGCCGGCACCGAGCACATCGCGACGTACATCATCGAGCGCAACATCAACTACACCAACGTCTGCGTGACGGCCTGCAAGTTCTGCGCCTTCTACGCGGCCCCCAAGGACACCGAGAAGGGCTGGACCCGCGACCTCGACGACATCCTGCGCCGCTGCGCGGAGACCGTGGAGCTCGGCGGCACCCAGATCATGTTCCAGGGCGGCCATCACCCGGACTACGGCGTCGAGTACTACGAGAAGCACTTCTCGGCCATCAAGCAGGCCTTCCCCGAGCTGGTCATCCACTCCCTGGGCGCCTCCGAGGTCGAGCACATGGCCCGCATCTCCGGCGTGAGCGTCGAGGAGGCCATCACCCGCATCCACGCGGCGGGCCTGGACTCCTTCGCCGGCGCCGGCGCGGAACTGCTCCCGGAGCGCCCGCGCAAGGTCATCGCCCCGCTCAAGGAGTCCGGCGAGCGGTGGCTGGAGATCATGGAGACCGCCCACAAGCTGGGCGTGGAGTCCACCTCCACCATGCTGATGGGCACGGGTGAGACCAACGCCGAGCGCATCGAGCACCTGCGCATGATCCGTGACGTGCAGGACCGCACCGGCGGCTTCCGCGCCTTCATCCCGTACACCTACCAGCCCCACAACAACCACCTGAAGGGGCAGACGCAGGCCACCCTCTTCGAGTACCTGCGCATGATCGCCATCGCGCGGATCTTCCTCGACAACGTGGCCCACATCCAGGGCTCCTGGCTGACCACCGGCAAGGAGGTCGGCCAGCTCTCCCTGCACTACGGCGCCGACGACCTCGGCTCGGTGATGCTGGAGGAGAACGTCGTCTCCTCCGCGGGCGCCCGCCACCGCTCCAACCGCATGGAGCTGATCGACCTCATCCGCAAGGCCGGCCGCGTCCCCGCCCAGCGGGCCACCACCTACGAGCACCTCGTGGTCCACGACGACCCGGCCGAGGACCCGGTCGACGACCGCGTGGTCTCCCACCTGTCCTCCACCGCCCTGGACGGCGCGGAGCGCACCGAGCTGAAGCTCGTCGAGGCCAACTGAGGCTGAAGGTGCGGGCCGCCCCCCGGCCCGCACCGCCGCCCCCCGGCCCGCGGAGCCCCGCCATGCTGACCCTCCACCTCCCCACCGCCGTCCGCCCCGACCGCACGTCCGGTCCGGCGGACCCGGCCGATCCCGGCCTCCGGCCCGGCTGGGCGCTCCTCGTGGACGGTGCCCGCATCGCAGCCCTCGGACCGGCCGAGGAGCTGCGCGCGGCCCACGGCGACCGGGCCCGGGTCCGGGAGTGGGACGGCGTCCTGAGCCCGGGCCGCCACGAACCGGCTGCCGCCGCCCTGCTGGAGGCCGCCTACCACCCCGACCCGCGCGAGCTGGCCGACCTCGGCGTCCCCGACACCACGCCGCTGACCGGGGACGCGCTCGCGGCCCTCGCCCTGGACGAGACGCGCTGGGGCGCCAGTGCCCGCCGCGGCCTGCAACGCCTCCTCGTGACCGGCACCACCAGCCTCACCGGCCCCTTCGCCCGCCCCGCCGTCCGCACCGCGGTGCACCGCTCCGGGCTGCCCGAGCTGCCCGCCCCGCCCACCGCCCCGCTGACCGCGGGCGCCCGCGCCGACTTCGCGGTCCTCGCGGCGGACGGCACCTGCCTGGCCACCGCGCTGGGCGGACGGCTGGTGCACCGGCGGCGGTGACCGGGCCGCCCGCCGGAACGGCGAGGTCAAGTCCGGATCTCCGCCTGCGCTCGTAAGGGTGGCGGTACCGTCGAAACGAGGGCCCGCACCGGCCCCCGCGTGCACCATCGCCCCATGGGAGCAGTCATGACGACCGACCGCCCGGCGAAGCCGACCGCCGACACGTGGATGTTCCCGCCCCCCGGGGCGGGGTGGACCGTCGACCAGGTCCGCGGCCTGGAGCTGCCCACCGATTGGGAACTGGTGGACGGAGTGGTCGTGGTCAAGGGCATGGCGGTGCTGTGGCACAACAAGGTGCGAGACGGAGTCCTGCGTTCGCTCGCCGAGAGCGGAGGGGCGTCTCCGTACTCGGTGGTCTCTGAACAGTGCGTACTCGTCGACTCGCACAATGTCGCCAAGCCTGACGTCATCGTCTACGACGAACGCGGACTGGATGTGCTGGAGCTCGACTGCGTTCCGGCAAGCGCGGTCGCCTTGGTGGTCGAGGTTGTCTCGCCGGGTTCGATGCAGGACGACCGTCACCGCAAGCCGGCGCTGTTCGCCGCCGCCGGGGTGCCCTACTACTGGCGTGTGGAGCGGGGTGAGGACGACCTCCCGGTGGTCCACGAGTTCTGGCGGCACCACGACACCGGGGAGTACGTCTCCGCGCCTGAGCGGCCCCGCCACACGGGCAAGCTGGAGACGGACCGCCCGTTCCCCGTCGTCATGGAACTGCCACCTCTCCTCGGCCGCTGAACGGTGGGGTGGGAGCGAGAATGCCCTTCCACCCCGGCCCCCCCCCCCCCCCCCCCCCCCCCCGCCCCCGGGGCGAACAACCACTGGCCGGCCCCCCCCCCCACCCCA
>NZ_JBHWGP010000032.1:0-3072 GCF_042733155.1 Streptomyces sp. NPDC059740 | reverse complement strand
ACCACGTCCTTCTGGGTTGACGTCCCGCCCGCGACGCGTACATCAGACAACCCACCCCCCGAGCGGCCGGCATCCGGCGGGGGGGGCGCCCCCCCCCCCCCCCCCCCCCCCCCCCCCACCCCCACCCGCCCCCGTCTCCCGGTGGTGAACAATGGCAGGCGTGACCCGAGCCTCCCTGGACAAGCAGCCGCACGAAGTCGCCGCGATGTTCGACGACGTGGCGGCACGCTACGACCTCACCAACGACGTGCTGTCCCTGGGCCAGTCCCGGCTGTGGCGACGGGAGGTCGACCGCGCAGTGGCCGCCCGCCCCGCCGAGCGGGTCCTCGACCTCGCGGCCGGCACCGGCACCTCCTCGCAGCCCATGGCCCGCACCGGCGCCTACGTCGTCCCCTGCGACTTCTCCACCGGCATGCTCCAGGAGGGCAAGAAGCGCCAGCCCTGGCTGCCGTTCACCGCGGGCGACGCCATGCGGCTGCCGTTCGCCGACGACGTCTTCGACGCCGTCACCATCTCCTTCGGCCTGCGCAACGTGCAGGACACCGCGGCGGCCCTGGGTGAGCTGTACCGCGTCACCAAGCCGGGGGGACGCGTGGTGATCTGCGAGTTCTCCCACCCGACCTGGGCGCCCTTCCGCACCGTCTACACCGAGTACCTGATGCGGGCGCTGCCGCCGGTGGCGCGCGCGGTCAGCAGCAGCCCCGACGCCTACGTCTACCTCGCCGAGTCCATCCGCGCCTGGCCCGACCAGCCCGCCCTGGCCGCCCTGCTCCAGCAGGCGGGCTGGGCCAAGGTGGCCTGGCGGGACCTCACCGGCGGCATCGTCGCCCTCCACCGCGGCACGAAGCCGGCTGCCTGAGCCGCCCGCGGCGTCCCCCGGGAGCCGGGCGGGCGCCGCGCCCCGCGGGGGCGTGCGACGGTCGCCCGCCCCACGCCCCGCGGCCCGGCTACAGCGTGAGCCGGTAACAGACCGACGTCGCCTCCGTGCCGGGGCGGGCGTACGTCTCGGCTTCGCGCATCCCCAGCCGGCGGCAGACCGCCAGCGAGCGCTCGTTGCGGGTGTCGACCATGGCCACGACCTCCGGCACCCCGGCCGTGCGCACGCTCTCCAGCGCCAGCCGGGCCGCCGCCGTGGCGTAGCCCCGCCCCCAGTACCGGCGTGCCAGCCGCCAGCCGATCTCGACCTCGCCCACCGGGCCCCACTCGCGCGGCCAGGGCTGGGCGCCGGTGAAGCCGACGACGGAGCCGTCCAGCGGGTCCGTCAGGGTGTAGAGGCAGTAGCCGAGTTCCGCGTGGTGGCGGCGCTGCCGGGCGGTCAGCTCCAGGTAGACCGACGGCTCCGCGGACCGGCCGCCGAAGAACTCCATGACCTCGGGGTCGTCGAACACCTCCCGCCAGGCGTAGGCGTCCTCCTCGGTCGGCACCCGGAGGTCCACCACGGGCGTGGGCCGGTCCAGCGGGATCGGCGCGGGCCCGGCGGCGGGCCCCGGGACCCTCACGGCCGACGACGTCAGACCCCCGGTGACCGGCGGTCGGGGCTGCTCCAGCGGCTCGTTCATCGACACCTCACCCCTTCAGGTCGCGAAGCTGCACGCCTCATAGACTGCCCATTGTCCTGTGCCGGTCGGCACCGAGTTAACCGAGTTCCGGGAGATCCGCCGTGACCGATTCCGTGAAGGCGTCCCCAGGCGCGCCCAGTGCCGACCACAGCGCCGACGTCATCGTGGTCGGTGCCGGGCCCGCCGGTTCCGCCACCGCCTACCACCTCGCCCGGTCCGGACTGGACGTCCTGCTGCTGGAGAAGACCGCCTTCCCGCGCGAGAAGGTGTGCGGCGACGGCCTCACCCCCCGCGCCGTCAAGCAGCTCGTCGGCATGGGCATCGACGTCTCCGAGGAGGCCGGCTGGCTGCGCAACAAGGGACTGCGCGTCATCGGCGGCGGCGTGCGGCTCCAGCTGGACTGGCCCGAGCTCGCCTCGTACCCGGACTACGGCCTGGTCCGCAAGCGGGACGACTTCGACGAACAGCTCGCCCGGCAGGCCGAGAAGGCCGGTGCCCGGCTGTACGAGCGCTGCAACGTGGGGGCGCCGATCCTCGACGAGCGCACCGGCCGCATCACCGGCGTCCACGCCAAGCTCGGTGACGAGAAGACGCCCACCACCTTCCACGCCCCGCTGGTCGTGGCCGCCGACGGCAACTCCACCCGTCTCTCCCTGGCCATGGGTCTGCACCGCCGCGAGGACCGGCCGATGGGCGTCGCGGTGCGCACCTACTTCACCTCGCCCCGCCACGACGACGACTACCTGGAGTCCTGGTTCGAGCTGTGGGACCGCCGCGGGGCCGAGCACAAGCTGCTGCCCGGCTACGGCTGGATCTTCGGCATGGGCGACGGCACCTCCAACGTGGGTCTCGGCGTCCTCAACACCAAGCCGGAGTTCAAGGAGCTCGACTGGCGCGAGGTGCTCAGGACCTGGTGCGCCTCGATGCCCGCCGAGTGGGGCTACACCCCGGAGAACATGACCGGCCCGATCCGCGGCGCCGCCCTGCCGATGGCCTTCAACCGCCAGCCGCACTACACCAAGGGCCTGTTGCTCGTCGGTGACGCCGGCGGGATGGTCAACCCCTTCAACGGCGAGGGCATCGCCTACGCCATGGAGTCCGGCCAGATCGCCGCGGACGTCGTCGTCCAGGCCCACGCCCGGTCCACCCCGGCCGGGCGCGAACTGGCGCTCCAGCACTACCCGAAGGTGCTCAAGGAGACCTACGGCGGGTACTACTCGCTGGGCCGCGCCTTCGTGAAGCTGATCTCCAACCCGAAGATCATGAAGCTGGCCGCGGAGCGGGGCATGACCCACCCGGTGCTCATGCGCTTCGCCCTCAAGCTCCTGGCCAACCTCACCGACCCCACCGGCGGCGACTCGATGGACCGCATCGTCAACGCGCTCTCCAAGGTGGCCCCGAAGGCCTGACCGGCACGGCGTCCGGGGCCCGGCCAGCCGGCCACACCCCGGGGGGGGGGGCCGTGGGGTGCGGGCACCCCCCGCGGGAGTACCGGAGGGGTGGGCGCCCCCGT
>NZ_JBHWGP010000031.1:0-82513 GCF_042733155.1 Streptomyces sp. NPDC059740 | reverse complement strand
TCGTCAGGAACAAGATCAGCACGCACCCGGACACCCTGCCGACCAAGATCGGCAAGTGCAAGACCCACAGCTCAACTCATTCTGAAACGATCAGTAAGGCAGGGTGACCCCTAAGCCCACGACACCGGACGGCCGTCCGGTCCCACCGCCCCACGCCGATGAACGCACCACCCTGGAAGGCTGGTTGGACTTCCAACGGGCGACCCTCGCGTGGAAGTGCGAGGGTCTGGAGGACGCCCAACTACGGATGGCTGCGGTGGAACCGTCCCCGATGACCCTGCTGGGCCTGGTCCAGCACACGGCTGAGGTGGAACGCAACTGGTTCCAGCGCGTGTTCGCGGGCCGGAGCCTTCCGCCGGTGTACGGAGAGGCCGGGGGGACGACTTCGCCCTCGAGGCCGGCCGCGGACTCGACGAGGTGTTGGAGACATGGCGAGCGGAGGTGGCGCGGAGCCGTGAGCTGACCGCCGGCGCGTCGCTCACGGACACCGGCCGGCTGTCGGTCGAGGAGGCCGGGCACATGGGGGGTGAAGGCGTCTCGCTGCGCTGGATCCTGGTGCACATGATCGAGGAGTACGCACGCCACAACGGCCACGCCGACCTGCTCCGGGAACGGGTCGACGGCCGTACCGGGGCCTGAGGAGCCCCCTCCGGCGACAGCTCGTCCGTCCGTGACCGCGCACGGACGCCCGCCGCCGCCCCGACACCTCCCGGCTGCCGCCCCGATACCTACCGGCTGCTGCCGCGACACCTACCGGCTGCCGTCCCGGCACGCCCCCGCCTCCCGCCCCGACCCCCGCCCCAACACCTCCCAGGCCACCGCCCCAGGCCCGCTCCCCCGGGAGGCCGCACCGCCACGCCCCGTCAGAGGCCCCTCGGTCGCACACGAGTTGGGTTCCGGGAGCGCCTCTCCATATGATCCGGCGATGATCACAAGAAGACGACTGGTGGCCGCCGTCTGCGGCGTACTGGTCACCCTCACGGGCGGGCTCACCCCGTCAGCCGCCCTGGCCGGCGAACCCGGTTCCTCATCCGGGGAGGCGCCGAAGGTGGAGCTGGTCCTCGACGTCAGCGGTTCGATGCGGGCCCGGGACATCGACGGCCAGTCCCGCATGGCCGCCGCGAAGCAGGCCTTCAACGAGGTGCTGGACGCTGTCCCCCAGGAGGTCCGGCTGGGCATCCGGACCCTTGGCGCCAACTACCCGGGCGACGACCGCCAGGTGGGCTGCAAGGACACCAGGCAGCTCTACCCCGTGGGCCCGTTGGACCGCACCGAGGCCAAGACAGCCGTGGCGACCCTGACCCCCACCGGCTGGACACCCATCGGCCCCGCCCTGCTGAAGTCCGCCGACGACCTGGCCGGAGGAGGTGACGCCACCCGCCGCATCGTGCTGATCAGTGACGGCGAGGACACCTGCGCCCCTCTCGACCCCTGCCAGGTGGCCCGTGAGATCGCGGCCCGGGGCATCCACCTCACCGTGGACACCCTCGGCCTGGTGCCGGACTCCAAGACCCGCTCCCAGTTGAGCTGCATAGCCGAGGCGACCGGCGGTACCTACACCTCCGTCCAGCACACCGCCGACCTCTCGCACCGCGTCAAGCAGCTCGTCGACCGCACCACCCAGCCGACGCTGACCCCGACGGCCACCACGGGCGCCGAGGACTGTGCCGACGCACCCGTGCTCAAGCCGGGCCTGTACACCGACCGCGAGTCCTTCGGGAAGCACCGGGTCTACCGGGTCTCCGTACCGGCCGGGAGGGAACTGCGCGCCGCCGTGAGCGTCGCGGCCGACCGCCCGGTCAACGACGACTACGGCCTGTTGATGCGCGCGTCCACCACCAGCGGGCGGGAGATCGTCCGCGGCGAGGCAGCGGGCGACGGCCGCACCGACGTCCTCTCCACCGGCCTGCGCTACCCGAAGGCGGAGTCGGACCAGGAGAGCGCGGCCGGAGTGGACTCGGACGAGGAGACCACCCCCACCGAGACGGTCTGCCTCAGCGTCAGCAACTCCTTCTCGGCGCCCGCTTCGGTGAAGACCTCCCCCGGGCTGCCCGTCGAGCTCTCGATCGACTTCGCGGGCACTCCGGACGACGCCTCCGACGCCGCGTTCTGGGGGCTGGGGCACGGCTGGTGGCTGCTGCTCGCCCTGACCGTCTGCGGTTTCCTCGTCGGACTGCTCTGGGGCTGGATATCCCGTTGGCGCGTCACCGTCTGGAGGACCAACTGATGCGTGTCCTGCGCACCGCCGCCGCGGGCATCGCCGCCGGCGTCGCCCTCCTCGCCCTGTGCACTCCGGCCTCGGCCGACACGGCGGCCCCGGCAGCCTCGGCCTCCCCCAGCACGGACGCCGACGCCACGGCGGCCCCCACCGAGGCCGGCACCTCCTTCCGCACCGCCACGGCCGTCCGCCCGGACCAGGAGGCCACCGCTCAGGCCTCGACGGGCGACTACCTCTACTGGCAGTTCCCCGCGGACGCGGGGGACCGGGCGACGGTCACGGCGAAGGTCACCTTCCCCGCCACCGCCTCGCCCGGCCAGGCCACCTCGACCTGGCAGGTCGACGTCTACGACGGCCTCCGCCGCCGCCAGGCGTGCCGTTACGGCCGGCAGACCGCCGACGCCGCCGCCGGCGCCGGTTCGGTCACCCTCTCCTGCCACCTGCGCACCGTCCGCGCCTGGGCCGAGCCCTGGTCGAACGACCCGCTGCCCGGCGCCTACTACGTGCGCCTGACGGCGGTGAAGCTGAACAACGCGGCGCTGGGTGTGCCGGTCAAGGTGGGCGTCACCGCCACGACGACGCAGGCGGGCGGCTCCGCGGCCGTGGACGGCCGGCTGGCCCGCCCGGTGGTGCAGGGTTCCTCGCAGACGGTGGAGCCCGACGGCGGCTGGTCCTCCGGCTGGTGGTCCGACCGCTGGCTGTGGACCGCCGGCGGCGCGCTTCTGGCCTCCCTCGCCGGCATCGGCGGTTACGTGCTGACGCGTGGCAGGGGACGCCCCGCCTCCCTGCCCCCGCAGTACTGAGGCGAGCGGGGCCCGCACTGACGGGTGCGGGCCCCGGGCAGGCCGACGGCCCGGTCGACGGCCTCTGCCCTGACCTGGCCCCTCCCGCCACCTCCGGCTCCGGTCTCCCGGCAGGACGGGCCCGGGCGCACCCCCGGCAATCTCCCGGCTTCGTGGGTGCCGACCCGCGCCGGCGCCCACGGCATCACGGCAAACAGAAGACCCCCGACCGGCTCACTGCCGATCGGGGGACTCCCTGATGTGGGACGTTCACGAGTTCCCTTGACCAGGCACAACAGGACTAATTGATGTTGAGGTTCCCGCGGCCCGCAAGATCACTCCCCGAGAGCATGCATATGCATTTATTGAACCCGCACCTACGCCCCTGAGGTAGTAGGGGCCTTACCCGCTGAGGAGACGAGGGGTGAGACTCCCTCGACTCCTCAGCGGGAAGCTTCATTCGTCGTCATCCCCGTCATCGAGGTCGAAGTCGAAGGCCAGCTGGCCCGACAGAGCGTCGTCCGGCGCGGTCGCAGCCTGGGGCTCCGTCGGGTCCAAAGCCTCCTCGATCTCGTGAGGCAGAGCGTAATCGTCCGCGAGTCGCGCGAGATGGAGGATCAAGGGCAGAGCCAACCCCTCGCGACCAGCACGGTAGTCCTCGCTGAAACGCTGCTGGTGGACGAATGCGGCCCATGCCTCCGCATCGTCACCGGGCTGAAGGCACGCAACGGTCAGTTCGAGGAGGTCCGGATTCCAGGCGTTCGCCGTCGGCCGGTAGGCGTTGTTGCCCGAGGCGTTGGTGTGCGGAGTGAGTTTGGCGTCGTCGTTGGTGAGATTTGGCTGCGAGCCGGACTTGCCGGTCGTGCTGTAGAAGACGCGGTCCGAGTCACCCCGCACTCCGGGCCGCCACAGCCCCATCGCGATGCCCCCACGCTGCTGGCCCTCCAACTTGGGAGAGCGTTCCTCCGCCTCGGCCCAGCACTGTGCCGTTTCGTCCCGGCTGCCATCGGCGATCCGAACGATACGAAGCTGCTTGCCGTACAGACCGATCCGCTGAACGGGACCCCCGTCGAGGCCGAGCCTGTCCCGTTCCAGCCCGTCGTTCCTCAGCCATGGCCAGCGCTTCCGGACGTCCTGGGCGTGGGTCAGAACGAGCGTCGGGGTACTGCGCAGCTGCGCGAGAGTCTTCTTGACGAAGGCCGCCATGAGGGCCGACTGCTCCGCGCTGTTCTTCTTGCCTTCGACCCTTCCCGTCAAAGACTTGAGGAGTTCGGGGTACGGCACCCATGCGTGCATGTCGGCCGACTTGCCCAGCACGCATTTCGCGCCCGGTCGGATGAGCACCGCGATCGGCGTGAACTGCTGCTTGCCTGTGGGCCCGTCAAGGCGGCGTTCCACGAGGTGGAAGGCCACCTGGTTCAGGTTCGCGGGGATGAGCGTGTCACCGAGCGTGTGCTGGGGCACCAGCCGCATACCGGTCTGGCGCAGGCCGTCCGACCAGGCCGCGGCGGCACGCAGACCAGCATCGGCGAGAGCCTCCTCCGTCTCCGCATCCGGGTCTGGTGGACGGATGAACTGGGTCACCAGGCCTGCGTCCGCGCAGCCGAGGCGGATCGCGTGCTTGGGGTCGGTCCGTCGCTTGGCGTGGCGGAAGGCATCCTGCCCGTCGAGCTCCACGAAGGCCAGCCGCACCCCGGGTACGGCTTCCCGCAAGGCGGCCATGGCCCGCGCGACACCGATACGGCGCTCCTCGATGGCCTTGTCGTGCTCCTGCCCCCGGCGCGGCACGCTGTCGCCTCCCAGCGGTGCGCCGAGAGCGCCCAGGGGCCGCGCGTGCAGCCGGACGGTCAGCTCCTCCGCCTCCCACACCCAGGTATCGGGGCCTTGCGCGTGCCGGTGCCCGGCCAGCCCCAGCCCCATTTCCGCCGCTGCGATCATCTGATCGCGGATGGCATCGTTCTGGTGGAGCACGACCGCGGTGAGGTCTTCCCCTTCGAGGGCTTCGGCCAGGCGTGCCCGCAGAACCTGAGCGTTGTGGGCCGCGTTCAGCTCACGCTGGTCCAGGATGACCGCGCGCTCTTCGGGATCCTTCTCTTCCATGTTCTTGGGAATGGACGTCAGCTTCTTGAGCTGCTTCTTGGGCGGCCGCGCGTACGCACTGCGCTCGAGCTTCGGAACGGAGACGAACTCGGGAGCGATCGCCTGCTCCGCCCACTCGATCAGCCGTCGGCGTTCACTGGGCATCAGTCCGGTGCCGATCGTGTGCCTGCCCATGGCCGCCTGGTGCCCGATCGCGATCCGGATGCCGTCCCGGCCGTGGATCCAGTGGTCGGCCTCCTTCACCAGCCGGTCCGGGGACGGCAGTGCGTCGAGTGCGCTGATCCCGGCGAGCATTCCTTCTGCTCCGCCCTGACGCCAGTCCGTGGTGCCGTTCTTCCACTCCAGCATGGCGACGGCGAAACGCTGCGACTGCGGGCCATCGTGGACGAGGGAGTCGTCCGGGAGCAGGTACGCGGACACGCCCTTGCCGTACGGCATGTAGACCTTGCCGGTGACGAACCGACGTACGCCGGCGGCCACGTGGACGCGCGGGACGGGTGAGAAGGGAACGGTGCGCACGGTGATGCGGAGGGTCGCCGCGTAGTAGGCCGGCTTGCCGTCGCCGCCACCACGCCGCCCGGGTACGTACTCGATCACGTTCGACATCAGCTCGGCGCCCCCGCTTCCCTGCCCCCTGGCCCCCGTGCGGCCGGCGACCTGTCGGAACGACAGCTGCTGCCCGTGGTGTTCGTACGGTCCCTGGCGCGCGATCCTTTCGGCGAGGACGTCGGGAAGCAACCGGTACACGTGGGGCGCGGGCAGAGCGGTTCCTCCGGGCGACACCTTCTGCTCGAGGAGGTCGACCCTGCCGGGCCGCCAGCTGAGAGCCGCGGTGTCGAGGTCACGAAAGCAGCTCATCAGCAGGGCCGCGGTCTCGGGATCGCCGGCATCGCGCGGGAGGCTCCTGAGCCAGGTGGCGATGTAGAGGTTCGTCACCGCCATCGGGTACGCGTCCTGGCAGTACAGCCAGGGGTTCTCCGAACCGAACCGTGCCGTGGAGTCGACCGTGACGATGTCCGGCGCGGTGGCGCGCATCAGCTGGTTGACAGCCGCTGTGGGTACGCGGCGCCGTCGCTCGGCCTGCCCCTCTGTCATTCCGCCGTGGTAAAGGCGCAGGAGTGGTTCCTCCCAGTGGGCGGGCAGGGAGAGCGTGTGCATCGGGAAGACGAAGGGTCCCCGTGCCGGGTCGGGCAGGTACGCCGCCGGACGGTTGTACTGGTAGGCCATGGTGTCGGTTCTCCTCGGAGCAAGGCGTTAAGTCTTCGGACGCGACGCGAAGACGTCGGGGGTGCGGTGTGGTGACGGATGCCGTCAGCCCATGTCCACCAGGGCGCGGTAGAGCGGTTCGTACAGCTCACGGACCAGGGACTTGTCGATCGGGGCAAGGTGCCGCTCCGCCGTGTTCCCGTCCTCGAAGAAGGGGGCGAGCACCTCACGCATGCTCGCCAGTAGGCTGGTGTCTGGGGTGTCCGTGTCCTGGAATCCGGCTTCTCTGGGAGAGAAAGCCGCGTCGACGAAGACCACCCGGGCCGACACGCCGCCGCGCACCAGACGACCGATGACCTGCCACATGACGACGAGCTGGTCCCAGGTGAACGCCGTCTTCTCCTCGTCCCGCAGGCTGGACCAGGCCAGGCGCCGGGTGAGGAAGCGGTTCCACTGACGGCGTGCGCGGCTGCGGAACGCCACAGCCGCCTGGTCGGGGGTGGCGGCGGCGAGCGCGTTCTGCCGGAAGGATCCGTCAGCATCCCGGAGTTGGCGTACGGCCCAGTCGTTGATGGACTGGATGGCGAGCGCGATGTCGTCGGGCCGAGGGTGTGGGCGTGCCAGGAAGTAGACCGTGCCGATGGCCGCCTTGCCATCGCGCAGGACGATGTTGTGTCCCCGCTCCACAGCGAGCAGCGGCGCGACGAGAATGTCGCCGCCGACCGAAGGGAAAGCCTTCACGTCACCGCGGGGCAGCGTCCGTGCGGCGGCGTCCTCCGGCAGCCGGGTCCAGGCGGTGTCGGAGTCCGCGTCGTCGGACACCAGTCGGGTGACGCGGCCGTTCCACTCGGGGATCTGGTTGAGGTACTCGGCGGCCCGACGTGCCTCGTCGTAGCTGCCGACGAGCAACAGGATGCGGCGGCGGTCCGGATCGTCGATCTCCTTCAGCTCGGCGTCCAGCATGCTCTCGGCGTCGGGCAGACTCCGGTCGGGCACCGCGAGCTGGTGCAGCATGTGCAGAAGGGCCTGGGGCCGTTCTTCGGGGTCGCAGCCGGACAGGCGCAGCGGCTTGGGCCGGTCGTTTCCGGGCCAGTACAAGAACTCCTTGCGGAACTCGCTGCCCAGGACGGCTTCGACTTCCTCGTCGTGAGGACGCAGAACGGCACCGACGTCGGCGTGCACGTGGTACCTGCTCGACGTGCCCGCCCAGCTCGTTGCGGACATGAGCAGGACGTGCGGGCCCGGGCGGCCGTCCACGGCGCACAGGTCACCGAGCCGCATGAGCAGTTCGCGGCCCACGCCGTTGCAGTGGAAGAAGCGGAGTTCACCGCTGCGGTCACCATCGCGCTCACGGTCGTCGTGGCGGAACTGGAAGCCGAGCACGTTACCCATGGGCGACTCGGGGATGACCGCCTCGTAGTCCTTGGGGGGCCTGCGGGAGAGCACGTTCGAGGCGCTCTCGAGATTGAGGGCGGCCTCGACGCGCGGCCACAGCGTGGTCATGAAGTCGAGACGGCTATGCAGAGCGGAAAGGAGCAGGGTGAACTCGCAGCGCCGGGCCTGGAGGTCGGCGTCCGCGAGCACCGTGCTGTCCTCTCCGACGATGTCGGTGAGGGTGTCGCGCAGCCTCTCACGCGTCCGTGCTCCCTGGGGCGCGTGCAGGAGTTCCAGGGCGAGGTGGACGAAGGTGTTCACCAAGGGTGTCACTTCATCGTCGTCTCCCGTGCTCTGCTGCTCGTGCAGCGGGTCGTCGCGGAACCGGCCGAGCGCACCGTCCAGCGTCCGGGCCGCCGCAGGCGGGCGTTCGCCCTCCTTCCGCCCCGGGAACCAGCTGTCCAGCAGCAGGTTGTGGAGGGTGAAGGCACTGAAGTAATCGACGCTGATCCATCGCCTGAGCTTGTCGTCCTTGACGAGCAGGGCAAAGAGGCGGTCGGTGGCGGCGCTGACCGTGTTGACGGCGTTGGTCCAGTCGTCGACGTCACGGGCGGACAGCTGGAGCCGGCCATCCCGGGCCATCTGCTGGAACTTGTGGACGGCGACCTCGTCGAACCAGGAGTTCGGGGCCTTGCCCACCAGAGTGCTGGCCGGCGCGAAGGCCGTGTCGAGCTGCATCTGCACCCGGTCGGCCTCGTCGACGATGATCAGGTCGCTGAGTCGGCACGCGAGTTCGAGGTACCGGAGCTGTTCCTGGTGCTGGTGCAGTGGGACGGAGCTGTGCACGAGACCGGCCGGGGTGGCGACCCACACCTGTGCGTCGACCAGATCACGAGCCCCGCGGTGGCGCGGACAGCGGTTCCACAACGGGCACAGTCTCCGCTGCGGCTTCGGGCCTTGTGCGTCACGCTGCGTGCTGTACTCCTCGTCGAGGAGGGGATCGCCGTCCGTGGCCTCCTGCTCGGGGACGGTGTACAGCGTGATGCACGGTGCTTCACGGACGCCGAGCGGGCGGCGGGCTTCCAGGCCGCGCAGCACGTCGACGGGGCAGGCGCTGCTGAGGTAGGCGAAGCCCGCGTGGTCGTGCCCGAGCATGGTGGCGGCGCCGGCCGTGGCAGTGCGGCGGTGCAGCCGGTTGATGTTGCGCTCCCTGGTGGAGTGCCCGAGGATCGGCGCCGCCCGCACACCGAGCCGGTCGAACTGCTCCACCACGGCGAGCGTCTCGGCCACATCGCCGACGACGATGGTGACCCGGCGGGGTGTCCGGGTCACGAGGTGGTAGGTCAGGATGTCCCGGAGGGTGGACTTGCCGGCTCCCACCATCCCCACGAGGTGCAGCAGCCGGTCGATCCTCAGCCGTCCCTGTTCTGTGAAGCGGCCGAGTTCCGCGTCGCGCACGAGCAGTTTCACCCGCCGGAGCCGCCCGGCCCAGCCGTTGCGCGGCCCCTGTGCCGTCGCCTCGACGGCGTCCATCTCGTCGGCGGCCTTCTCGAGCTCTTCCCAGGTGACGTCGACGGGCTCTCCACGCCCGGCCGGTGGTGCGTCAAGCGCGTGGGCACGCGGCAGGGTGTCCGTCAGCAGTTCCTCGTCGAACACCACGGAGTGGGTACGGTCCTGCACCCGGAAGGTGTGCTCTCCCTCCTCGGCGAACGGAATGGACCGCGTCGCGAACCGCGGAGCGGTGCTGAGCAGTTCTTCGAAGATCTCGAAACGGCGTGCGGCGCGCGACGGCTCGCGACGGCGTGGTACGGAGCCGGGTCCGTCGATGTCGTATCCGCGCAGGTGCTGGGGGACCTTCAGGTAGTCGATCAGCGCCTCCGACCAGGCGTGCCGTCGCCGCATGTCCCACAGATAGTGGCGGGCGCGTAGAACACGAAGCCGCTGTTCGTCGCTGCGAACGTCTCCGAACACCTCGCTGTACGGGTAACCGCCCAACAGCGGCCAGACATCGGCGGCCGTGCGGGTGGGCGTCACGTCCTGCAAGAGATACAGGCCCAGTTCGACGTCGAGAAGGTCGCCGGGGCGGAAGCTGCCGAGGTTCGCCGGCCACACCTCGGTGAGCTGCTGCGGCGAGCAGCGCCGGTGCCATCCCCTACGGTCACGCACGGCGTCCTCCTTCGGTACGCGGGTCCCCCGCCTTGTCACGCGGGGTGGAGATCTCGTCGGCGACCAGCCGCAGGAAGGCCTGGTCGTCCAGCAGGGTGACCCGATCGGCCAGGTCCTCCGGCAGGTTTCGGCGGAACTGCCGCCCATACGCCTCGTTGTCGCGGAAGCGGTAGCGGGGCACGACGAGGAATGCGCGATCGTACGGCGGCTCGTTCCTGAACGGCGTGAGGGAGCGCGCCAGGAGAACGGGGTTCACCCGGTCCTTGACGTCCACCGCCCAGTGCCGTCGCTCAGACAGGGGGACGCGCAGGTCGTACGCGTCGTAGTTGGGCCACATCTCGGCGGTGATTCCGAACTTCTTCTCCAGGGCGGCTTGTAGATCGGTCTCCGCGAGCCCGGGGCTGGTGATGAACATCCGCAGGGGGCGGCTGAGCTGGAAGACCCCGCCTTTGTCGGCACGAAGCGGCGTGCCTTCGTCCGATGTGCCGTCGCGGCGGCACCGGTCCAGTTCGCAGCGGTGGCTGCCGTGCAGCAGCGGCACCATGAGGCAGCGGCAGCGAGCGCACTGCCGGTACGTGCCGCGCCTCAGATAGGAGGCGGGCACAGGCTCGTAGCAGCGCTTGATCACGTCGTGCAGCAGCATTCCGCAGTCGGGATCGCCGCCGAGCAGTGCCAGCTCGGCGCCGGTCAGCACGGGCCTGGAGGTGAGCAGGGCCCGGAACGCGGTGTAGGCCTGCGGGGCCTTGGCCGCACGGCACACGGCGAGTGCTTCCCGGATGCGTTCGTTCTCGAAGAGCTCGGCCGCCGGGTCGGCCGCGCTCACCTCCCACTCCAGACACAGCTGGTGCGGCAGCCGGGTCTCCGGATCGACGAGCAGGGCCGCTCCGGGAAAGTTGTCGGGCGGCAGCTCCAACGGCCACTCGATCAGCGGCCGTTCACCAGCCCAGCGGACCATCTGCGGCACGCTGCCCGGCGGTTCCTCGCCCCGGCGCAGGCAGTGCAGGACGAGGCGGTTGTACGCGTTCTGCACCTTCGCCGGGTAGACCGGGTTGGGTACGGTCCGCTGCCGGGACAGGCACGCCAGGGCGCTGGCGATCTGTCGGAGCAACCCCTCGTCCGTGCCGACGGCGTCCTCGGACCGTGCCTCCCTCATGTCGGTCGTGGTCACGACTCCCCCTCTCCCGCGACGGCGCCGTCGGGCGCGGCGCTCGGACACCACCGGGAGACCGGGCAGGACCGGCAATGCGGTCCGGGGCGGGCGTCCCATGTCTCGTCCTCCCGCCACGGGCCGGCGTACCGCCGCAGCACCGACAGCGCCTTCCGCTGTCGGCCGGGGTCCGTCGGGTCGATCACGTGGGGATCGGAACCGTCCGGCCGGAGGATCTCCACCTCGACGCGCGAGCCGTCCGGATCGCCGCCCAGCGCACCCTGAGCCAGGAGCGCGACCGCCAAGGCGAGTTGGGGGTAGGTGTCGAGAAGGTCCTCGTGGTGGCGGCGCCGCTTCCGTGTCGTCTTGAGCTCCCGCCACACCCACGAGCCGTCCTCCTGGTAGAGCAGGTCGGGTTTGGCGATGACGACGGCCTGCGCCGCGGTGTCGTGGACGACTCGGAGGGCTTCGGGCTCGACCCGCTGGATGAGTGCGGCGTCCTGGAAGGGACAGGCGTCGACGTGGTGGAGCAGCATGTCCCGACCGGTCGCGGCGTCCTCGTCGGAGACCCGCCAGCGGCCTTCTGTCCAGTTCTCGCCCGCCGGGGGCATGTCGCCGACCGCGCACGGCGGCTGTTCCGGGCGCCGGTGCAGCTTCTCGATCCAGCCGTGCACCGCCTGGCCGAGCCTGGCCGCGCTGCCGTATTCGTCAGACTTGGGCAGGTGCAGAGAACGGAGGAACCCCTGTGCGGGGCAGGCCGCGTGATAGCGCAGATCGCTGACCGACACCTTCCTCAGCGGTGCCACCCGCGAGGGAAGGCCGAGGACCCCCGGCCTGCGCGGCACGGCCTCGCAGCCCGTGAACTGCTTGCAGTCCACGCAGGATGAGCCGGGTGCCGGCCTGCCGCCCGCCACGACACGCGCCACGTGCGCGTGCCCATGCTCGGCGTAGTAGGCCTCGGCTTCCTCGGCCGTCCCATCGAACTGCACGCGCGGCCGTCCGTCGGAGAGCCCGACTTCGACGACACGCACCCGCTCGGGCCGGGCTGTGGGGCCATACGGCTGGAACGCGCGCGCCCACTTCCGCGGCCAGGCCGCCTGGCGCCCGTGAACGGCCACGTACACAGCGATGGCGATCTCGCCGGGCTCGGAGTCCTTGGCCTCGCCGTGCCGCAACCGTCGGTACTCGCGCAGGCGTCCGTCGGCCGACTCGTACCTGCGCCACCAGGTGTACATCTCCCAGAACTTGCCGTTCTCCCGCTGGGCCACCCAGTAAGGGCGGACCGGCCGCAGCCGCTGCTCACCGTCGCCGGTGCACGCTTCCGTGTACGTACGGAGGGCGTGCTCGGCATACGTCAGGTGACCGGGGTGGAGCGCGGAGGTGCGGGAGCGCAGCCCCGCCAGGGCCTGGTCGGGTGTCTCACCGTGGAACTCGACCCGGTCGACGGCGTCCATTACCGGCCCGAGGGTGAACGTCTCGAGCTCCGGCTTCGGAAGCCGGAGAGGCCGGGTCGGCCACAGACCGGGCCGGGCCTTGGCGGCGGCGTGCGAGGGGCAAGTGTGCTCCTCGCTCCCACCCGTACCGGGCCCCACGCGCACGAGGCCGTCGTTCCCGGTCAGCCAGTGCGGCTTGCGCCATGCCGTCGTGTCGTGACTCATTGCCTCCCCCTTGTCTCGGAACAGACGGCACCCTTCGGTCCGGCCGGGTGCGCCGCCGCATTCGACCGTAGCAGGTTATCTTGGAACTCATTGGAAGTTCTTGGCATAGGTTGGTTGCTGCGCTAAGCTGCCCCGCATGGCGGCATCACTGGAGGAACTCGAGCAGCGCCTGTCCCACCTGCGCACCGAGCTACGCGGTGCCGTGCGCGCACGGGACAAGGCCGAAACCGCGCGTATCCGTCGCGCGCTGCGTGAGGCCGAGGCCGCCTGGGAGCATGCCCTCGAGACCGAGGCGGAACCGGACGGTGAGGCACTCCCGGCCGAGCCCCCGGCCCCGCAGACGTCGGCAACCACAGGCGCACCACGCCGCACGGAGCGCCCGACGCACGGCTCCATCCCGATCCGCGAACAGGTCCACCAGGCGCTCACCCTGCTGGGCGCCCCTGCCTCCCCGAAGCTCATCTCGTCCACGTACGAGGCGTTCTTCACCGAGTCGCTGGTCGCCACCAAACTCGCGTCCCTGCGCCGCGACGAGGAGCGATCCTTCACCGCACAGGGCTATGCCCGCCCGTACTACATCTGCGCGGCACTGACCCACGACCGCCTGGTCCCCGCACGCGGACTCCTGGCCCTGTCCACCTGGTCCGTGGAGCGGCGGATCATCGGCCCGCTCAGCCCGCGTGCCGACTTCCTGACCCACGCGGTGGGAACCGCCGAGCAGATCCAGCGACTCACCACCGCGGGGCATCCGGCCCCCGACGCAGCTTGGCGGCTGCTGCGCCGTTTCGCCCTCACGATCCCGGGCGCCTACGACGCCGCGGCCCCGGAACCTGACCCCGCCCGCGTGATCGCGGCCGCCCACGCCGAAGCGGCCGTCCACCAGCAGGAGGACGACCAGCAGCGGCAAGCGCCCGCGCAGCGCGCCCGTACCCAACTCTCCGACGTACAGCAGCTGTTCGGTGCGGCACCGATGCGTGACGCCCTGCGCGACGCGAGTGGGACCCTGTCCTGACGACCCCTTCACGACGGCGATGACGTCAGACGCCTCGCACGCCGGTGAGCTCCCGAAGACGTACCCGAAGACGTTCCCGAAGTAGAGACGATGCCCTCGCAGCAGTCTGAACCTCCCGACAACCGACTCGCGCGGCTGCGCGGACCGCAGCCCCCTCAGCCGTACACCGCCCGTAAGATCACCGCCCTGACCGCCAATCCCGCCTGCGCCCGCCGCGCCGTCCTCGACGCCGCCGGTGTGGACAAGGCGCTGCTGGCCCAGCAGGTCGGATACGAGCCGCGCTTCGGCCAGTCCCCCTTCGCTCTCGCCCGCGAACAGGCGTTCCACGGCCTCGTGAAGTGGGGCAGCTACGCCGAGCTCATCCGGCTGCTGCGCGAGCAGCTCTCCGTTCCCGTGGCGGAGGCCCATGTCACCGACCTCAACGAGGTAGGGGGCAACACGGCCCTGCACCTGCGCGAGCGGGAGACCCGCCGCCTCATCGCGCACGTGGCCTCCGGCCAGGACGTACGGCTCATCCTCGACCGTCCCGTGCTCACCCTCGAAGTCGCCGGTCAGACGGCGTACTTGGAGCCGGACGCACTCACCCACCGCATCGGGGGAAAGTTCCACGTCGTCCTCATCCGCTCGTTCGCGGCGATCGACGGCCAGGCCAATCCGACCGCCGTCGCCGAGACGGCCAAGCAGGCCGCGGTTTACATCCTCGCGCTACACCGCGCCTTCGAGACGGCCGGCCTGCCCACCGAGCAGATCTCCCACGAGTTCCTGCTCGTCTGCCCCAAGGACTTCTCCAACCGCCCCTACGGCCGCCTGATCGACCTCCGGCAGGAACTCGACGCCCTCCAGTTCCAGCTCTCGCGGCTGCGGCGCGCCGAGGACCTCGCGGCCCGGCTCCCCGAGACGGCGACCCTGGACACGACCCGAAGCGCGGACGAACTCTCCTCTTCCATAGAGGCGTTGGACGCGTCGTACACACCCTCCTGCCTGTCCTTTTGCGAGATGGCGCGCTACTGCCGCGACGAGGCCGCCGGATGCGCCTCACCGGCCCGCCTGGGCAGCGGCGTGCGCAACGACCTGCCGGGCATCGACTCCACCCGCACCGCGCTCGACTACCTGGACGGCGTCGCCGCCCCTGGAGAGGCCGAGGCGGAAGCCGCCGACCTGCTGCGCGCCGCCGCCCGGCTGCGCCGACTCCGCCGGGGGGCCGCATGAGCGTTCTGTCCACCGTCGCGACGCTCACGGCCTCCCGCACCGGCCGTGCCGAACCGCTGACGACCGTCCGCCACCAGCACCTGGACGAGAAGCCGTTCGTCCTGGTGCCGCTCACCCTCGCCGGCGAGGCGTGCGCGCCCCTGGCCGCGCTCGCGGGTACGGACCCCGAGCACCCGACCCTGCTGACCGTCCACCAGCCGCGCAACCGCGCCGAACGCTTCCGGTTCGCCGAGCGCCTTGCCGCCCTCCTCCTCGCGTACATCGACGGGTGCCGGACGGAGACGGAGCCCTACACCGTCGGCCGCGGCAAGGAGAAGGAGGAACGCCTGCGCTGCCGGCGGGCCCCGCAGCTCCTCGTCCCGAACGGCGAGGGCATCGCGTACGTGCGCCTGCTCGGTCGGCTGACCAGACTGCGCGCCACCGAGGGGCCGTACGCGGTCGACCCGTCCGTGCCGACCCTCGGCAAGTGGCTGACCTGGTTCGCGGACCTGGCCGAGTTCCCGGACTCCGGTGTGATGCTCGCGATGACCCGGCTGCTCGCCGCCAACTGGGCCACGGGTCAGAGTTCTTCCGAGGACTCCCACCTCGCGTCCCTGCTCGCGTGGATCGATCCGCCGGCGGGCAGCGACGGCGCGCGGGCGGCGCGTGAGGCGGAGGACCCCGCCGTGTGGCCGCCGGCCGGTCCGTCCACGGACCCGGTCTTCGACCGGACCCTGCACGAGTTGATGACGCGCTACGACGAGGCGTCCGATGACCGCGGACGCGAGGCGGTCGGCCGCCAGATCGACCGTGAGCTGAGCGGCCAGATGCTGCCCACCTGGCGGCTGATGTGGCGCGGCGTGGAGCTGCTCCGCGAGCTGCCGGAGGGCGCCCACGTCCCCGGCCGCTGGGCCCTCGACCGGCGCTGGTTCTCCGAGTACGCCGAGTACCTGGACGCCGACGGCCGCCCGCAGGCCCGCCGCGACCAGGCCGTCCGAGCCGCCCGCCGCCTGGCCCGGCTGGAGGACGCGGTCACCCGCTATGAAGCGCAACGCGCGTACGACGACCCGCTGGTGATGGCGGAGTACGAGCTGACCGGCGAGGCGTTCACGGGCACGGTCACGGCCAGGGATGAGGACCGCTTCGTCCCCGGCGACCGTCCCGGATCCCAGGTGTGGCGTCCGACGATCGTCCTCCGCACCGACACCCGCGTCGCCCTGGCGGTCGGCACGGAGGTGAAGTCCCCCGCCCGGCCCGGCCAGGAGGCCCGCATCCTCGAAGTCAGACAGGAGGACAACGGCAGCCACACCGTGGTGCTCCAGCTCAAGGGCGGCTTCGCAAGGAAGCGCACACCGCCGGCACCGGCCGGCACGCTCGCGGAGGCCGGCGAGGAGCTGACCTACACCACGCTCAACCCCACGGCCATGCCGTCCGCCCTGCCCGACGAGGAGAACACCCCCTGGACCCACGGCGGTCCGCCGCAGCCGTACGAACCCACCGACGAGGACGCAGAGGAGACCTGGGAGTGACCGCCCTCCTTCCCGACAGCGGGGACCCCGAAGCCCTCACTCCCGGCGAACGCGCGGACCGGGCGGTCGCGGGGATCCTGACCAGCCTCGACACCGCGCCCGGCCGGGGCGTCGTGGTGGACTCGCCTCCCGGGGCCGGGAAGTCCACGCTGGTGGTGAAGGCCACCGGCCACCTGACCTCCGCGGGCCACCAGCTCATGATCGTCGCGCAGACCAACGAGCAGGTCGACGACCTGGTGGACCGCATCGCGCGGGAGCATCCCGGCCTGGCCCTCGGCCGCCTCCACGCCGGCGGCCACGTCCTCCCGCCCCGCGTCACCCGGCACCCCAACGTCACCGGAAGCAGCCAGGTGACGGACCTGCGCGACCTGCCCGTCGTGGTGTCCACCGCGAAGAAGTGGTCGTTCGTCACCCCGGACAAGTGCGCGCCGTGGCGGTGGGCCATCGTCGACGAGGCGTACCAGATGCGCTCGGACGGGCTCCTGGCGACGGCCCCGCTGTTCGCCCAGGACGACTCGCAGGTCCTCTTCGTCGGCGACCCCGGCCAGCTCGACCCCTTCGCCACCGTGGAGTCCGACCGCTGGCACGGCCTGACCTGGGACCCCCTGCGCAACGCGGTCGACGTCACCCTCGCCCACAACCCCGGCCTCCTCCGCCACCAGCTCCCCGTCTCCTGGCGCCTTCCGGAGACGGCGGCACCCCTGGTCGAGCGGGCCTTCTACCCCTTCTACCGGTTCGTCCCTGGTACGACGGCACCGGAGCGCGTCCTGTCGTACGCCAGCCTGTCCCACGGCTCCACCCCACTGGACGACGTCCTCGCCCGGGCCGCCGACTCCGGCTGGGGCCACCTGGAACTCCCCGCCCGCCACACCCTGGACCAGGACCCGGAGGTGGCGGACGCCCTCGCGGCGACGGCGGCCCGGCTGCTGGAACGGGGCGCGCTGGTCAACGGGGAACTTCTGACCGCGGACCGCATCGCGATCGGTACGGCACGCACCGTGCAGGCGGACGCGGTCCGCTCCCGCCTCGCCGCCCGCGGCCTGACCGACATCACCGTGGACACCGCCAACCGCCTCCAGGGCCGCGAGTTCGACGTCACCCTGGTCTGGCACCCGCTCTCCGGCCGCCAGGACGCCTCCGCCTTCCATCTGGAAACGGGCCGCCTGTGCGTCCTGCTCTCCCGGCACCGTTTCGCCTGCATCGTGGTGGCCCGCGCCGGCATCCGAGACCTGCTGGACCGGCATCCGCGCAGCAGCCCGGTGTACCTGGACGTACCGCCTAAGTTTCCGGATGGGTGGCGGGCACATCAGGTGGTTATGGGGCATTTGGGGCGGGGGGAGCACCGGGTGCGGGCGGCGTGAACATGGCACGAATGGGGTCATTGTCGGTGGCAGGCTGTACGGTCCACGAAGGCGTGGCGTGAGGGAGATATCCAGAACATGGCAGCAGTGATCGAGAACCCGATCATCAATTCGCCGTACGCGGAACCGGCCTGGCACTGGGAGCTGGACCAGCGCGGCCAGCCGACCGGCGAGCGGGTTGCCGGGCGCCGCCCGAGCGAGACCTGGATGCCTGTACCGCGTGCCAGGAAGGGACGCAAGACCGGCGCCGGCGTCCAGCACGAGCTGTTTCTCGACGGCATCCTGGAGGAGCGCAAGGGCCAGGACGTCATCGGCAACATCCGAGCCGAGGTCTCCCGCTGGCGCCAGGCGGGCTATCCGAACATCACGCCCACGACGCGTCGTCTTCTGAAGTACTGGACGGACGGCACCCGGGAGCGGAAGCTGTTCTTCGCCCAGTTGGAAGCCGTGGAGACCGCCATCTACCTGACCGAGGTGGGCACGAAGCTCGGCAAGACGTGGATCGGCGCCCACCTGGACGAGGCCAATCAGGAGCACAACGCCGGCCTGCCCAGAGTCGCCCTGAAGATGGCGACGGGCGCGGGCAAGACCGTGGTGATGGCGATGCTGATCGCCTGGAACACCCTCAACAAGGTCGCCGGCCCGCAGGACCGCCGGTTCGCCAAGCGCTTCCTCCTGGTGGCGCCCGGTGTGACCATCCGGGACCGGCTGCGCGTGCTGATGCCCTCCGACCCGAACAACTACTACAAGGAGCGGGACATCGTCCCCGCAGACCTGTGGGGTGCGCTCGGTCAGGCTCAGGTGGCGATCACCAACTACCACACGTTCATGCTCCGGACGACGCGGGAGGGTCAGGGACTCGCGTCCAAGACCAAGAAGCTGCTCCTGGCCAGGTCCAAGGACGACCCCTTCCTCGAGACGCCCGCCATGATGGTCAACCGGGTCCTGCGCGATCTGGGCGGGAGCAAGGGCGAGATCATCGTCTTCAACGACGAGGCTCACCACTGCTACCAGACCCGCGGGGCCGCCCTGGAGGGGGCCGTCACCCTGGACGAGCTGAAGGGGGAGGAGAAGAAGCAGGCCGAGGAGGAGAACAAGCACGCTCGTCAGTGGTTCGACGGTCTGAACCACATCATGCGCAAGACCGGCATCAAGACCGTCTACGACCTCTCCGCGACCCCCTTCTACCTGAACGGCTCAGGCTACCCGGAGGGCACCCTCTTCCCGTGGGTGGTCAGCGACTTCGGACTCCTGGACGCCATCGAGTCGGGCCTCGTCAAGATCCCGCGTGTACCGGTGGACGACGACGCGGAACACAAGGACGTCTCGTACCTGAACCTGTGGGAGCACATCAGGGACAAGATGCCGACGCGCGCCCAGAAGCCGGAGACGCTCGCGGACAAGACGCTCCCCCCGGTACTGGAAGGTGCCGCCCACAGCCTGTACCGGAACTACGCGCAGGCGTTCGCGCGGTGGGAGGAGGAGACCCGGGGCACCGGATCCACGCCCCCGGTGTTCATCATCGTCTGCAACAACACGACGGTCTCGAAGTGGGTGTACGACCAGATCGCCGGACGTGAGCTCCCGGACGCGGACGGTCTCGGCAAGCCGGGCATGCTGGAACACTTCTCCAACTACGACGCCCAGGGCCGCCGCTATGCCGTCCCGCGCACCATCCTGGTCGACTCGGCGCAGCTGGAGTCCGACAACCCCCAGCTCGACGCCCAGTTCAAAGCAGCGGCGGCCGAGGAACTGGAGGCGTTCAAGGAGGAGTACCGCACCCGGTTCCCGGACCGCGACGTGGAGGCTCTGAAGGACGCCGACCTGCTGCGCGAGGTCCTGAACACCGTCGGTAAGAAGGGCAAACTCGGGCAGGACGTGCGGTGCGTGGTGTCCGTGTCCATGCTGACGGAGGGCTGGGACGCCAACACGGTCACGCACATCCTGGGCGTGCGTGCCTTCGGAAGCCACCTGCTGTGCGAGCAGGTGGTGGGCCGCGGCCTGCGCCGCATCTCGTACGCGGTCAACGAGGAGGGGCTGCTGGAACCGGAGTACGCGGACGTGTACGGCATCCCGTTCCAGTTCATCCAGACCGATCCGAACCGGGAGCTGAAGTCCAAGCCTCGACCGGAGCCGAAGCACGTCCGGGCCATGAGGGACCGGGAGGACCTGCGCATCACTTTCCCTCGCCTGGAGGGATACCGGGTGGAGGTGGAGGAGGCGCAGTTCTACGCGGACTTCACCGAAGCGGAGCCGTTCAAGGTCGACGAGGGCGTCGCCACGCGGGCCGATGTGGAGGGCATCGTCGGAGAGCAGGCCCGGCACACGCTGGTCGATGGCCGGGGCATCCGCGTGCAGCAGGTCTCCTTCCAACTAGCCAAACACGCACTGGACTTGCTGGAGGATCCGAAACTCGGACGTAAACCGTGGATGTTCCCGAACCTGGTACGGCTCGCCAAGGACTGGATCACACACTGCGTCGGCACGGACAACCAGCGTGCCCTGGCGATCATCTCCCAGGTCTCCGAGGAACGGCAGCGGGCCGCTGAGTTGTTCTTCGCCGCGCTGAACCGCCAGGAAGGCGACAACGCGTCCAAGGTGCTGCCCATCTTCGCGCGCTATGCGCCGGAAGGCTCCACGGACAACGTGGACTTCTACACCACCAAGGCGGTCTACGAGGCCGACGAGGACAAGTCGCCGGTGAACTACGTCGTGCTCGACGGGATAGACGGCAACACGTGGGAGCAGATCCTGGCCACGCTGCTCGACGGCAACAAGAACGTGCAGTCGTACGTCAAGAACGACCACTTGGAGTTCGCGATCCCCTATCTCTTCGCGGGACGCACGCACCGGTATCTGCCCGACTTCATCGTCCGGCTGAAGCCCTGGGACGAGGACGACGAGCAGCGCCACCTGATCGTGGAGGTCTCGGGCTCGCGCAAGTCGGCCGGCAAGCGGGCGGTGAAGGCGGAGACCGCGCGGATGTGGTGCGCTGCCGTGAACAACCACGGCGGCTTCGGCAAGTGGGGCTATGTCGAGCTGTCTCAGAACCCGACCACGTTCAAGTCCGGCCTGGCGGCGGCGATCGAGGCGCTCTACGGCGACGGGGCGCTGACGGGTCTGTACGAGGAAGGGCTCAAGAGCGTGGACAGGCTCAAGAGCGACGATAACGAAGCGGACTGGGGCGACGACGACTACCCCTGGGACGACGACCTGTTCAGCGCGGCGCGCGAGGCCGAGGGCGAATCCCGGCAGCGGCAGCAGCACGACGGCAACAACGACGAGGAAGGGAAGTAAGCACGATGGCCGCTCCCCGGAAGCGCAGTGCGAAGACCGCCGCGAACAGCACCAAGGCCGTGCAGGCCATAAAGCATGAGGAAACACGAGTGAACAACCCGACGGCGGACGCGTTCGACCTGGTCACGGAAGCGGTCGAGGCTGCCATGACCTGGCGCGGCAAGCGGGACTTCGCCAAGGACCCCCAGCTTGTCTGGAAGGGCAAGGACGAGCAGGACCGCGAGGACCTGGAGGTCCCGGCGCCGCCGATCTTCCGGCAAGAGCGGATCGAACCGCGCTACCTCGTCAAACAGCTGATGGACGAGACGAAGAGGCCCCGGGAGAGCGCGGGAGGTGAGAGCGCTGGGGAGGAACTCTCGCTCTTCGGTAGCGAGTTCTTCGACGACGGTATCCCGGATGAGCTGGACAAGGTTGACTGGTACAACCACCAGATGAACTGGACCAACCGCATGATCCTGGGTGACTCGCTTCAGGTGATGGCGAGCCTTGCGGAGCGGGAGAATCTGCGGGGCAAGGTTCAAATGATCTACTTTGACCCGCCCTATGGGATCAAGTTTAATTCGAATTGGCAGGTCTCAGTAGATTCTCGCGAGGTCAGAGACAATGACATCGCATCAGTCTCGCGAGAAGTGGAACAGATTCACGCCTTTCGCGACACTTGGGACCTAGGAATCCACTCCTATCTCACATACTTGCGCGATCGGATCTCGATTTCCCGAGAACTGCTGACAGAATCAGGTTCCATCTTCGTGCAAATCGGCGATGAGAATGTCCACTTGGTTCGCTCCATCTTGGATGAGGTATTCGATCCCACAAATTTCGTATCCCTCATTCCATTCACCAAGGCAGCTGCAGGCCTGGAATCAACCAGGAGGATTCCTTCACGCGTGGACTACTTGGTCTGGTATGCGCGAGACGCGAAGCGCGTCAAGTACCATTCCCTGTACGAAGAGCGAGGTGATGCACTCGAAGCCGGATTCGATCATATCCAATTTTCGGACGGCAATTACAGGCGCGTCACCTCTGAAGAGCGATCCGGAAAGGTAGCACTACCTGACGGACGACTTTTCCGGCCGATCTCACTCACCAAGCCTGGGCCAGGTTCCAAGTATGAAATCGAGTTCAACGGGCAGAGTTACACCTCTGGAAAGCGCTGGTGGGGCACGCCAAAGGAATCACTGGAGCGACTCATCGCCGTGGGCAGGGTACTGCCTTTCGGTAACACGCTGCGCTACCTTAGCTTCGCAGACGACTTCCCCTACAAACCCATCGGTAACCTTTGGGCAGGGTTCGTCGGAGCATCCAATCCGACTTACGTCGTGCAGACCAACGAAGCCATCGTTCAGCGTTGCATCCTGATGGCAACAAATCCTGGTGATCTTGTACTCGACCCTACATGCGGATCCGGAACCACCGCCTTCGTGTCTGAGCAGTGGGGGCGGCGATGGGTAACCGTCGACACTTCTCGGGTGGCCATCTCCCTAGCTCGACACCGACTCATGGGAGCCACCTTTCCGGCTTACCTACTTGCCGATTCTCCCGAGGGAAAGAAAAAGATCAGCGAACTTTACGGGACCCCGTTGGATCGTTCACCATCCAAGGGCGACGTACGCAAAGGGTTCGTAACACTGCAAGTGCCGAGAATTCAGCCAAGCACGATCGCTAATTGCCCCGATATTCGCGAAGGGCTATCTAAGGAAAAAGTCGATCAGGCGATCCTTAGGAACGCTAAGGTCGAGACTATCTGGGATAAGCCACACGAGAATAAGAAGGCTGTTCGGGTCGCCGGAGCCTTCACCGTGGAGTCGTTGTCGCCACACCGCGTCCTCTCCGAGCAGGAGGTTCCCGCCTCCGAAAGGGCCGCCGAGATGATGCCGTCCGGCGCCTCGTACGAGGAGACGATCCTGGAGCACGTCAAGAAGGCCGGCGTGCAGAACGGCTACCGGAACGAGCGGCTGGAGTTCGAGTCGGTCGAACCGGTGTCCGGGCGGATACTGACCGCCGTCGGCATCCGCAAGGATGCCGAGGAGGGGACACCGGCCCGCGTCGGTATCGCCCTCGGTCCCGAATACGGAACCGTCGACTCCCTCTTCATCAAGAACGCGGCCCGTGAGGCGCTCCGGTTCGGCGAGATCGATCTTCTGCTCATCCTCGGTTTCGCCTTCGACGCGAACGCGACCGAGGCGACTAACGAGATCAACCAGGAGCGAGGCGAGTTCTCCGTCATCCAGGAACGCCACGTCGGCAAGATGACCGTGCTCAACGTCCGCATGAATCCGGACCTCGCCATGGGCGACGAACTCGCTAACACCGGCGCCGGCAACCTGTTCACGGTCTTCGGCGAGCCCGACATCGAGCTGACGGAGACGAGCGACGGCCAACTCGTCGCCGAGATCAAGGGCCTTGACATCTACAACCCGACGACGGGTGACGTCCGCGCCGAAGGTCCTGACGACATCATGATGTGGTCCATCGACACGGACTACGACGCCGAGGCATTCATCGTGCGCCACGTCTACTTCTCGGGCGAGAACGGGAAGTCCACGGGGCTCAACCCGTACGAGCGGCTAGGCAAGGCGCTCAAGGGCCAGATCGACGACGAGGCGCTGTCCACCCTCTTCACCACGAAGTCCCGCCCCTTCCCCAAGCCCGAGTCCGGACGCATCGCCGTCAAGGTCGTCAACTACTACGGCGACGAAGTCCTCAAGGCCATCGACATTTGACACCACCACCGGGTGGGGTGCGTACCGCCACGGCACGCACCCCACCCGCCACCGACCACGCCACACGAAAGCACCACGTCACCGCACCAGCATCAGCACAACAGCCAGTTTCGGGGGGAACAGTGCAGTTCACGGACGCACAGCGCACCGCCATCGACACCCACGACGACAACCTCCTCATCGTCGCCTGCGCCGGTTCCGGCAAGACGGAGGTGATCTCGCGGCGGATCGCCCGCCTGATCGGGCGGCCCGGTGTCCAGCCCAGGAACATCGTCGCCTTCACCTTCACCGAGAAGGCCGCAGGCGAGTTGAAGGAGCGTGTGCACACGCGGATCCGTGAACTCCACGGCGAGGTGCACGGCCTCGCCGAGATGTACATCGGCACCATGCACGGCTACGCCCTCGACCTCCTGCACAGCCACGTGCCCGAGGCGTTCAAGTACAACGTCCTCAACGACGTGCAGACCCGCCTGATCATCGACAAGTACAGCACCCAGTCAGGGCTGACCACAACGAACGCGATCGTCCAGGGCACCCCGAAGCCCCTGCGGCGCTGGGTCAACTCCAAGCTGTACCAGCAGGTCATGTCGATCCTCCGGGAGGACGACGTGGATCTGGGCGGGCTCCGCTCCGACGTGGCGGACGGGCTCGACAAGTACATGCGACTGCTCAGCGAACGCGCGTACTTCGACTACACAGCCATCCTCCACAACGCCGCGGTCCTGCTCAACGACGACAACGACGAGGGCGACGAGTCCGTCCTGAGCCTTCAGCGGCACGTCAAGGAAACCGTCAGGTACGTCGTCGTCGACGAGTACCAGGACACCAACCCGGTCCAGGAGCAGCTTATCCGCGGGCTCACCCGCCATGGGGCGAACCTCTGCGTGGTCGGTGACGACGACCAGACGATCTACCAGTGGCGCGGCAGTGCCGTCGAGAACATCCTCACGATCGAGAACCGCTACCCGGGCGTCCGCCGAGCCACCCTGAACGAGAACTTCCGCTCCAGCCCCGCCATCGTCGACCTCGCGCGCCGCGTCGTCGAGCGGATTCCGCCTGGCGAACGCCTCAGCAAGGCGATGACGGCCGCCGGCCACCAGACCTTCGACCGCGGCGACCTGCTGGCACTCGAATTCCCGGACACGGAGGCGGAGGCCGGCTGGCTCGTGGACCGCATGGAGCGGCTGCGCGGCGTGCCGTTCCAGGACCGGGAAGGCAGCGAGCCCCGGGGACTCGACTGGTCCGACTTCGCCGTCCTGTTCCGCTCCGTCAAGGCCGACGCCGGCCCGCTCGTCGAAGAGCTCCGACGCCGCGACATCCCGTATGTCATCAAGGGCCTGACCAAGCTCTTCGAGACACCGGAGGTCCAGGCGGCCGTCAGCTGCTTCCGGTTCGTCGCGGGGGAGGCCGACGAGCAGGACGTGATCGACGCATGGGTCGACGCCGGCGTCGGGCTCACGGAGGCCGATGTACGTGCCGGACTCCCCGTGCTCACCGCGGCCATGCGGTGGGACGCGTCCAAGCCCTGGGACTCCACCACGCTCCAAGGTGTCTTCCTTGATTTCCTCGAAGCCGTCGAGCTGCGCGAGGAGCGCGTTCCGCGCGAGCGGGGCGAACTCGTCTACTACAACCTCGGTCGCTTCTCCACCGCGATCGGGGACTTCGAGCGCATCCACCTCACCAGCGAGCCCCAGCAGCGGTTCGACGCGTTCGCCAAGTGGGTCGAGTACCAGGCCCCCGACTACTACGAGGAGTCCGACGGGGACAACGGCTACGCCCAGCCCAACGCCGTCGTCATCGCCACCGTCCACCAGGCCAAGGGCATGCAGTGGCCGGCCGTCTTTCTGCCCGCCCTGCGCAAGAACACCTTTCCCGCCTCCGGCCGGGGCGGACTCGGCGTATTCCACGTGGTCGAAGAGAGCCTCGTCCCGGGCGCGGCCCGCTACCGGGGCACCGAGGCGGACGAGCGCCGCCTGTTCTACGTCGCCGTCACCCGCGCCCAGAAGTACCTGGCACTCTCCTTCGCCCCCACGGAGAAGCGCACAGGCAAGAAGCGTTCGGACTTCTTCAACGAGGCCACGCAGGTGCACACCGTCCTGACCCGCGAGGTCCACCCTTCCCCCGACGGACGGCTCACGCCAACCCCCATGCGCGGTATCCCCGAGGTCGTCATGTCCTTCTCGGACCTGAAATACCTCTTCGAGTGCCCGCACTCCTTCAAGCTCCGCCTTCTGTACGGCTTCGACTCGCCTCTGCAGAAGGAACTCGGCTTCGGCAAGTCGCTCCACGACGTCATGGCGGAGATCCACAAACGGGCCATCGAGGGCGACATCGCTGCCCCGGAGGAGGCGGCGGACCTGGTGGACCGCCACCTCAACCTCCCCTTCGCGAACAAAGCGGCGGCAGACCAGCTCCGCCCCGCCGCCGAGACGGCCGTGCGGCGCTATCTGGAACGTCACGGCGCGACCCTGCACCAGACGAGATACTCCGAGCAGCCCGTCGAGATCCACCCGGTCCCCGGCGTCACCGTCACCGGCCGCGTCGACCTGATCAAGCGACTGGACACGAACGAGACGTCGGTCGTCGACTTCAAGTCGAGCGAGCGCGCCCAGGCCGAGAACCTCACCCGCGACCAACTGCACCTGTACGTGCTCGGGTACCGGGAGCTGACGGGACAGAACGCGGATGTCGTAGAGGTCCTCAACCTCGACAAGGCGGGACGTGACACGCGCGAAATGGTGGACCCCGAGGTCATGACCGACCTCAGCAAGCGGGTCACCGAGGCTGCCGACTCCTTGCGCACCAACCGACTGCCCCGCCTGGACAGTTGGTGTTCGTCCTGCGCCGGCTGCGACTTCGCGGGCATCTGCCGAAGCCGCGAAAGCTGACGGAACTCTGCCATCCCATTTGAGAGTCCGGTCGTGGCCAGTGCGAGGGCACGAGAAGGGGGTCGGCCCCAGTTGGGCGTACGTGGCTCGGTACGCGGCGTTTAACGCCGGTGTGATGCGGGATCGGGCGGCACCGCTCCCGCGTCACCTGTCATCGGCCATCGACGCCTACACCGCTCAAACCTCCGTTACGAACCCCACGAACCGCGACCACCCCTCACGCCCCACCGCGAAGTGAGGGCGCGCCACGTCCTTGGAGTCCCGTACGCAAATGGCCTGTTCAGTGACGGCGACCTCCACGCAGTCGTCACCCTGGCTGCCGCTGTAACTGGACTTGAACCAGGCCAGTTCCGTCGTGCTCATAGCTCTCCTCGGAGTCGCTCCAGCAGACCCCGCGAGTCCTTGGCGTTCAGGGCCTGCGAGCGCAGTGTGTCATAGCGCTGGTAGAGCAGGCTCACCTCTTTCAGGTCGGAGATCAGGCGGCCGTTCTGCTGCCCTTCGGAGTACGCGAGCCGCTGGCCCTTCGGGGTCTCCAGAAGCCGCATGTGACCGTCCAGGCAGGCGTGCAGCCCGGCTTGCAGCGGCACGATCTGAAGCGTCACGTTGCGTGGTGCGCTCCGCTCCAGCACATGGTCGAACAGCTCCCGCATCTGCTCCGTGTCCCCGAACCGACGCCGGAAGACGTGCTCTTCGACGATAAAGCTGAACGGCGTGGTGGGCCGCTCAAACAGCATCCGCTGCCGCTCCATCCGCCTGACCATGAAGTCCTCCAGCTGGTTGTCCGGCGCCACCGGAACGGTCCCCTCGAACACCGCCCGCGCGTATCCCTCCGACTGCAACAACCCCGGCACCAGCCTGCACTCATACGTACACAGACTCACCGCCACCCGCTCCAGCCGGGCCCACTCCCGGAACCAGGCCGCGAGCCCCACATCCCCCCGCCCCCGCGTCACGTACTTCGACGACTTCCGCAGCGCCCCGGTGTTCCCGAGGAGTTCCTCAGACCGCACCACGTACGCCTCGTCGGGCATACGCCGCCCCAGCTCTACCGACTCCACGGTGTGCTTGGAGAAGCGCACCAGGTCCGCGAACTCGGCCCTGCTGTACCCCGCGTGCTCGCGCAGCGCCTGCTGGACGGCACCCCAAGTCCGCAGACTGTCCGAGGGGTCGGGCTCGCGGTCCGGCTCACAGGCGGCCAGGTCGTCGCCGTCAGGACCACCGTCATGACTGCCGTCGCGGCCGTTGCCGCCGCCGTGGTCGCTGCCTACGCTGTCGATGTCGATGCCGCCCGTCATCCGCGGCCACCTCCGGTTCCGTACACGTACTGTCCGTCGTACCTGCGCCAGACGGCACCCAGAGTGACGGACCGTGCCCCGTACCGTCCACGGAATGTGCCCGTACGCTGACGTACCGTACGGGCCAGGCGCCTGGTACACGCCCCCGCGCGCCCGTCACCGTGGCCTCGTGAACGCAGCCACACCCCAACTCTCGGCAGCCGTATGCATGTTCTCCCAGCTCCTGTCGTCCACCCGCCGCGGAGCACGCCTCGCCCGTCTGCTCGCCGTCGAACAGCTCCGCGCCTGGGAAGTGTCACCCGGCGTCACCGAGCGCGCCAAACAGATCGTGGCCGAACTCGCCGGCAACGCCGCCCTGCACGGCCGCGTCCAGGGACGTGACTTCCGCCTCGTCCTCACACTCGACACCGGCACCCTCCGCATCGCCGTCACCGACGCCCGTGGCGATCAACTCCCGTCCCTGTCGGCCTCGGCAGACGTCGACCCTCTCCCCGACGCCGAGTCGGGTCGAGGCCTCCTCCTGGTCGCCGCCTTGGCCGACCGTTGGGGCACGGACCCGTATCCGCCCGGCGGCAAGACGGTCTGGGCCGAATGCGCCTGTGGCCCCACGGCCCGGACACGCACAGCGGGCGTACCTGACCGCGACGGCCGGGCGTGGTTCACCCGCAATGCGGCACGCGGCTGAGCACAACCCTCGGCCATGACTGAGGAGTTCAAGCCAGACGTCTGGGTGAACCGCCACCGCAACGGCTCCAAGCTTGAAACCCGTGGGTGCTGTTGGGGAAAGGGTCCCAGAACCGGCCGCCTGAATGGGAGACTTGGGGCCCAGCGACCCAAGGAGTTCAAGGCATGGCAACAGATGCCCACGACGGACCCGTTCCGGCAGCAGACGGACGTGGGCAGCGAGTCCTCGACCTCCTGGACAAGGCAATCGACAGCCAGAGCCTACTGGTGCGCAAGAACATAGCGCGGGCCCGCCAACGGACCCCAGAGGCGACGCCGGCACAGGTGATCCGCAATCTGGAGCGGATGTACGTCAGCGCCTTGACCGGAACCGGTGCTGCAGTTGGAGGAACCGCAGCCGCGCCCGGCGTCGGCACGGGAGTCGCACTGGCACTCTCGGCAGGCGAGGCTCTCTCTTCCCTTGAACTGAGCGCCCTCTTCGCACTCTCGCTCGCCGAGGTCCACGGAGTCCCCATCGACGAGATCGAGCGCCGCCGAACGATCGTGATGGGGGTCATGCTCGGCGGGAGTGGCTCCGCCACCATTACCAAGGTCGCCGAGCGTACGGGGCAGCACTGGGGACGTCAGGTTGTCGCCAAGGTGCCCGTCGAGACGTTGCGTCAGATCAACAAGATCCTGGGAAAGAACTTCATCACGAAGTACGGGACCAAGCAGGGGGTCATCGTTCTCGGTCGAGTGGCACCGTTCGGTATCGGCGCTGTGATCGGTGGTGGAGCCAACGCCGCCATGGCCACTCTGGCCGTGAGGGCCGGTCGTCGCGCCTTTGGCCCGCCCCCGACGTCGTGGCCAGGGCTGACATCCAGCACGCCGCCAACGTCCGAGAACTCGCCTGGCTGACCCTCGGTGCACTGAAGTACGTCGAGCACCTCGCCTCCGCCATCGCAGTCGATTACGGCGCGTCCAGCGCCTACCTGGTTGCCGCGTGACCTCGCTCCAGGCCATCGGGGCGAGGTCACGCGGAACGTCCCGTCCGCGATATCCCACGTGCTGCGAGCCGAGACCGGCAGGACACGGCAGCAGGCACGGTAGACATCAGCTCAACCAAGGGGGTGCTTGTGGGCGACGGAGGGTTCAACCGCACGTCTTTGAAGTGCCGCAACTCCATCGAGGTCGACCAGGACGGGCGCGTGGTCGCCCATGACAGGCCGATAAGTCGTTTCCCCTGCTATGCCTCCGGTCAGCTCGCCGCACTTGTGTCAGTCGAGTGGGGGCCCGGGCCTCGACGTAGCCGGCGGACTACGGGCAGGGACAAAGGGCGCGGGCGTGCCTTGCGGGAGGAGACCGAGTACCTCAAGCCCCCTGAGTGGCTGCCGAATTATCGGGGTGAGCACCTGCCTACAATCGGCCTGCCCGCCAAAGGGTGGTTCGGTGTCTGGTTTCCGGCTCACACGATGTGGGAGCACGAGCGGAAACTGTCCGGCTGGGTCGGAAGCGATAGATCGTTCCGGTGGGACAGTCGCGAGGGGTGCTGCACGGTGGCCAGCGCTCACTTCCCCCACATCAGCCGGGAGCTGCTCCGCAGGTATCCGAGCGTCCTCATCGGCCGTGAGTACAACCCACGTGAAAGGTGTAACTCGTCCTGCCAGAACGCCCAGGGCTTCCTGTGCACCTGCTCCTGCCGTGCCAAGTACCACGGCCGTGGTAAATGGCGAAGCGGGTGGAGGACTCTGGGCGAGTTCAGCGGTCGGCGCGCGGGGAGGCCGTGGCATTGGATGGCCGTTGCCGTTGCAAGCTGATCGCCTCGGCACCCGCTCGCGGAGCGAGCCTGCGCAGGGCCGAGCTCCGTGCCCCGCTCCTGCCGACGGCTTGTTCACCGCCTGCGCGACGCCTGGACGGGGCCGAGCGTGGCTCCCGCTCATCAGACAGCGACCACGTGCACGTCCGACGGCGCGAGAATCGTGAGGTAGGCGTGGATGTCCCCCGGGTCGGCGGTGAAGATCACCGAGCTGCCGTGCCGGGCCGCTGCCAGGGCCACCCAGGCGTCCACCGCGTCCGGCCGCTTCTTCGCCGGCAGGGCCGCCCGCCCCAGAGCGGTCCCGATGCGCCGCCAGTCCGCGAGGTCCGGGCCCGTCGCGCAGGCCAGACACTCCGGACGGCCCGCCTTCGTCTCACGCATGGGCGGCTCGGACGTACGAGCCTGAGGGACCGTGCAGTCCTTCAGGACGCCGGACAGGGCGTGCACCAGCGCCGGCTGGGGGCGCCACACCTGGGCGAGGACCGGTCCGAGCACCAGCGCCCGGTGCGGAACCGTGCGCAGTCCCTCGTGGAGGGCCACCGCCTTCGCCTTGCGGTCGGCGAGTGCGATGAGCATGCCGGTGTCGTAGACCGGCACCCGTGCGCTCACGCGGCGTGTCCCGGACTGCGGCCTTGCCGGTCGCGGCCGTGGACGAGCCCCAGGGCCTCCTCCACATCGCGGCATTCCTGCTCCGTCAGCTCCGCGGTCGGTTCCGGGGCGGGTTCTGCGGGCAGCCCGTCCGCCGCTCGCTCCGCCCGGACGATGAGTGCGTCCACCTCGGCGAACTGTTCCTCTATGGCATCGCTCTCGGCCATCTGGCGCGTTGCGGCATGCACCAGATAGGCCGAGACGTCCATGCCCGCCCGTTCCGCGTGCTGCCTGATGCGTTCGGCCTGGTCCTGCTCCAAGCTGATGCTGATGCGTGTCTTCGCCACGAAGACATCGTAATACGCGTATGACGACGGTGCGAGTGCGGCTGGTCGAGGTGGGCAACCGGGCGGCACGCCCCCTCCCCGGCACCCCGTTCCGTGCCGCCCCCGCCCGCCGACCGGCGTCTGCCGCCTGCCGCCTGCCCCGCGCGACGGGCCTGCGGTCCGACTGCGATCCGTCACCGCGTCCGGAGCGTCAACGCCCCGATCACCCGATCTACCTCGTCCCGCCACGCACACAGCTCCCCCTGCGTGGGAGCCAGCTCGTACCCGTGGTAGTGGCAGGCCCGGCTGAGGCCGGCCCAGGTCGCCGACCAGCGGCGGGCCGTGTCGGGGTCGGCGTAGGACTCCAGGCACAGGGCCTGGGCATGTGGCGGGCAGCGGGCCAGCTGCGGTTTGCGGGTCTGCCAGTAGCGGCGCAGGGCCTCTTCGAGGGCGTGGCGCAGCAGCAGGGCCACGGCGCGCGGCCAGACGCCGGTGGTGGAGGCGGTGGCCGTGCCGAGCAATCGGTCCGCGCCCGCGAGCAGTTCCTCGGGGGTCGAGATGGACGGCGGCGGAGGCGGGAGGGTCACGGGGAGCCGGGGCGGGCGCGCTGACGGAACGGACGGGACGGGTGTGGCCGGGCGGATCGTGGTCACAGGGATCGCACCGCCTTCGCGAGGTCCGCGGTGCGGCGGATGATCTCCTCCACGTCATCGACGGGCACGGCTTCGTGGGAGCCCTTGTTGCACCACCGGATGTGGTCGGTGGCCTGCTGGCCGTAGGCCCGGGTGAGGTCGGTCATGGCCTCGCCCACCCGGTCCATCTCGCCGTAGAGGGCGAGGGAGGCCAGTTCGGTGAGTTTGTGGGCCTTGGCGATGCGCCGCTCGATCTCGGCGTGCGGCAGACCCGTGGCGAGGAGCCGGCGCCGGGCCGGTTCGAGGAGGGCGGCCTCCAGGGCGGTGCGGCACAGGCCGGGCAGGACCCGGGCGACGACGTCCCCGGGCAGGTCGCGGGTCCTGGCGAGCGCCTTCGCGTCGTACAGGGCCTGCCTGACGGGGTCGTCGCCGGAGCGGACGCGTACGGCGGAGCGCTCACGGCGGTCGACGGTGAGGACGGTGGCGGGCAGCCGCAGGTACTTCAGGGCCTGCGGCAGGCGGGTGTCGTGGGTGAAGACGACGACCTGGCGGTGCTCGGCGAGGAGGGCGAGGACGCGGGCGAGGCCGTCCACCTTGGCGGGGTCCATGGACTGCACCGGGTCGTCGATGACGAGGAACCGGAAGGGGTTCTCCGGGAGGAAGGTGCGCGGGAGGAAGAGGGACAGGGCGAGGGAGTGGAGTTCTCCCTGGCTCATCACGCCGAGCGCGGGGGCGTCGATGTCGTCGACGGTCACGTCGAGGGCGACCTTGCGCTGAGTTGCGGAGCCGCTCAGACGGACCGGGCCGAGGGCGACGTTGCTCTGCTGGCGCAGGTTGGACCAGATGCGCTGGGCGTCCTCGGCGATGGGCCGCATCCGGTCGGCGCGGATCTCGTCGTGGGTGGCCCTGAGCCATTTCTGGGCGGCCTTGACGCGGGCCAGGTGCGGGGCCGCCTGCTCGGCCGCGTGGGCCTTGTCCAGCCAGGCGGCGAGTGCCCGCGCGGCGTCGCGCCAGGTGTCGTCCTGGTCGGCGAGGCGTCCTGCGGCCTCCTGGCGGGTGATGCGTGCGGCGTCGGCGGCGATCCGTGCGGCGTTCTCGGCGGCGGTCGCCAGCGCGGCCGGGTCGGAGACGGTGCGGCATCGCATCCAGTCGTCCCAGGCGGCGGCGATCTCGGACGGCAGCCAGTCGGGGGGCGGGACGGCCAGGTCGCGGACGACCTGCGCGGCCGCGTCGAGTTCCCTGCGGACGGTGAGCACCTGCTCGGCCTCGGCGCGCAGCCGGCGTTCCTGCTCGGCGGCGTCCCGTGCCCATTCCTCGTCGAGGCGGGCCGTGCAGCCGCACACCGGGCAGGTGTCAAGGGCGGGGTGGGCGCGGTGGTGGGCGAGCGCGCGGGCGAGGAGTTCGGCGCGGCGCAGCGCGTCCTCGGCGGACGTGCCCCGAAGGTCCTCGGCGGAGGCGATGGCTTCACGCAGCCGGGTCACCGCCGTGGCGACCGCCTCGGTGTCGGGTCCGGTCAGGGTGGAGCGGCGGCGCAGGTCGAACAGGAGGGCCTCGTCCACCGGGCCGGTCCCGGCGGCCAGTTCGGCCGCCCGCGTGAGGTCCGGGCGCCGCCCGCTCAGTGCGGTGTGGGCGCTCCGGGCGCGGAGGTCGTCGGTCCCGTCCAGGAGGGTGAGCAGGGCGGGGAGTTCGGCCTTCGCCTCCTTGGCGGGCGCGTCGTACTCGCGGGTCAGGTCGCGCAACCACTTGTCGGCGGCGGCGAGTTGCTCCAGACCGAGGATGGAGGCGACGGCGTCGTACATCTCGCTGGGCCTGCCGCCGATCACCTGGCCGAGCTCGGAGTACGACAGGAAGGGCCGGTAGGTCGCCAGGTCCTCTTGCCAGCCGAGGCCCGGGATGGGGACGGGGTCGTGGCCGGGCCGGTCGAGTTCGGCGGTGGAGTCGGCGACGTCGTCCCCGTGCCAGGTGCGCAGCACGGTGGCCGGCTCCGGATCGCCGTCGAGGCGCAACCCCACGGCGACCTGGGGTTCCTGGCCGTGGTGGAGGTTGCGCCAGCTCTTGCGCCAGATGTCGCTGCGGCCGCGCCAGCGGGCGTTGTCGCCGGTCAGCGCGATCTCGACGGCCTCCGCGAAGCTCGACTTGCCGGAGCCGTTGCGGCCGGTGACCAGGGTGAGTCCCGGGCCGGGGGTGAGGGGGAGACGTGCGGTACGGCCGATGCCGCGGAAGCCGCTGACCGTGACGGACTGCAGGTAGGCGCCCGGCATCCGGCCGCGCGCCCCGCCGTCGTCCTGGAAGGCGGTGAGCAGGAGGGCTCGGGTGTCCTCGTCGAGGTCCGAGCCGGCGAGCCGCCCGGCGATGAGACTGGCAAGGGTGCCGGCGGTCGGATCCTGGGCGGGCGGCCCTGCTGGAGACGGGTCCGGGGCGGGATCGGTGGGTACGGGCATGACGGGACTCCCGTGGAGGCGACGACTGCGGAGCGTACGGCCGAACAGGCCGACGGCAACTGAACGACAGGGGATACACGGGAGCAGCGTGGTAACGCGGGGCCGTGAGACCTGAGTTGTGGACGACCATAGCCCACACAGACCCAACAATGGAATTCTTTGGAACTTCATGGAGATCATTGGACTCGGCCGGGGTATGACGCCCCGGCCCCCGCGCTCACAAACGCCACTCCTCGAAGAGCATCCGCAGCAGCTCCTCCTGCCTGGCCTTCAGCACGTCGGGGGTCCACTCGACGTGCTGGAGCACCTGGCTGGTCAGCGCGAAGGGGACCACTCCCCCGCGGCCGGTGAAGTACTTGGCCTTCTTGGCGGCGAAGTCGTAGTTCTGGGCCGCCGAGTTCTTGGCGCGGTTCAGCAGCACCAGGTTTCCCAGACGGTGCGTCCACTGGGCACGCTGCTCCTCGTCGAACAGCCCGACCCACTGCGAATCGGCCTTCGGGTTCTGCGGCAGCACGTGCTCCACGGTGATGAGCGGGTGGTCGTACGTCACCCCCTGCCCGCGGGCCAGCAGCTCGTCGAGCCGGAGCAGCACATACTTGCGGATCTTGCCGACCAGATAGAGATCGCCGTCGAGCCTGGCCCGGGTCTCGACCTTCTCGTCGTCCCTCAGTTCGAGGGCCGGGGAGGCAAGGCCCTGTCCTTCGTCGAGCTGCCGAAGCAACTCGGCGTACCGCGTGACGCGGGGAGTCGTGTAGACACGGCGGACGAACATGCTGGCCGACAGCCGCTCCAAGGCCCGCATGAACGTGTCGAGCCATGCCGGGTCGTCCTCGTGGTGACGCAGCGCCCAGAGAGCGGCGGGCCGCCAGTCGTAGTTGTCGACCTGCTGGAGCCTCCTGAACCAGGCGTTGACCGCCTCCGCACCCGAAGCGGACTCATAACGTGCTTCACGGATCTGGGCATAAGCCTCGGCATACGGCCGGACGACGTCATGGACGAAGACCTCGCCCCTGCCGGGGAGGTAGCGGCTGAGTACCTGCTCAGGGAACTCCTTGAGCAGCTCCTGTTCCGCCCGCTTCCTGGCAAAGATCATCCGCAGGTGGAGGAAGAGTTCCGCGAAGTCGTCGCGCCCCAGCATCTCCTCGGCGTCCTCCCAGGTGGTGGCGCACGCCTCAGACGCCTCCGCCCCGAGATCCCCGATTATTTGCGACTTGAAGATGTCGGTGGGAGACAAGTCCAGGCCGCGGGAGTTCATGACGCTGAAGATCCGGTGTGCGCTGTCGAGGTCAGGAGTGCTGACGACGACGAGGAACGTCCGCTCGGCGAGCATCTGAGCCAGTTCCAGCCGGCGTTCCTCGGTCAACGCGGTGAGGCTGCGGTGGAGGACTGTCGCGTTGCGGAGCACGGCCTTCTGCGCGTCGGTCCGCAGGGCCTCCTCCTTGAGCGTCAGCAGAGTGCCCACCGCGCCCTTCGTCTGCACGTACTTCTCGAAGAAGTCCGCGTCACGGCTCCGCAGAGTGAGCCGCGACCTCGGGGCGAGCCCACGGATCTTGGCACCCGGCTCCATGACCAGCCGGTCGAGGTCGCCGCGCAGCTCCGGATCCTCGGTGAGGTCGCGTAGGACCGACAGGAGGATGGTCAATGTCGTGAGGCGCTGCTGGCCGTCGATGACGTCCGCCTTCGGGACCGCGCTGTTCTTGACGAGCACAACGGATCCGAGGAAGTACGGCTCATCCGTCCCACGGTCCAGGGCTTCCTGCAGATCCATCAGCAGTTGAGCCGCCTGCTCCTCCTGCCAGGCATAGGGGCGCTGGTAGTCAGGTATCTGGAAGTCGTAGTCACTGCTGAACACCTTGTGCAAGGGCATCTCGTGCGCCTCGAGCTTCTGCATGCCCCGATGATGTCGGAGAAATAGATCTCTGCGGCACTAATCCGACGCAACTTCCTTCCCTCTGGCAGCGATTCCACGGGAGCCGGGGACACCCACGCCTGGATGAGGGCTTCACCATCTACTGTTGTATCGACGACAGCGTGAGCACCCGCCACGTCCGGCATGAGGGTCGACAGGGACCGGAAGTTTTGTCATCCCTCTCATTCAGCGCTCAGCGACACACGTATCCCTTGCCCCGTGCGTCTGCGTGCCACGTCAACGTCCTGCGCACCAAGATCACACCGAGCTGGACCACCTGCTCGATCGTCAGGTCCGGCGTGGGGATGCTCCGGTAGACGAAGTCGGGCGCGAACCCGTTGAAGGCCAACGGAGCATGCGGGGCGGTTGTGGGTCGCTCGGGACCGATGTTGCCCAGCAGGGTACGCGCCCGGTCAAAGCAAAAGTAGTCGTCGTAGGCGCGGGCCTCCTGTTCGCGGACCGCCCGCCGTGTCGGGCCGGGCCGGTCAGGTGGACCAGCCAGAACTGGCCTTCCTGGATCTGCCAACCGAACAGAGGGTCGTCTCCGCGGTGAACATCTCCACGATGCCCTGGCCTCGGCTCATTGCTATCCGCACGATGACGCCGACCTGCTCGATCTCCTGCGCCAGCTCTGGCCGGACGAGGCTCGAGACGTGCAGGCAAGGTATCTTCTGCACGGTCGCGTCCAGTCGAGCGTTCTTGAGGATTACGACTGCTTCCTCTGGCGCCAGCAACGGTTCGTCCCCCGCGGGGGTGCCGACCTCGGCGGCCAGTCACACGAGCTTGTCGATCAGGTCGAGCCAGTGCTCGAACACATCGGCGCCGAACCCGTCCGCCCGCCGGAGATCGGGCAGACAGGACCGTAGCGCGGCACAGAGGTCCTCGTAGCTGCGGTAACGCCAGGTCAGACCGTTCGGGGTCGTCCATGAGCCGTCCGGCCAGCCGGGAGCGACCCCGCTGAGCAGTACCAGGACGGGATGGTCCAGGCCGTGGAGGTTGCCCGCTGCGTACGCGTTCAGCTGGCCGCTGTCCGGGAGCGAGAACCCTCCAGCCTTCGGGCCATCGAAAGCCCTTGCGGAACTCAAGACTTTCCGGCCGCTCCTGCTCGGCGCCTACTCAATCCAGATTCGGCATACCGGAGCCCACAAGCCGACCAAGTTCGCCAGCTCCTCTCCGCGATAAGACCCTCGTCGGCACGGGGTAAAACTGGCCGGTTAACCGGCCGCATGTCAGGATCAGACCGTGCCTGTTTTCCTGGACGCTGCCGAGAGTTCGGGGCGCCCTGCCGTGCCGCCTCCCAGGATGCGGCGGGTGGTGTTCGTCGCGTTGCTGAACTCGGACGGGCGGCTTGCCCTGGTGGCAGACGACCCGTCTGGGGCTCTTCCCCGATGGGTACTCCCTTCAGGATCCGTCCGCGCCACAGAAACCTACCGTGAGGCGGCAATGCGCGTACTCCGCGATGTGGTGGGCGCGATGCCGGTGCGCGGAGGCGCCGTTGAAGGATGCCGCTGGGCTCAGGTGCCTGTGCCCGTAGGTCGGAGCCGTCGAGAGGCGCACGTGTTCATCTTTCGTCTCGCTGCGGCTGGTGCTCCGCCGGAGCATCTGCCCTGGAGGGGAGCGACACGCTGGGCGGAGCCTGAGCAGTGGCAGGAGTTGTGCACACGGTGCGATCTGCCAGATGTGGATGTGCTGTTGACGGGATACCTGGAGGGGTGGATCCCGGACGGGCGGATCACGTTGGGGCCTTGAGCCCCTGCACCTCGGCACCCGCTCTCACTCTGCCCTGGCGATCGTGGTGGCGGTTTCCTGCAGGGCCGTGGCAACCGCTGGCATGTCCTGTTCACGCAGACGTACGGCGGGCGCGTACACGGAGATCGCGGCGAGCGGTTCCCCGATGCGGTTACGGATGGCCACGCCTACGCCGTGCAGGTCGTGTGCACTTTCCTCGAGGTCTGCCGCCCATCCCCGGACTCTGACTTCCTCCAACTCGACCTCAAGCAGCGGCCACTCAGTGATGCTTCCTGCCGCCGTGGCAGGGAGCGCGGCCGGGAGTGTCGCGCGTACATCTGCCGGGTCGCGCAGTGCGAGCAGGGCCTTGCCTGCCGCTGTGACGTGGGCGGGGAGCTCCTGCCCGAGCGGAACACTGACGCGCAGGACGTGCCGGCACTCGACTCCGTCGAGTAGTCGGACAACGGCCGCATCCAGGGAGTACAGGCACACCGTCTCCTGCAGCTTCTCGGAGAGCTCCTCCAGCGGTCTGCGCGCCTGTCGTCGGACGTCCAGCTGGGCGATCGCGGCCAGTCCCATGCGTACGAGCTGCGGCCCCGCTGCGTATCCGTGCTGGCCAGGATCGTGGCGGAGGAAACCCGTGCGCTGCAGGGTGACCAGGATGCGGTGTGCAGTGGAACGTGAGATACCGAGCTCCCGGGCGGTTTCGGTAACACCGATTTCCCCCCGGTCATACGCCAGGACTAGAACGTCCAGGGCCTTCGTCACCGACGCCAAGGCCTCTGTCGCCGACAGATGCTTGCCATCCACCATGAAGGAACCGTAACGCTCAAACGTTCCCGGAGACCGGGAGCTTCGACAGAATCCACACGTCAGAATTCTGTGGTTGCACGTCTCACAGGTCCGGTTCGGCACCGCACGAACTCGGCGAGCCAACTCTACGCCAAGACGGGTCGAGTCCTGCGCTAACCCCGACCGGACTTGCCGTGCTTGAGCGCACTGCTGACCGTTTGATAGCGCCTCACAGGAACTGCGTGCGTGCCACAGTGTGCCGTCCCTACACTGGCAGCAACCTTCCTTAGGAGTTCGCTATGGCGGGATACCGGACCAGCGCACCTGCGTCAGACAAGGGTGTCTACATCGGTCAGGCCCGGCATGCCGTGAAGGAGTTGATCACTTCACTGCGCGGCGAGTTGGCGACATTGGAAGCTGTGTACGCGATGATGTGCCAGGGCGTCGAATCCACCGATGCCCGCGAAGAGCCGCCGGACACTGGCGAGGACGCGGAAACCGCCCAGCCTTCCCGGGAGGGTCCGTCTGAAGTTTCTGTCACCGACGGGGATCCTTCGTCCGAAGATGCGCGCCGGGATATTGGCACTCGGGCCCTGGGGCCACCGCGTAACGGAAGCATGCGCGATGCGATCCTCACACTCCTGTGCGCCGCTCAAGAGGCAATGTCCATCACCGATATCGCGGCGGCGGTACGCCCGGGAGCTGACGCGACGGTCCGCTCATCCGTAGGGAAAACCCTCAACCGCATGAAGCAACTTGGCGAGGTGGAAAACGTAGCACCGGGAATGTTCCGGGCCGTGCTGTCATCCCGAGCTGCTTGATCCACCCGAGAACGACCCTAACCCAACAAGCAGGCCTCCCTCGATTAGCGGTCGAGGGAGGCCGCCAAACACGCGAACGGACGCTTCTCCTAGCAGGGTTCCGGTCCGTCGCGCACGTTCACTCTAGCGCTCCCACGGGTGGCGCTATAGGGCGTCTGCGCCATTCCGTACTTGAGCGTGCACGACTGACCTCAAATAGGTAATTGGGGATCAGTCATGAGCACATTGGGTCGCATTCGATCCGGGCCAGAGCGCCAGGCCCAGGGCGCGCTCCAGTCGGCAGACCGTCAGCACATCCGGCCAGGTGGCGCCCGCCAGCAGATCGCCGATGGTCTGTCGGCCGACGTTGCTCTGTGCGGCCAGTGCACGCAGCGAGAGCTCCGGCCTCTCACGCAGGGCGGCGGCGAGGCGGCGGGCAATCGTCTGGACCACCGCCGCGGCGGGCTCCCCGGCGATCCGGGCATCCGGCCACTCCTTCGGATCGACGGCGTAGCTCCATGGCGGCGCCGTGCGCGCTCGGCCTCCGGTCATAAAGATGCGTTCCTTCGGATCGTGATCGACACTGACACCAGCGGCCGGTTAACCGGCCACCTGTCATGGACCTTGCGCCTGGAGGTCGCTGTGTCGAATCGCCTGCTGGCCTACGCACCGAAGGCGGAGACGGTGCCGCCCGCCCAGTGGCGCCGTATCGCTCCGGTCGTCCGCTCGCTGGGATTCATGGCCGCCGCAGCGGGACCCTACGGCCCAGACGTGGTCATGACGCCGCTCGCACGGCTGGTCGCCTGGGTCGAGGCCCAGGGCCTCCCGCTCGAACCCTCGGTGATCCTTGACCAGAGCACCGTCGAACGATTCATCCTCGTCGGCTGCCGCGACATGGCCGCCAACAGCCGCCGAACCTGCAGCAGCCAGCTGCGCCGGGCCTCCGAAGCGCTCCTGCTGGACCAGCTCGGACAGCATCCACCCATCCGGCTCAAGGCCACCGTCGCCCCAGTGGCCCCCTACCCGCCGGCGGAAATCGCCTACTGGCTGATCTGGGCGCAGAGCCTGCCCACCCCCGCCCAGCGGCGCAACGCCTCTCTTCTGTTCTGTCTCGGCGTCGGCTGCGGGCTCGCCGTTGAGGATCTTGTGTACGTTCAGGGGCGGGACATCCTCGCGGGCCCCACCGGCCGGGCACTGGTCAAGGTGCACGGGCGCCGTCCGCGCACTGTCGTATGCCGGTACGCCTACGAGGAACTGCTGCTGGCGGAAGCCGCCCACATCCCGGCAGACGCGTACGCCTTCCGGCCGGACTGGCAGGACCGCACCAGCAAGCACATCGCATCGGACTGGCTGGCCAGGTACCCGCGGATCATCGGCCGTTGTGACGGTGCAGTGCTGCAGACCCAGCGGCTGCGTACGACCTGGCTCGTCGAACTGCTGAATGCAGGTATTCCGCTGAAGGTGATCCTCAAAGCGTCGGGACTCGGGACCCTGCACAGCCTCTCGCGATACCTCGTCTTCCTCCACGACGTGCCCGAAGCGGAGGCATCCGATCTGTTGCGGGGGGCGGCGGCATGAGCAGGAAGAACCCGGAGGACAAACCCTGCCGGCGTACCGGCCTCGCCTTACGCCCTGCACCGCAGGCCCCCGGCCGTACCCTCAGCGACCGCGTTGTGAGGCAGGTCTTCGACCTCGTGCGCCACAGCGGAGTACTGGAACGCCTTCCCTCCAACGAGCACCGGCCAGGCCCGAAGGGCTTCCCGTTCCGCACAGTGCTGATCGGCCTGATCCTGTCGCAGTACATGGGCAAGAGCGCCAACATCAACGACGCATGGGAGACACTCTTCTTCGCCCTGTCTCCAGGGTCCAAGGCCCTCCTTGACGTCCCCAACGTCGACCTGCACATCCCCGAGGGTGCAACCCGAGAAGAGATCGACCGCGTCGCGCACCACCAGTACGCGACGTCGAAGCGTGTCTACCGGTCCTGGACCTCGATGACCCGGCGCCTCGACCCGGCACCACACGACCGCCGCAAGCGGCTGTCGCTCAGCGAGGCCAAGAAGATCCGACGGAAGTGGAATGCCCGCGCCAATCAGGACACCGTGCGCAATCTGGAGGCCATCGCCCAGGATCTGGTTCTCGCTCCGGTGATGGCTTCCTACCGGCGCGGCGACTTCGCTCGATGGCCTGGCCACATCGCGGTCGATGACACACCGGTTCCGGTCTGGGGCAAAGAGCCGGACTACCACCAGGACCGGGCCTCGCTTGAGATCACCGCCGGGATGTACGTGAAGGGAGGAACGCAGAAGAAGTCGGGGCCCAGCGGCAAAGCTGCGGCCTCCACGAACACTGGCACCCGGCGCGGCACGACAAACAAGCCAGTGCCTCGCAAGACCAAGTCGGGACAGGAGAAGAAGGCCAAGGCGCCGGAGAAGAGAGAGTTCCGCTACGCCATGATGGCCGCGTTCCCGGGCCATGGCCATGGCGACCTCGCCGGCGCCTACCCGGCGGTCTGCCTCGGCATGATCCTTCACACCCCGGGCACCGAACCCGGCCCGGCCGCCCTGCGCGCCATCCAGCCGGCCTTCGAACGAGGCCTGGTCAAAGACCTGTTCTGCGCCGACAGGGGCATCACCCAGGCCAAGCCTCACAACCTGCATCTGCAGCTGCTCAAACTCGGCCTCAACGCGGTGAAGCACTACAACGACGACAAGGTCGACCGGCAGGGAGAGTTCCGCGGCATGCAGCTGGTCGGCGGCGAGTTCTACTGCCCGCTGATGCCCGCGCCGCTCATCACTGCGGGCGCCACATACATCGACAGCCGCACGGACGAGGACCGCGCCCACGCACTCAACCTGATCCAGTCCCGCAAGGACTACCAGACCAAGATCAAGGAGTACGGGCCCGCAGGGGACCAGCGTAGACAGTGCCCCGCCCTCGGGCCGCACGCCACGGTCACCTGCTACCGCCGGCCCCAGCCACGCCCGTCCACCGTCGTCGACCTCGACGCCCCCTCTGTCCGTACCCCAGCAGCCCTGCCCACCATCCCCAGGCCCAAGCGGGACACCCCCGTCTACCCCGACATCTGCAGAGGGAAGAGCATCACCGTCCCGGGCACCGTGTTGGCCAAGTGGCGGCAGAAATACCCCCTGTTCACCCCTCTGTGGCAGGAAGCCTGGTCCGGACTGCGCAGTCAGAACGAGGGCGGCAACGGCAACCTCAAGAAGTCCGCCCTCGACAGCATCGACAATCCCCAGCTCCGCCTGCCGCACGGACGCGTCGCGCAGACCCTGCTCAACGCCGTCATCATCTTCGTGGCGAACCTCAGAGCCATCCGACGGTTCCTCCGCGACCAGGGCATCCAGCCCCGCAAAGCCGGCACGCAGAGCGCCGCAACCCAACCGGGTGAGCCCTCCGACTCGCCCCAGGCGCGACCGCTTCCGACCGAGCAGGTCGAGCCCCCGCCACGCGAGTGACACACCTCCGCCGCGCTCCGCCCCCTGAAAACCCCACATGCCTGCGCCACGGCCACCAGCCGTCGCGCAGGCATGTCCTGTTTCCGCAGGTGAGAGGCGCAGTACCTGGACCGCCACCGCCTCACCCCCTCACCGAGCCGAGCACGAGGCCTGAAGGCCCCAGAAACGACGAAATACCGGTGAGTCACATGACTCGACCGGTAATTCGTGAACGCTTCGGGACGATCTCGTGAACGTCCCCTGATGTGTCCGAGGGGGGACTTGAACCCCCACGCCCGATAAAGGGCACTAGCACCTCAAGCTAGCGCGTCTGCCATTCCGCCACCCGGACAAGGTGTCGTGTTCGCGGGGTGTTCCCCGCGGCGACATGGATAACTCTACCAAGCTTTCGGAGTGCCTTTCACCCACGTAAGCGCTGGTGGGACGCGCAAGGGCGAAAAGATCACGCTCGGTCGTCAGGCGAACACCACAGGTCGGCCAGAGCCCGCGAGAGGCGCCCTCACGCCCCGGCCCAGGTCCCCCACACGGCCCCCACGCCCCGCCGCACCGGCACCCCGCCGAGCCCTGGGGGCCCGGCCACCGGATCCGACTCGGCCGTCCAGCGCACCCGGCCACCTGACGGGTTGGGCCACCGACGGGCTCAGCCACCGGGCGGGCCCGACCGTGCACGCCCCCTGGACAACGCCCGGGCCCGGTGGGATAACAAAGTCCATACAGTATTCGTCGACTGTATGCAATTTATCGACTGAGCTCCACCCTCCCCACCCCATTCCCCGACCCGTGCTGTTCCGCCAGGTCAGCGACGACCTGCAGCCGTCTTTCGCAGCCAACCGAAGGGACGCGATACCCCATGCCCGAGGACAACCAGGACCTCATCTCCGGTGGGCACTTGGTGGCCAAGGCACTCAAGGCTGAGGGTGTGGACCGCATCTACACCCTCTGCGGCGGCCACATCATCGACATCTACGACGGCTGCGTCGACGAGGGCATCGACGTGGTGGACGTGCGGCACGAGCAGGTCGCCGCGCACGCTGCCGACGGCTACGCGCGGATCACCGGGAAGCCGGGGTGCGCCGTGGTGACCGCGGGCCCGGGCACCACCGACGCGGTGACCGGTGTCGCCAACGCCTACCGCGCCGAGTCGCCGATGCTGCTGATCGGCGGCCAGGGCGCCCACACGCAGCACAAGATGGGTTCGCTGCAGGACCTCCCGCACGTCGACATGATGGCGCCGATCACCAAGTTCTCGGCCACCGTGCCGGACACCGCCCGCGCCGCCGACATGGTCTCCATGGCCTTCCGGGAGTGCTACCACGGCGCCCCCGGGCCGTCCTTCCTGGAGATACCGCGGGACGTCCTCGACGCGAAGGTGGCGCGCGAGCGGGCACGCGTCCCGGCGGCCGGTCACTACCGGGCCTCCACCCGCAACGCCGGCGACCCGGCGGCCGTCGAGGAACTCGCCGACCTGCTGGTGCACGCCCGCAAGCCGGCCGTGCTCCTCGGCAGTCAGGTGTGGACCTGCCGGGCCGCGGACGCCGCCACCGAGTTCGTCCGCAGCCTGAACGTCCCCGCCTACATGAACGGGGCGGGCCGCGGCACGCTGCCGCCCGGCGACCCCCACCACTTCCAGCTCTCCCGGCGCCACGCCTTCTCCGCCGCCGACCTCATCGTGATCGTCGGCACCCCCTTCGACTTCCGCATGGGTTACGGCAGGCGCCTGTCCCCCGAGGCCACCGTCGTCCAGATCGACCTCGACTACCGCACCGTCGGCAAGAACCGCGACGTGGACCTCGGCATCGTCGGGGACGCCGGCCTGGTGCTGGCCGCCGCGGCGCAGGCCGCCTCCGGACGCCTGAACGGGGCGGCCGTGCACCGCAAGGAGTGGCTGGAGGAGCTGCGGGCCGTGGAGGAGGCGGCACTGCGCAAGCGCCTGCCGCTGCTGCACTCCGACGCCTCCCCCATCCACCCCTACCGCCTGGTCAGCGAGATCAACGAGTTCCTGACCGAGACGTCGGTCTACATCGGCGACGGCGGCGACATCGTCACCTTCTCCGGCCAGGTGGTGCAGCCCAGGACCCCCGGACACTGGATGGACCCCGGACCGCTGGGGACGCTGGGCGTCGGGGTGCCCTTCGTGATGGCGGCCAAGCAAGCGCGTCCCGAGGCGGACGTGGTGGCGCTCTTCGGTGACGGGGCGTTCTCCCTGACCGGCTGGGACTTCGAGACGCTGGTCCGCTTCGACCTGCCCTTCGTCGGCATCGTCGGCAACAACTCCTCGATGAACCAGATCCGCTACGGCCAGCGGGCCAAGTACGGCGACGCCCGCGAACGCGTCGGCAACACCCTCGGCGACGTCCCCTACGACCAGTTCGCGCGGATGCTCGGCGGACACGGCGAGGAGGTCCGCGACCCCGCGGACATCGGTCCCGCGCTGCGCCGCGCCCGGGAGTCGGGCAAGCCGTCCCTGGTCAACGTCTGGGTGGACCCGGACGCCTACGCCCCCGGAACCATGAACCAGACCATGTACAAGTGAGGGAGCCGCGAGATGAGCAAGGCTCTTGAGGGCGTACGTGTCCTCGACATGACCCACGTGCAGTCCGGACCCTCGGCCACCCAGCTGCTGGCCTGGCTCGGCGCCGACGTCGTCAAGCTGGAGGCGCTGACCGGCGACATCACCCGGCAGCAGCTGCGCGACCTGCCCGACGTCGACTCGCTCTACTTCACGATGCTCAACTGCAACAAGCGGAGCATCACCCTCAACGTCAAGTCCGACCGCGGCAAGGAGATCCTCACCGAACTCATCGCCCGCAGCGACGTGCTCGTGGAGAACTTCGGCCCGGGCGCGGTGGACCGCATGGGGTTCACCTGGGAACGGATCCGGGAGATCAACCCCCGGCTGGTCTACGCCTCGATCAAGGGCTTCGGCGACGGCCCCTACACGCGGTTCAAGGCCTACGAGGTCGTGGCGCAGGCCATGGGCGGATCGATGTCGACGACCGGTTTCGAGGACGGCCCGCCGCTGGCGACCGGCGCCCAGATCGGCGACTCGGGCACCGGGGTGCACTGCGTGGCCGGCATCCTGGCCGCGCTCTACCAGCGCACCGTCACCGGCCGCGGCCAGCGCGTCAACGTGGCGATGCAGCACGCCGTGCTCAACCTGTGCCGGGTCAAGCTCCGCGACCAGCAGCGCCTGGCGCACGGGCCGCTGGCGGAGTACCCGAACGAGGACTTCGGCGCCGAGGTGCCGCGCAGCGGCAACGCCAGCGGCGGCGGCCAGCCGGGCTGGGCCGTGCGGTGTGCGCCGGGCGGTCCCAACGACTACGTGTACGTGATCGTCCAGCCGGTGGGCTGGGGGCCGATCACCCGTCTCATCGGCCGGCCGGAGCTGGCCGAGGACCCGGAGTGGGCGACCCCGCAGGCCCGGCTGCCCAAGCTCGGCAAGATGTTCCAGCTCATCGAGGAGTGGAGCAGCACCCTGCCCAAGTGGGAGGTGCTGGAGGCACTCACCGCCCACAACGTGCCCTGCGGACCGATCCTGTCGACGCAGGAGATCATCGAGGACGCCTCGCTGGCGGCCAACGACATGATCGTGAAGGTGCCCCATCCCGAACGCGGCACCTTCACCACCGTGGGCTCACCGCTGAAACTCTCCGACTCCCCCGTGCAGGTGGAGCGCTCCCCCCTGCTGGGCGAGCACAACGAGGACGTCTACGGGCGCGAACTGGGTTTGCCGGACGCGGAACTGCGGGTCCTGAAAGCGAACGGGGTGATCTGAGCATGACGGATACCACGACCTGGGACCGGGCAGCCGGCCAGGAACCGCGGCGGGCGCTCGTCGGCGACCTCCTGCGGCAGGCCCGCGAGGCGGGCCGCACCTCGCTCACGGCTCCGGAAGGCCGGCGTGTCGCGGAGGCGTACGGCATCCCGACACCGGCCGAGGGCCTGGCCGAGTGCTCGGACGAGGCGGTGGCGCTGGCCGCCCGCATCGGCTACCCGGTCGCCCTGAAGATCGTCTCGCCGGACGTGCTGCACAAGACGGAGGCCGGCGGGGTGCGGGTGGGCCTGCGCTCGGCGGCGGAGGTCCGCGGGGCGTTCACCTCGATCGTCCAGAACGTCCGGGCCTACGCGCCTCACGCCCGCATCCTCGGCATCCAGGTGCAGCAGATGGTGCCGGCGGGCCAGGAGGTCATCGTCGGCGCCGTCACCGACCCGACCTTCGGCAAGGTGGTGGCCTTCGGGCTCGGCGGGGTGCTGGTGGAGGTCCTGCGGGACGTCACCTTCCGGCTGGCACCGGTCTCCGCGCAGGAGGCCGCGTCGATGCTGGACGGCATCCGGGCGGCCGAGGTGCTCAAGGGGGTGCGCGGGGCGCCGGCGGTGGACCGGGCGGCGCTGGTCGACCTGGTCGTCGCCGTCTCGCAACTGGCCGCCGACTTCCCCGAGATCGCCGAGGTCGACCTCAACCCGGTCTTCGCCGCCGCCGACGGGGCGATGGCGGCCGACGTCCGCGTCCTGCTGAGCACCACGGACGCCGTCCCCCGCCGGCGCTACAGCCGGGAGGAGATCCTCACCGCCATGCGGCGGCTGATGCGCCCGAGGTCGGTGGCGGTCATCGGGGCGTCCGACGCGAGGGGCAAGATCGGCAACTCGGTGATGCGCAACCTCGTCGACGGTGGCTTCCCCGGCGAGATCCACCCCGTCAACCCGAAGGCCGACGACATCCTCGGCCGCAAGGCCTACCGCAGCGTCACCGACGTGCCCGGCGACGTGGACGTGGCCGTCTTCGCCGTCCCGGCGCGCTTCGTGCCGGGCGCGCTGGAGGAGGTGGGGCGGCGCGGCATCCCCAACGCCGTCCTCATCCCCTCGGGGTTCGCCGAGACCGGTGAGGAGGCCCTGCAGGAGCAGGTCGTGGAGATCGCCGAGCGGTACGGGGTGCGGGTGCTGGGCCCCAACATCTACGGCTACTACTCGACGTGGCAGGACCTGTGCGCCACCTTCTGCACCCCCTACGACGTCAAGGGGCCGGTGGCGCTCACCTCGCAGTCCGGCGGCATCGGCATGGCCATCCTCGGCTTCGCCCGCTCGACCAGGACCGGCGTCTCGGCCATCGTCGGCCTCGGCAACAAGTCCGACGTCGACGAGGACGACCTGCTCACCTGGTTCGGCGAGGACCCGAACACGGCCTGCGTGGCGATGCACCTGGAGGACCTCAAGGACGGCCGGGCGTTCGTCGAGGCGGCGCGGGCGACCGTGCCGCGGAAGCCGATCGTGGTGCTCAAGGCCGGCCGGACCGGTGCGGGGGCGCGGGCCGCCGGGTCGCACACCGGCGCACTCGCCGGGGACGACGCGGTCTACGACGACATCCTGCGGCAGGCCGGCGTCATCCGGGCGCCGGGGCTGCGGGAGATGCTGGAGTACGCCCGGGCGCTGCCGGTGCTGCCGGCGCCGCGCGGCGACAACGTCGTCATCATCACCGGTGCCGGCGGCTCCGGGGTACTGCTCTCGGACGCGGTGGTCGACAACGGGCTGCAGCTCATGACGATCCCCGACGACCTCGACGCGGCGTTCCGGGCGCACATCCCGCCGTTCGGCGCGGCCGGTAACCCGGTGGACATCACCGGGGGCGAGCCGCCCGCGACCTATGAGGCGACGATCCGGCTGGGCCTGGCGGACCCGCGGGTGCACGCGCTGGTGCTGGGCTACTGGCACACCATCGTCACGCCGCCGATGGTCTTCGCCGAACTCACGGCCCGGGTGGTGGCGGAGTTCCGGGAACGCGGCGTGGAGAAGCCCGTCGTGGCCTCGCTCGCCGGGGACACCGAGGTCGAGGACGCCTGCCGCCACCTCTTCGAGCACGGCGTGGTGGCCTACCCGTACACCACCGAACTCCCGGTGGCGGTACTCGGGGCGAAGTACCGGTGGGCGCGCGCGGCGGGCCTGCTGCCGGGGCGGGACGGGGGCGTGCGGCGATGACGTGAGCTGAGGCCGGGCGGGTCCCGCGCGCGCGAGAGAACCGGACAGGGGGCGCTGACCAGGTTTCTTCGACGCACCAACGCAGGGGGTTCGGCATGAGTGGGAGCAGTGCGCGGACGGTGGGGGTACCCGTCTTCCGCGAGGTCACGGACAGCAAGGGCCGCGTCTACCGGATCGGTGAGAGCGACCGGCAGGTACTCGGGCACTCGCGTCGGCTGATGGTGTGGCTGCCGTGGGTGGCGATGATGGCCATCAGCGTCTTCGAGTACGCCTACGGCAGCGCCGAGGACACCCTGTCCAAGGCGCACGGGTGGAGTGAGAGCGACACGTTCTGGATCCTGAGCGTGTGGGTGTTCTTCCAGGCGGGGGTGGGCTTCCCCGCCGGGTGGCTGCGGGAGAAGGGACTGCTCAGTCCGCGGCGGGCGATGTACCTGGGTTCGGGCCTGTGCCTGCTGGGCTTCCTGGCCATCTCCCACCTGGGGAACGTGTTCGCCGCCATCGTCGGGTTCGGCGTGCTGGGCGGGCTCGGCGGCGGGCTGGTCTACGCGACGTGCATCAACACGGTCGGCAAGTGGTACCCCGAACGCCGCGGCGGCAAGACGGGGTTCGTCAACGGCGGCTTCGCCTACGGGTCGGTGCCGTTCATCTTCCTCTTCAACTACGCCTTCGACACCAGCGACTACCAGGTCGTGCTGGACGCCATCGGCCTGTACGTGCTGCTGGTCGTGGCGGTCTGCGCCTGGTTCTTCCGGGACCCGCCGATGAACTGGTGGCCGGCCGAGGTCGATCCGCTGACCCGGGACGGCGGGACGAAGGACGCCGTCAGCCTCGCCAAGAACCCACCGGCCACTCGGCAGTTCACGCCCAAGGAGGCGCTGCGCACCGGCATGCTGCCGCTGATGTGGCTGCTGGTGGTGATGACGGCCGGGGTGTCCATCTTCGGCATCTCCTTCCAGGTCCCGTTCGCCAGGGAGGTCGGGTTCGGCCCGCTGGTGGCGGCCTCCTCGATGGGCGTGATGTCGGTGATCAACGGCATCGGGCGGGGTGTGGTGGGCTGGCTCTCGGACCGGTGGGGGCGCAAGGCGACGCTGGTGTTCGTCATCGTCGTCCTGGGGCTCTCCCAGTTCGGTGTGCTGTGGGCCGGGGACGTGCGCAACGAGGGCCTGTTCCTCGTCTTCGCGTTCGTCTCCGGTTTCGGTGGCGGCGCGTTCTACCCGATGTTCGCGGCGATGACCCCGGACTACTTCGGCGAGAACTACAACGCCAGCAACTACGGCATCGCCTACAGCGGCAAGCTGGTCAGCGGCCTGTTCGGCGGTGGCCTGGGGTCGCTCGCGGTGCACGCCTGGGGATACGACGGCGCCTACCTGCTGGCGGGCGGCATCTCCCTGGTGGCGGCGGTACTGGCCCTGCTGCTCCACCAGCCCGGCAGGCCGCGTACCCGCCGGGAGCCCGGCCGGGCCCGCCCGGTGAGCCGTCAGACGGCCTGAGGCAGGGCCGTCCGGCGGCGGGACGCAGGGCGGGGGCGACCGGTGCCGTGTGCCGGTACCGGTCGCCCCGCAGCGGCCGGCGGGAGCCGGAGGATCATGCGGGTGGCGGCCCTGGGACACTCCTGCCATGAGTGTCGGGACGGTGGGGGACGGGGAGCGGACGGATGCGGCGGTGGCCGTGCCGGCCGGGGGTGCGGGCTGGAGTACGCGACTCGCGACGAGGGCGGACGTCGAGGTGATCGCGGAACTGCGGGCCGCGGTCATGCGTGCGGACCTGGTGCGTCTCGGGCGCTACGACGAGCACCGGGTGCGGCAGCGGTTCCGGGACGCCTTCTGCGAGCAGTACACCTCGGTGGTCGTCGTTGACGGGCAACTCGCGGGCTGTGTGACGGTCCGGCCCGTCCAGGACAGGCAGTGGCTGGAGCACTTCTACCTCGCGCCGCACCACCAGGGCCGGGGGCTCGGTTCGGCCGTCCTGCGCAGGGTGCTGGCCCAGGCCGACGCGCAGGGCACTGCCGTGGGGCTGAACGTCCTGCAGGGCAGCGCTGCCCGTCGCCTCTACGAACGCCACGGCTTCGTCGTGGAGGCCGAGGACCCCGTCGACGTGTTCATGGTGCGACCACCGGGAGGGCTGCCGCGCCCGGCGGCGGGGGCCTGACCCGGGGACGACGGACGCGGCGGCCACCCCCTGCCCGGCCGCGGCGAGGCCGGCGAAGACGTAACTGCCGGTGGCGTCCTGGAGCAGTACCAGGGTCGCCAGGGCGGACACGGCGTAGGGCAGACGGGCCGCGTAGCCGAGGGGGAAGAAGCCCACTCCGGCGACGCGAACCAGGGACGCGTAGGACAACAGGGCCTCTGGTGGGCACGTCTGCAGGACGCGTCACCCAGCCACCCACGCGTTGTCACACCCGTTTCCGCTTCCCGGAGTGCAGTGGTCCGGCGGGCCGCGGTGGCCGGGTGCACGCAGGCGGACGGTCACGTGGGAGCCGCTCGCTCGTTGTCCCGTTCGGGCCGGCCGGCGACGGCTCGGGCCCGCAGGTGACGCGAGGAGAAGGAGAAGGCGTTGAGCGACTGTCCCCCGTGGGGCCCGCGACCGCAGGACGCCGGCCGGGGCGCCCCCGGCCGGCCGGTGGGTGGTGCCCGGTGAACGCCCTCCTGGTGGCCGTGCCCGCCGGGGACCTGCGGCGCTACGGCGAGTTGCAGGCCGAGGAGGCGCGGCGGCAGGCAGCCGGGGAGGACGTGCGCATCGTGTACGTCGCGGCCACGGACGAGCTGCGGATCGTTGCGCGGCGGGAGACGCCGGGCCCTCGGTGAGGGCGGCGGCGCCGGGCCCCGGCTTCTCGCCGCCGGGGCCGGTGGCCCTCCGGAGACCGCCCGTCCCGGCTGGGGCGGTGCCCGCTGCCCGGGGGCCAGGTCCGGGTCCGTGCCCAGCGCGCCGCCACGGCGGAGCTGAGGCACAGCGCGGCGGCGACCAGCAGCGACAGGTGCAGCCCGGAAAGGAACCCGCCGGCCACGAGTGCGCCGAACAGCGCGATGCTCCGCCCACCTGGCGGGCGGTGTTGAGCGCAGCCGAGGCCACTCCCGCGTACTCCGGCTCGACGGAGTGCAGCACCGCGGCGGACATGGCGGGGACCACCGTGCCGGCTCCGACACCGACCGCGACCGTCGCCACCCACAGGACCCCCTCGCCCACGTCCGGGCCGGCCGATGCCAGCCCCAGCAGGCCCAGGGCGAAGAGGGCCTGTCCGGCCGTCATGGGAACGCGCGGGCCCCAGCGGGCGGTGAGGCGCCCGCCGACGAGGTTGGACGTCATGGCGACGAGGCTCATGGGGAGGAAGACCAGGCCGGTCCGGAGCGCCGAGTGGTGCCGTGCGTTCTGCAGGAACAGGCTCAGCAGGAACACGGTGCCGTAGTAGGCGAAGTCCTGGACGAACCCGGCGAGAGAGGCAGCGGAGAACTCCGGGCGCGCGAACACGGCCATCGGCAGCAGGGGTGCGGCGGCACGCCGCTCCCACCGGACGAAGGCCACGGCGGACACCGCCGCGACCGCGAACGCCCCCACCACCTCGGGCGAGCCCCACCCGAGCGTGGCCCCCTCGATCAGGGCGAACACCAACCCGCCCAGGGCCAGGGCCATCAGCAGCTGACCGGGCAGGTCCCATCGGCGCGGCCGGCCGGTGTGCGTGACCCGGGCACGGAGGAGGGCGGGCAGGGCGACCGCCCCGATCAGGAGGTTCACCAGGAACAGCGACCGCCGTCCGAGCCAGACCAGCAGCAGTTGCGCCTGTCGGACGAGGAGCGCTTGCACCTGTTCGCCCTGGCCCACCAGGCGCTCCCGGAGCGGGGGGCGGAACCGCCGGCCGGTGCGGTGCGCCGGATGCTCGACATGCTCGCCCCGCCGACCGCCGCGTACGTGATCGACCGGAACAGCGACGTCCTCGCGTGGAACAGCACCGCGGCGGCTCTCTTCCCGCACCTGGTGCCGGGGTCGTGCCGTCCCAACAACCTGCTGTTCGTGTTCACCGATCCGGGCGCCGCGGAGTTGTTCGTGGACTGGCCGGACATCGCCGCCGACTCCGTGGCGCACCTGCGTGCCGCCGCCGGGCACCGCCCGCACGACGTGCGGCTGGACGCGCTCCTGCGGCGACTGCGGGCGCACAGTGCGCGGTTCGGCGAGTTGTGGGAGGCGCGGGACCTGCGGCAGAAGGTGGAGGGACGCAAGGAGCTGCGCCACCCCCTGGTGGGCCGGATGAGTCTCGACTACGCCGTGCTGGCCGCGCCCACCGCCCCGGGCCAACGCCTCGTCGCCTGCTCGGCGGACCCCGGCTCGCCCTCGTACGAGGCCCTGCTCACCCTGGGCCGGGCCCCCGTGGCGCCCGGGGTGTCCGCCCTCTGAGCCCCCTCGCGGGGGCTGGAGTCGAGGGCGCCTCACCTCTGGTCGGCCTACCGGAGGCACTGTCCGGCCGCCGGTGGTGGGAAACCGGTTTCCCACCACCCGTGTACAGGCGCCGACCTCCGCCGTACGTTGGTCTCCATGTCAGTGATCGGACTCGCCACTCCCCCTCCGGCGCACGGGCCGCGCCCCACCGCCCCGACGCGCGCGACGCAGCGTCCCGCTCCCCGGCCGGGAACGCTCCGATGACCGCGGCGCACCCGTCGGCGGGCGCCCCCGCCGCGGCGGTGGCCAGGGCGCGGCTGGCGACCTACGCGGTCTTCGCCGGCTCGGGGCTGGCGTGTGCGAGCTGGGCGGCCCGCATCCCCCAGGTCCGCGACCACCTGCACCTGGACGCACGGGCGTTGGGCCTGGTGCTGCTCGCCACCGCGGTCGGCTCCGTGGTGGCGCTGCCGATCTCCGGGCACGTCGTGGGGCGGCTGGGCTCGCGCCGCGTCGTCGCGGGCGCCTCGTGGCTGCTGAGCCTGTCGTTCGCGCTGGTCGCCGTCGGCTACCTGTTCGGGATCGTGCCCGTGGTCCTGGGGTTGTTCCTCTTCGGCTTCGCCAACGGCACCTGGGACGTGGCGATGAACGTGCAGGGTGCCCTGGTGGAGCGGCTGCTCGGCAGGTCGGTGATGTCGCGCTTCCACGCGGGTTTCAGTGTGGGCACGGTGGCGGGGGCGCTGGCCGGTGCGGGCCTGGTGGCCCTGCACGTGCCGGTGTCCGTGCACCTGGTGGCGGTGGCGCTGGTCGTGGCGGTGGGCGTACCCGCGGCCACCCGGGGGATGCTCCCCGACGACGAGGACCACCACGGCGAGGCGGGCGAGGCGGGCGAGGCGGAGCAGCCCTCGCGGCGGGGGGCACTCGCCGCCTGGGGGGAGGCGCGCACCCTGCTGACGGGCCTGTTCGTGCTCGCCTTCGCCTTTGCGGAGGGCACCGGCAACGACTGGATCGCCGTCGCCGTCATCGACGGGTACCACGCCCCGGCGGCGCTGGGGACGCTGGCCTTCGCCCTCTTCCTGGCCGCGATGACGGTGGGCCGCTGGTTCGGCACCTCGCTGCTCGACCGGTTCGGGCGGACCGTGGTCTGCCGGTGGCTGGCGGTGATCGCGACGGTGGGCGTGGTGGTGTTCGCCTTCGGCCCCGGGACGCCCGTCGCCTACCTAGGGGCCCTGCTGTGGGGGCTGGGCACCTCGCTGGGCTTCCCGGTGGGGATGAGTGCGGCGGCCGACGATCCGCGGCGGGCGGCGGCGCGGGTGAGCGTGGTGGCCTCGGTCGGCTACTGCGCCTTCCTGGGCGGGCCGCCGCTGATCGGCTTCCTCGGTGACTCGCTGGGGGTGCGGCACGCGGTGACGACGGTGGCGGCGCTGCTGGCCGTCGCGGCGCTCATCGCGTCGGTGGTGCGGCAGCCGCGGCCGGCCGACGGGGGGCAGCGGGCGGGTGCGGCCGGTGTGCCGTCGGCGCTACCCGCCACCGGCGACTCCCGCAGCGAGGCCCGCTGAGCGGCCGTGCCGCCCGCCCCGGGTCCACGGCGGGGGCGGGCGGCACGGCCGCTTGCGGGTGCGTCCTCGGGTCAGCTCTCGCCGGTGCCGGAGCGGTCGGCGATGGCGCGGTGGTGGCGCACCACCTCTTCGATGATGAAGTTGAGGAACTTCTCCGCGAACGCGGGGTCGAGCCGGGCGTCCTCCGCCAGCCGGCGGAGCCGGGCGATCTGGGTCGCCTCCCGGCCGGGGTCGGCCGGCGGCAGGTTGTGCGTGGCCTTGAGCTCGCCGACCTGCTGGGTGCACTTGAAGCGCTCGGCGAGGAGGTGCACCAGCGCCGCGTCGAGGTTGTCGATGCTGCCGCGGAGGCGGAGCAGACGCTCCCGTGCCTCCTGGTCGGCGACGGAGGCCGCGTCCGCGGTCTCCGCGTCCGTCGGCCGCGTGGTCTCCTCGCTCATGTGCCTCGTGTCCGTTCGTGGTGGTCGACGCCGTCGACGGTGGTCCGCACCGCCGACGGCACCCTACCCGCCCGTGCCGGCCGGTCTCACACGCGGAGGTGGGGCAGGTACCGGGCGGACCGCTGCGCCGTGACGGGTGATCCCGCCGGGTCGGCCGCCGGTTCGCCTGCGTCGTCCCGTTCGACGACGCAGTGGTGGGAGCGGCGGTCCGGCAGCCGGTCCGCGCGGCCGGGGAAGGTGCGGTCGTCGATGTCACCGTCACCGGCGTCCACCGTGTGGTGTCCGTCCGGTGAGGTGTCGTGCTCGCCGTCCTTGACGTGGCGGAGCGGGTACCGGTCGGGGCCGCCACCACGTGGTCGTGCGGCTCGAACGGGGCCGGGGCGCCGGGAGAAGCGGTGCCGGGCGACGTGGGCGGAGTAGACGTCCGTCTCCAGGTGGACCAGGTCCGGGTCGGGGCAGGGCCGACCTCCGCGGCCCGCTCACGCAGGGTGTGAGCTGGATGCCCAGGCGGGCCGGCGGCCCCTCGGCCCGCCGGCCCGTCAGCCCGTCTCGCGTTCCCGCTCGTGGTAGGTGCGCCGGGTGTGTTCGGTGTGTGCCCGCATGATCGTGGTGGCCCGCTGCTCGTCACGGGCGTCGATGGCCGCGATCAGCTCCCGGTGCTCCTCCCAGGAACGCCTGCCGCGCTGGCGGGCGACGGGGGTGTAGTACCACCGCACCCGCCGGTCGACCTGCGCCGCCAGCTCGGCGAGGACCGCGTTCCCGGCGAGCTCCATGACCTTCGCGTGGAAGGCGGCGTTGGTGGCGACGGCGGCGTCGACGTCGTCCCTGCCGACGGCCGCCTCGCCCTGGGTGCACAGCTCCTCCAGCGCCTCGATACCGGCGCTGGAGGCGCCCGCGGCCGCCAGCCGGGCGGCCTCGGCCTCCAGCAGGGTGCGGACGGTCAGCAGTTGGTCGGCCTCGGACTCGGTCGGCTCGTGGACGAAGGCGCCCTGGGCGGGCCGCAGGTCCACCCAGCCCTCGGTGTTGAGGCGTTGCAGGGCCTCCCGGACGGGCTGGCGGGAGACCCCGAGGTGCCCGGCGAGCTCGCTCTCCACCAGGTGCTGCCCCGGGCGCAGGGCGCGGGTGGTGATGAGTTCGAGGAGCGCGTCGTAGACCCGCTCCCGGAGCGGGCCCGGTCGTTCGAGCTTTGGAACCGTGCCCTGCGGCAGTCCGGTGGACAGCATCGAGATCCCCCTAGCGAGACTGGTCCGGGCCCTGCGGGGCACGGGAACGGGCCGTGCTGAATCCTGTCGACCGTCTACAGTTTACCGACCGCGTCGCTGCACGTCACACCGTGCGGCGAGGGAACCGCCGACCGGAAGGACCGGTCGGCACCGGGTGCGATCCCGCCTCCGCGGCGGCCGGAAAGGCGTCCCCCGGGGGCCGCCCGCGGGCCCGGATCGGCATACTGTGAAGACGGCGTCGCGGGCGCCCACGCACACGGCCGCCGGGTCCCCGGCCGCAGGTCGCGAGGGGCCGGGCGCCGCCAGGGCGAGCAGGAAAGGGGCGGGCATGGGTCGCGTCACCGAGCGACGGAAGATCACGCGGGTACGTGACGGAGCGGTCAGTTCCCGTCCCGACACCCTCGTGAGCGAGGAGCCGCTGGAGATCCGGCTCGGCGGGAAACCGCTCGCCATCACCATGCGCACCCCCGGGGACGACTTCGCCCTCGCCGCCGGCTTCCTGGTGAGCGAAGGGGTCCTCGGCAGCGCCGGGGAGCTGGCCAACATCGTCTACTGCGCCGGCGCCACCGAGGACGGCTCCAACACCTACAACGTCGTGGACGTCACCCTCGCCCCCGGGGTTCCCGTCCCTGACATCACGTTGGAACGCAACGTCTACACCACCTCCTCCTGCGGTCTGTGCGGCAAGGCCAGCCTCGACGCCGTCCGCACCAGCTCACGCTGGGACCTGCGGGAGGCCGGGGCGCAGGGCACGTCGCCCCGGCTCTCCCTGGCGACGCTCACCGCCCTGCCCGACCGCCTCCGCGCGGCGCAGCGCGTCTTCGACCGGACGGGTGGGTTGCACGCCGCCGCCCTGTTCACCCTCGACGGCGAGCTGCTGGACGTGCGGGAGGACGTGGGCCGGCACAACGCCGTCGACAAGGTCGTGGGCCGCGCCCTGCAGCAGGGCCGGCTGCCGCTCTCCGACACCGTCCTCATGGTCTCCGGCCGGGCCTCCTTCGAGCTGGCGCAGAAGGCCGTGATGGCCGGTGTGCCCGTCCTGGCCGCGGTGTCCGCCCCCTCCTCCCTCGCCGTCGACCTGGCCTGCGAGACGGGTCTGACGCTGGTGGGTTTCCTGCGGGGCACCTCCCTGAACGTGTACGCGGGCGAGCACCGCCTGGCGCTGCCGGTCACGACCGGCGGCTGAGGAACCCGCGACACGGGCCGACGGACCGGCCGGCGAGGAGCGCCCCCTGCGCCGACCGGTCCCCGCGGTCGGCCCGGACGGGGCCCGACCACCTCGCGCACCGGCCGTCCACCGGATGCGCGACGAGCGCCCGGTGGTCCGCCGTGACGTGCGGGGCCGCCCCCGAGGTGCTCCTGCGCCCCCGCGGCCCGCCACCGGGCTCTCCCCCTCACCCGCCCGGCCGTGGCGCCGTTCCGCGCCCGCCGGCCGCCCGCACCCGTGCCGCAGCCGCCCTCCGGGCACGACCCTCGGCCCGATGGCGCCCTCCGTTCGGCCGTCCGGCGCCTCCCTCCGGCCGCCGCGGCCACCGTGCGAGGCCGCGCCGCACCCCCTACGCTGCCCGGACAGGGATGGTCCCGTTTATCCCTGATTCTCCGTCATGCGTAGCTGACGGCAGCCGACATGGACGACAGCCGAGCCCCAAGGACAGGTCGGACCCACGTGACGCCCCTTCCCGCCGCCCCTCCCCCCAGCCCCGGTGGGCGCGGGCCGCGCCCCCAGGCGCTGCCGGCGCCCCGTCCGCCACGCCATCCGCGAGGCCGGCGACGGCAGCGCCTGCGCGACGCCGAGTGCGCGGCGGGCGCTCCACCACACGCCCGTGCGGCCCACCGCCCCCCGTCGCAGCCCGGGCCCCGCTGCTCCGTCCGGGTGCTCTCGGGGGCCGCGCTCTGTGTGGCGGGGCTCGTCGCCCAGGCGCTCCCGGCCTGCGCCGCCCCGTCCGCCCGGTCCCTGGCCCAGCAGGTGGTCTTCACCGCGTCGGCGGAACGCGGGTACGCCTGCTTCCGCATCCCTGCGATCGTGCGGACCACCCGCGGCACCCTGCTGGCGTTCGCCGAGGGCAGGATCGAGGACTGCGGTGACGCGGGGGACGTCGACATCGTGGTCAAGCGCTCCACCGACGGGGGCCGCACCTGGGGGCCGCTCCAGGTCGTCAACGACGGCGGGGGCGACACTCACGGCAACCCCACGCCGATGGTCGACGAGCGGACCGGGCGGATCGTCCTGGCCGAGACCTACAACAAGGGCATCCACGACGGCCGCAACTGCCACGACCCGTGCGCCCGGACGCCCTACGTCCAGTACAGCGACGACGACGGGCGCACCTGGTCGACACCGAAGGACCTGGGGGGCGCCCTGCGTCCGGCGCGGTGGAACTCCTGGTACGCCACCGGCCCGGTGCACGGCATCCAGCTCGCCCACGGCCGGCACGCCGGACGGCTCGTCTTCGGGCTGAACGCGCGCAGTTTCGCCGACGGGCGCGTCACCGGCCACCTCGCGGCGCTGGCCGTCAGCGACGACCACGGCACTACCTGGCGGCTGGGCGCCCGCCAGGAGTGGGCGGTGGCGGCGGACACCACCTACCGCCAGGAGCCCTCGGAACTGTCGGTGGTCGAGCGGGCGGACGGCGCTGTGTACGTCAACGCCCGTGAGGAGGACGGCACCGACCTCGGGCACCGCACGGCCGCCGTCAGCGCGGACGGCGGGGACTCCTTCAGCGAGCCCTTCCGCACCCTCCCCGGCCTCTACACCCCGGTCGTCCAGGGCTCCTTGCTGCGGCTGCGCAGCCGGGCCCGGGACGGCTACGACCGGCTGCTGTTCGCGGCCCCCGCCGATCCCGACCGCCGCCGCTGGATGACCATCCGCTCCTCCTGGGACGAGGGGCGCACCTGGGAGGGCGCGGACCGCGGCGCCCGCGTCACCGGGGACTGGTCGGGCTACTCCGACCTGGTCAACGTCACGCCCCGGGAAACGGGACTGCTCTACGAGGGCGGCCAGGCGGACTCCCGCGAGCAGATCCGCTTCGTCAGCTTCACCGAGAACTGGCTGGGCCCGCGGCGCGGCCCCGACCCCACCACCCGGGACCGGGCACCGGGCGCGGCGGGCGCCGCCGTGCTGGGCGGCGTGGGGGTGGCCGCCGGCCCGTTCGGGGGCGCGGCGGTCTTCGACGGCGTGGACGACGCGATCCGGCTGCCGTTCCGCTCCTCGCTCTGCCTGGGGGCCGGCGACTTCACCGTGAGCCTGTGGTTCCGCTACACCGCGACCAGCGGGGAGCAGCCCCTGCTGTGGATGGGGGGCGTGGGCACCACCTCGCCCCAGGTGGCGCTGCGCGCGCTGCCCGGGTCCGGGCGGATCGAGGGCCTGATGACCGCCCGGCAGGGCGGCCTGCCGGCCACCACGGCCACCGTCACGGTGCCGGACGCGCACAACGACGGCCGGTGGCACCACCTCTCGTTGCGCCGCTCCGGCGGCCGGCTCGCCCTGGCCGTGGACGGCGGGACGCCGGGGTCGGGGGCCGACGTGCCGGGTTCGGTGAGCCGCAACGACGTCTTCGGCGTCCACCTGGGGCAGCGCCCGGACGGCACGGCCCAGTTCGCCGGCGCGCTGGACGAGGTGCGGGTCTACCGGCGGGCGCTCAGCGACGCGGAGCTCGCCCGGGTGCGGCAAAGGAACGCCAGGGTGCCGGGCCCGGTCGCGCTCGACCTGCCGCTCTCCCGGATCAGCGGCGTGTCCTGGACGTCCTGACGCCGCTCGGCGGACCCGCCGCCCCGCGTCGGAGCGGCGGGCCCCGCAGGCCGGAGCGGCGGTGGCACCCGGCTGCGGGAGGGGGCGGTCCGCGTCCGCAGCCGCGGGCCGCCGTCCGCTGGTGGTGGGAGTCCGCCGCCGCCCCATGGCGTGCTTCGGGCCGGACGAGCGACACTGGAGGAACGAGCCGCGGCGGCCCCGCGCGGGCAGGGCGTGGGCCAGGGCCTTCGGGAGCGGACGAGGTGAGGCAGATGGCATGGGCGTCTTGGACGACGACGGGCGTGATCGCCGGACTGGGCGGTGTGGCGACCCAGGAGGTGGGCACCATCACCGGGGACCTGACCGTGCACACCACCTGGTATGACGGGCAGGCGGACGTGGCTGTGCAGTACACCGGCGCGCTGGACTGGTTCACGATGGGCGGCAGCCCCGTCCCCGCCCAGTCCGAGGCCCACAGCAGGGCCGTGCACCAGGCGGCGGTGGAAGCGATCCGGGCGGGTGGTGTCGCGGCGGTGCCGAACGTGGGGCCGCCGGTGCAGCGGAGCCGGCGTGCGGCCCTGGTGCGGGACACGGTGCGGTAGGAGCCCTGCGGGCCCGCGCTCCGGCCGGGCCCGGCGCCCGTCGGACCCTGTCGGGGCGATGGGAGCGGGAAGGGCGGCGAGCGGGTGGTGGGCCCGGGGCCCGTTCCCCGCTCGCCGCCCCTTTCCTGCGACGCACGGTGCGCTGTCCCCGAACGCATGACAGGTGCCGACCGTGCTGGAGCGGTGGGTGCCCCCGCTCCGCGAGGACAACCCTCACCCGTTCGTGGCCTAGCGCGGGGGCCGTCACCCCACGGCCGTGGCGGTCGCCCGGCGCTCAGTTCCGCGGACTCGCGGTGGAGACGGAGGGTTCTGGTGACGGGGTGGGCGCCGGGGTCTGGGCCGCTTCGGCCTCCTGCGGCGCACCGGCCGCATAACGCCTGGCGATGACCGCGCAGACCATGAGCTGCATCTGGTGGAAGAGCATCAGCGGCAGCACGGCGAGGCTGGCCTGGGCGCCGAAGAGCACGCTGGCCATCGGCAGGCCGGAGGCCAGCGACTTCTTGGAGCCGCAGAAGACGATCGCGATCCGGTCCGCACGGTCGAAGCCCAGCCGGCGCGAGCCGATCGTGGTCGCGGTGAGCATCACGGCCAGCAGGACCGCCTCCACCGCCAGGAGCAGCAGCAGTCGCAGGACCGAGACCTGGTGCCAGACGCCCATCACGACGCCGGTGCTGAACGCCGAGTAGACCACCAGCAGGATCGAGCCGCGGTCGACGTAGCCGAGGCTCTTCTTGTGGCGGGTGATGAAGCCGCCCACCCAGCGGCGCAGCAGCTGTCCCGCGACGAAGGGCAGCAGCAGCTGGGTGGCGATGGAGAGCAGGCCGTCGGCGGACAGGCCGCCCGCGTCGCCGCCGATGAGGGCTGCGGCCAGCAGGGGGGTGGCGACGATGCCGACGAGGCTGGAGAAGGACCCCGCGCAGATGGCGGCGGCGACGTTGCCGCGGGCGATCGAGGTGAACGCGATCGAGGACTGGATCGTCGAGGGCACCAGGCACAGGAAGAGCAGCCCGGTGTAGAGCGAGGGCGGCAGGACCTCCGGGGCCAGGAGGCGGGCGGCCAGCCCCAGGGCCGGGAAGACGAGGAAGGTGCAGGCCAGCACGGTCAGGTGGAGCCGCCAGTGCCGCAGCCCCGCCATCGCCTCGCGGGTGGACAGCCGCGAACCGTAGAGGAAGAAGAGCAGGGCGACCGCTGCCTTGGCGGCCCAGTCCACGCCGTCGGCCACCGCGCCGCGGGCCGGGAGGAAGGCCGCGAGGACGACCGTCGCCACCAACGCGAGGATGTAACCGTCCACGGGGAGCCAGGAGGGCAGTCGGAGCTGCGGGCGGCGCATGGGGCTCTCTCGTTCGTGTCGGGGGAAGGCACAGGACGGTGCCCTCCGCAGGATGCCGTAGCGGCACTTGATCGGGAAGACCGTTTACCGTGGTCACTGTCATCATCTCTCGTGATGTCCGCCGCCCGCGTGACCCGGTCCGCCGCTGGTCAGGGGTGTCGACGGGCGGAAGGGGGCCAGGTGTTCGAGCCGGTCCAGTTGCGGACGTTCCTTGCCGTGTCGCGGACGCTGAGCTTCACCCGCGCGGCCCGTGAGCTGGGCGTGCGGCAGTCCACCGTCAGTCAGCAGGTTCGCCGGCTGGAGGAGGCCGCGGGGCGCCGCCTGTTCGCCCGGGACACCCACGGCGTGGAGCTGACCGAGGACGGCGAGGCCATGCTCGGCTTCGCCCGCACGATCCTCGCGGCCAACGAGCGGGCCGCCGACTTCTTCGCCGGCGACCGGCCGCGGGGGCGGCTGCGCTTCGGCGCCTCGGAGGACTTCGTGCTGACCCGGCTGCCGGAGGTCCTGGCGGGGTTCCGCCGCGACCACCCGGAGGTGGACCTCGAACTGACCGTCGAGCTGTCCGAGAACCTGCACAGCCGGCTCGCGGCGGGACGGCTGGACCTGGTCCTGGCCAAGCGCCGCGAGGAGGGCCCCGCCGGGCGCCTGGTGCGCCGTGACCGCCTGGTGTGGGTGGCCGGCGAGGGGCTGCGGCCGGACCCGGAGCGGCCGGTGCCGCTGGTGGTGTTCCCGCCGCCGGCCGTGACCCGGGCGCGGGCGCTGCACGTGCTGGAGGCGGCGGGCAGGCGGTGGCGGATCGCCTGCACCAGCGGCAGCCTCAACGGGCTCGTCGCCGCCACCCGCGCCGGGCTGGGGGTGATGGCGCACACCGCGGGCATGGTCCCGCCGGGCCTGGTCCACGTGGGACCGCGGGCGGGGCTGCCCGACCTCGGCGAGGTGGACTTCGTGCTGCTGCACGGCGAGCGCCGGCCGGCGCCGGTGACGCAGGGCGCGGTCCGGGCGCTGGCCCGGCGCATCCTCGACGACGAGCAGCGGCTGCGGCTCCCCTGAGCCACGCCGCCCGCCGCGTCAGCGGGGGAAGGCGGAGCCCGGTGGACGCCCGGTCTCCAGCGGTTCGGTCACCGGCCGCGCCCGTGCGTCCGCCCGCGGATGCAGATCCAGCATGTCCATGAGCAACGCGAGGTCGGCTGCGTCACGGGCCCGGCCGGCGAGCGTCCGCCGGGCCCGTGCCCGCTGCGCGAGGCCGTCCTCGGCCGGCCCTGCGCCGCCTTCGGTGGCGGGCAGCGCCGCGCTCCGCCCCTCGGTCCGCCGTCTCTCGGTCATGGGGCCAGTCTGGCCGCCGGCACCGCGCCGCGCCCCCGGCCGGCCCGCCGGATACGCCAGTACGGCGACACGCCGCCGCGCAGGCCGGCCCTCCCCAGTGTTCGCGGTCGCGAAGCATTCGACGGTGAGGGGATCTGGTGCAGAAAACGTCCCGGAGCGGTGGGCTTTCGGCGACGGTACGACGAGACTCGCGCCCTGTTGGCCCCCTTTTGTTCGCTATGCCGTGTCCGCGCGAACCACCTGACGCGCACTCACCTGAATCCGGCGTTTCAGGGGAGTCTCCCCCCGGGCGGGTGGCCTGGGGTACGGTCACGGGCCTATCGGATCACAAGAGGAGTTCGGGGGCATTGCGCGAGTTCTCCGTCCCGCCGCTGACTGCGGGGCCCTGGGTGGGTGGCCTGGCTGACGTCGTCTACAGCCAGGCCGAGTCCGAACCCCACCGGGCCGCCCTGGGACGCAAGGACGCGAGGGGTCGGTGGCGGGACGTGAGCACCGCCGAGTTCCGGGACGAGGTGCTGGCGCTGGCCAAGGGCCTGCTGGCCCAGGGCGTCCGGTTCGGCGACCGGATCGCGATCATGTCGCGTACCCGCTACGAGTGGACGCTCTTCGACTACGCACTGTGGTCGATCGGCGCGCAGTCGGTCCCGCTGTACCCGACCTCCTCGGCGGAGCAGGTCCGCTGGATGCTCCAGGACTCGGGGGCGACGGCCTGCATCGTCGAGCACGAGGACCACGCGATGACGGTGGGCTCGGTCATCGGCACGCTTCCGTCACTGGGCCGCATGTGGCAGCTGGACGCGGGGGCCGTCGCCGAGCTGACCGCGGCCGGCAGCCGGATCGAGGACGAGGTGGTCCACCGCCACCGGGCCGCGGTCACCCCCGACACGGTGGCCACCGTCATCTACACCTCCGGCACCACCGGGCGTCCCAAGGGGTGCGTGATCTCCCACGCCAACCTCATGGCGGAGTGCGACAACGTGGTGGCCCGCTACGACACCGTCTTCCGGTCGCGGCGCCGCGACGAGGCCGCGACCCTGCTCTTCCTGCCGCTGGCCCACGTCTTCGGACGGATGGTGCAGGTGGCGGCGATCCGGGGCGGCGTGAAGCTCGGCCACCAGCCCAGCCTCTCGGCCGCCGACCTGCTGCCCGACCTGCAGTCCTTCCGCCCCACCTTCGTCCTGGCCGTGCCGTACGTGTTCGAGAAGGTGTTCGCCTCGGCGCGCCGCAAGGCCGAGCGGGGCGGCCGGGCGGACGCGTTCGACAAGGCCGCGGACGTCGCGGTGCGCTACGCCCAGGCCGTGGAGGCCCGGGCCTTCGGTACGGGGCACGGGCCGAGCGCGGCCCTGCGCATGCAGCACCAGGTCTACGACAAGCTGGTCTTCTCCCGCATCCGGGAGGCCCTGGGCGGGCGGATGCGGCACGCCATGTCCGGCGGTTCGGCGATGGAACGGCGGCTGGGTCTGTTCTTCGCCGGGGCCGGGGTGCGGATCCTGGAGGGCTACGGCCTGACCGAGTGCACGGCGGCGGCCACCGCCAACCCGCCCGAGCGGGCCCGTTTCGGCACTGTGGGTCAGCCCGTCCCCGGCACCACCGTGCGGATCGCCGAGGACGGCGAGGTCTGGCTCCACGGCGGCCAGGTCTTCCGCGGCTACCTGGGGCAGCCCGAGGCGACCGAGGCGGTGCTGCACAGCGGCTGGCTGGCCACCGGCGACCTGGGCGAACTGGACGCGGACGGCTACCTCACCATCACCGGGCGCAAGAAGGAGATCCTGGTGACCTCCAGCGGCAAGAGCGTCTCGCCGGGGCCGCTGGAGGAGCGGGTGCGTGCCCATCCGCTGGTGCACCAGTGCATCGTCGTCGGCGACAACCGCCCCTTCGTCTCCGCGCTGGTGACGCTGGACCCCGAGGCGATCGCCCACTGGCTCGCGGCGCGGGGCAGACCGGAGATGCTCGCCCGCAGACTGGTGCGCGACCCGGACGTGGAGGCGGAGGTGCGCCGTGCGGTGGCGGCGGCCAACACCATGGTCTCCAAGGCCGAGTCCATCCGGGCCTTCCGTATCCTCACCCACCCCTTCACCGAGGACCGCGGGCTGCTGACCCCCTCGCTGAAGCTCAAGCGCCGCTCCATCCAGGAGGCCTACGCGGCCGAGATCGACGCGCTCTACCACGTCTGATCCCGCGCCGACGGGGCCACTTCCCACGGTTCCGCCGCAGCCGCCGGTGATAAAACCGCCCGCAGTGGGCAGTCGGATCCAGGCGGCGCAGCGAGACGACGGAAACCGGTGCCCACCTGTGGGAATGCGGGCCGTCACCGCGTCGTTGCCGCCCGTGGAAAACGCACCTCGAACGCGAAGGGTCGCAAGCTCGTGAGCAAGGTCCCGAACATCACCCTGAACAACGGCACCGTGATGCCCCAGCTCGGTTTCGGGGTCTGGCAGATCCCGGACGACGAGGCCTTCACCGCGGTCGGGCACGCCCTGGAGGCGGGGTACCGCTCCATCGACACCGCCGCCGCGTACGGCAACGAGGAGGGCGTGGGCAAGGCCGTCGCCGCCTCCGGAGTGCCGCGCGAGGACCTGTTCGTCACCACGAAGCTGTGGAACGACGACCAGGGGTACGACGCAGCGCTGAAGGCGTTCGACACCTCGCTGAAGAAGCTCGGCCTGGACTACGTCGACCTCTACCTCATCCACTGGCCGCTCCCCGGCCGTGACGAGTACGTGGCGACCTACCGGGCGCTGGAGAAGATCCTCCAGGAGGGCCGGGCGAAGGCCATCGGCGTCTCCAACTTCCTGCCGGAGCACCTGGAGCGGCTGATGGCGGAAACCTCCGTCGTCCCGGCGGTCAACCAGATCGAGCTGCACCCGCAGTTCCAGCAGGCCGCCTCGCGCGCCTTCCACGCCCAGCACAACATCGCCACCGAGGCCTGGTCCCCCATCGGCCAGGGCAAGGGGCTGCTGGAGGACGCCACGCTGCGGAGCGTGGCGGACAAGCACGGCGTGACGCCCGCCCAGGCCGTCCTGCGCTGGCACCTCCAGCTCGGCAACGTGGCGATCCCGAAGTCGGCGACGCCCTCCCGCATCCGGGAGAACCTCGACGTCTTCGGCTTCGAGCTGGACGACGAGGACCTCGGCACCCTGGCCGGCCTGGACGCCGGCACCCGGCTGGGCCCGGACCCGGCCGAGTTCGGCGCCTGAGACCGCCCGCCCCTACGGGGCACCGTGACACGGCCGCACCGCCGCCCCTGCCCGGGGCCGGCGGTGCGGCCGTGTGTACGGGTGTGCTCCGCTCGGTCAGCGCGCGGAGCGGGACAGGGCCCGCCCGGCGGGGCCGCCCGGCCGGGGCACGCCCGTGAGCCGCTGCTCGCCCAGACGCCGGCAGACGCCCGCCACCAGGCGGGCCGCGGTGAAGGTGGCGCCGTGCACGAAGCGCATCGACGGACCGAAGGTCGGTGCCGCCAGCAGCCCGGCGAAGAAGAGACCGGGGTGGGAGGACTCGAAGCGCGCGCCGAGGTCGGGGGCGTCGCTGGTGCCCACCCGTCGCAGGAAGTCGCGGACCTCCGGCGCCAGCAGCTTCAGGCGCCCCAGTTCGGGGGTGAACCCGGTGGCCGCGATGACGTGCTGGGTCTCCAGCATCTCGGTGCCGCCCTCGCCGGTGCGCAGGGTCAGGCGCACTCCGTCGCCCTCGGGCCGGGCGCCGGTCAGGTGGCGGTCGAGGAGCACGGGCACCGCCGACTCGAAGCGGTCCCGCAGCCACCAGGCACCGGCCGGGCCCAGGGCGGTGCGGGCGATGTGCACCCGGGCCCCGGCGGGCAGCCGCCGCACCGCCCACGGGGTCTGCGACCACACCCAGCTGGGCCAGCCCGTGCCCAGGGCGCAGTGCGGGTCGCGCAGCGCGGTGAGACGGGAGCGCTGGAGCGGCTGCGGCGGGGTGTTCCAGTTGAGGCGGTCGGCGCGTGCCACCACCCGCGCCCGTGCGCCCGCCTCGGCCAGGATCGCGGCGGTCTCCAGGGCCGCCTGGCCGGCTCCGATGACGGTGACGTCGCGGCCGGCGAACGCGGAGAGCTCGGCGTGGTCGCTGCTGTGGGTGGCCAGGTGCCGGGGCAGCCGGCGCAGTGGCGGCGGCATCCGCACGAACGGCATGACGCCCACGGCGAGCGCGACGGTGCGGGCGGCCAGCGTCTCCCCCTCGGCGGTGTGGAGGCGGAAGCCGGTGGCGGCGGGGGTCACCGAGGTCACGGTGAGTTCGTCGACGGGGGGTGCCGCCCGCTGCGCGAACCACTGCCCGTAGGCGGTGAACGTCCCCACCGGCAACGGGCGTCCGTGGCTGACGGCGACACCGTGGTCGGCGCAGTAGGCGGCCAGGGTGTGCCGGGCCGCGGGGTCGGAGAGGTTGGAGGAGGAGGGCTCCGACTTGAGGTACATGCCGGTGGGCATGTGGTCCCGCCACGAGGCCATCGGGCGTCCCAGGACGCGGAGCGAGAGTCCGGCCGCCGCCGCGTGGGAGGCGACGGACAGGCCGTAGGGGCCTGCCCCCACCACTACGAGGTCGTACATGGTCGTGCTTCTCCTTCTCGGGTGGCGCCCGGCCGGGCGGGTGCTGCCGGCCGGGGGCGGGCTTCGTCGGACGGTTGCGGGGCGGTGCCCGGTGGTGCGGGGGCGGGCAGCGCGGGCACCGGTGCGGTGGCGCCGGCAGGCAGGCGCAGCACGCGGCGGGCCCCGGCCAGGCTCCAGGAGGCGGCCATCGCGAGGAGCGGCAGCGGGTCGTCGGCGGCCCACCAGGCGCCTTCGCAGGTGCGGCGGGCGGTGGACGGCCGGTGCCCGGCGGGCGGTGCCGGGGCGGCGGCCGCTGCGGGTGCCGGCGGCCGGGGGCGGGCCTCCCGGTGCCGGACGGGGCGGACGAGGGCGGCGAGAGCGGAGAGGGCGGCGTAGTTCTCGGCCACGAAGAGGCGGCCGGGCGCCCCTGCGGTCCGGGGCACCGCACGGCCCGTCAGGTGCAGGTGCTGGGCCCGCACCACGTCCAGTCCGCCGTCCCAGGTGAAGAGCCGGAACTGGGCGCCGGGGCGGGGGTTGAAGTCGAGCAGGTGGTAGTCGCCGCCCACCGGGTCGAGGCGGAAGTCGAGGTCGAGGACGCCCCGGTAGCCGACGCGGGCGGCGAGCCGGGCGGCGGCCTGTTCCACCGCGGGGTTGGGGCGCCAGGTGCCGAGCGCGGTCAGGCCGGTCCGCGGCGGCCAGGACAGTTCCTTGCGGCCGGCGCCGCCGACGAGGAAGGCGCCGTCCTCGCCGGCGTAGCCGTGGAAGAACCAGTCGGTGCCGCGTCCGCCCGGGAGGTGGCGCTGGAGCAGCAGCCGGCTGCCCGCACGTGCGCTGAGCCGGTGCAGGAGGCTCGCCTGCGCAGGGTTGCGCACCAGCGTGGTGCTGCGCATGCCCGGTGGCAGCAGCCACGGGCGGCTCCACTTGGCGACCACCGGCGCGCCGAGCTCCCGGACCGCGTCGGCGGCCTCGGACGGGTCGTCAGGCACCAGGGTGGTGGGGTGCGGGATCGCCAGCTCGGCGCAGAGGGCGGCGAGTTCGGACTTGTCGGCGACGCGGGCGACCAGGTGGCCGGGAATCTCCGGCAGCAGGTAGCGGCCGGCGAGGGCCGGGGCCAGTTCGGCCACGGCAATGGCGCCGCGGTCGTCGAGGGCGAGGAGGAGCGCGGGGCGACCGATGGCGTCCGAGGCGCGCCGCAGCGCCTCGTGGAGGGCGTCCCGGCTAGTGGTGGCGGGCGGGGCGTGGACCTGGCACAGGTGGCGGGAGCGGGCGACGGGCCCCCCGGGCGGCGCCACCATGGCGTGCACCTCGACCCCGGCGCGCCCCAGGGACCGCACGGCGCCGAGTGTTCCGTGGTGGAAGGGGTTGGGGTCGAGCCTGAGCAGCAGTGCGGGGACGCCGGTGTCGAGGTCGGGCACGGCGGCGCTCCCTGGGCTGGGTGGAGGGGCGAGAGAGTGCAATGTTGTCCTAACGAGTGATCAGATAAGCCTTTTACTGGCCCCTTTGGTGCGAAAAAGGAAATATAGGGGTATGGCTGGGCGGGTACGGTCGGGCACCGCAGCCCGGGGCCGACCCGACGACCCCCAGGAGGAGCGATGCGTACACGCCACCACCGCGTGACCGCCGCGAGCTGCGCGAGCCTCGCCGCCGGTCTCCTCCTCAGCTCCTGCACGATCCTGCTGCCGCAACCCGCCCGGGTGCCCCCGGACGCGGCCCGGGCACCGCACGGGAACGCCGGGCGTCCCGCCCTCGACTCCGCGCTCGGTGCCTTCGTGGGGTCCGATGCGGAGAACGTGCCGGAGATCGACCAGCTCCAGGACTGGCTGGGCGGCACCGACCTGCGGGTCGGTCACACCTATCTGCCCGGTGACACCTGGCAGAACATCGAGGGCCGTCCCGCCTTCCTGCGTCCCTGGGCACGGTGGAAGCAGGGCGCCTCCGACCGGCTCTTCGTCCTGAACGTGCCGCTGCTGGAGGGGAACGAGAACCGCGTCGGCGACGAGGAGGTGCGCGAACTGCTGCGCCGGGCGGCAGGCGGCGAGTTCGACGAGCACTTCCGCACCCTGGCCCACCACCTCGTGGACGCCGGGGTGCCCGACACCGTGCTGGTACCGGGCTGGGAGATGAACGGCACCACGTACACGCACCGTTGCGCCCCCGACCCCGAGGCGTGGAAGGCGTACTGGCGGCGCGTGGTCACCGTGATGCGCGAGGTGCCCGGCCAGCGGTTCCGGTTCGACTTCACGCCCAGCCGCGGCAGGGACGCCATCGGCTGGACGGAGTGCTACCCGGGCGACGACGTCGTGGACATCCTCGGCATGGACTCCTACGACCAGCCGGCCGGCGAGTCCTTCTCCGACATGGTCCACGAACCCTTCGGACTCCAGGCACAGGTGGACTTCGCCGCCGCGCACGGCAAGCCGGTCTCCTACCCGGAGTGGGGGCTGTTCCGCAACGGCGACAACCCCGGGTACGTGACGCAGATGCTGAAGTGGATGGACCGCCACCACCCCGTCTACCAGACCATCACCGACTACTGCCCGCACGGCGTGTGGGGCTGCGAGGAGAACCCGGCCTCGGCCCGCGCCTACCGTGAGGCGCTCTTCGGCCGGCCGCAGTCGTCGTCCCCCACCACCGTGCCCGGCCCGGCCGCGACAGGCGGGGCTCGGCCGGAGCCCACCGCCACGCCCGCTCCCGCCACCCGTCCCCCGCACGGGCGCCCGGCCGCCGGTGTCCGTCCGGCGCCGCGCCGCTGCCTGGAACTGCGCGGCTGGTTCTCCCGGCTGCTGGGACGCCACCGGCTGTGCCTGCGGCTGGGCTGGCTGCCGCGGGCGGACGACCGGCGCTGACCCCTGAGGGCCGGAGGGGACGCCGGCCGCCCTCCCCCGCGTCACGACGGCCCGTCCTGTGCGGGGTGCCCCCGGGTCAGCAGGCGGCGGGCCCACCCCAGGTCCGCCCGCTCCCGCACCAGCCGCGCCACCCGCGCCCGTGCGGTGAGCTGCGCGGCGTGCAGCAGGAGGACGGGGGCCAGCCCCCGCGGCGCGAGCAGCAGCCGGCGGTTGCGCACCGTCTCCGGGCGCCAGCGCTGCTTGTAGGACTCGGTGCCCCGCAGCAGGCTCAGCACCCGGTGGCCGCCGGAGGAGGCGTGGTGGGCGTCGTGGCGCAGCAGCATGGTGGCGATGTCGACCTTGCGGTCCCGCAGCCGGGGATCGGCGCCGTACAGGTAACCGCACACCAGGTCCTCGGAGGTGAAGGTGATGTCACAGGCCATCACCTCCTCACCGAGGAGGAACTCGGTGACCACGGCGTCCCCGTCGGCGGCCATCGCCCGGGTGGCGCGGGTCAGGTGGGCGGCGAACCGTGGCCGCAGGTGTTCCGGCGTCACCCCGCGGCCCCGCCACTGCCGCTCGTGGAGCCGCAGCATGGTCCCCACCGCGTCCGCCACCCCGGCCGGGGGCACACCGCGCTCGCAGATTCCGAGGCGGTCGATGCGGCGCAGCTTGGCGCGGGTGCGCTTGGCGCTGGCCCCGGGCAACCGCCGCAGCAGGTCCTCCATGGGCAGTCCGGGGAGTTCCAGGCAGACCGAGTCGGCGGCCTCCCACCGGGTGCCGCTCCAGTGCGGGCGCAACCGTTCGGCGGCGGCCCCGGGGCGTAGCTCCCGCAGGTCCAGGAGGGCGCCGCGGGCCGCCGTGCGCAGCGCGCGGGCCAGCTCGGCGGGCGCTGCGGGGCAGGCGTCGTCCACCAGGACGTCCAGGAAGTCGGAGATGGCGCCGCCCAGCGGTTGCAGCACGGGGTAGGGGCGGTACGCGAGGGTCAGCGCCGCCGCCGCGACCAGGCGCCCGTCCTGCCGGACCAGCACCACCCGCAGCCGCCCCGGCCGGCCGTAGGAGCGCCACCAGGAGGCCAGCCAGGCATGGCTCTGGAAGGGCGTGGCCGGCCGGCAGCGCCGCCGCAGCGCGTCCCACTCCGGGCCCAGGGCGAGGAACTCGGCGGGGTCGCGGGACACGGTGGTGACGCAGCGGGGCGCGGCAGGCGCGGCGGCCGGTCGCGGCACCGTCGTCAGAGGCACCGCCGGACGGTCGGGGGCCGTCCTCATCGGGCCGCCTCCACCGGTTCGGCGCCCTGCGCCGGCGGGCCGGCCGAGGGGGCGGGCAGTGCGGCCTGCACCGGTGCCGGGCGTTGTTCGCGGGGCCGCACCAGCAGGGCGAGGCCGCCGACCAGCCCGCCGGCGCAGGCCCCGACGCCGAGGGCGAGCGCGGGGGTGGGCGAGACGGGCACGTCGGGCCGGAGGGCGGGCGAGAGCAGGGTCAGCCGGGCGCCGGTCTGCTGGGCGGAGGTGCGGGCGGCGTCGGCGAGGGAACGCGCCACGGCGTTGGCGACGTTGGCGGCCTGGGCGGGCTGGGCCGCGGTGCCGACGATCTCGATCATCGGGGCGTCGGGGGAGGTCTGCGACTCGACGTGGCCCCGCAGCGGCCCGTCCGGCAGCCCGGGCGCGGACCGGGCGCCCTTGAGGACCACCGGGTCGGTGACCAGACGCCCGTACGCCTGGGCGAAGCCGAGGGCGGTGCCGGGTTCCGCGTCCTTGGCGGGGGTGACGACGACGTAGCTGGTGGCGGCGTACCGGGGCTCGGCCTGGGTGGCGTACCCGGCGCCGGCCGCCGCGCCCAGCGCCGCGCACAGCGGCAGCGGCCACCACAGCGGCAGGGGGCGGCCGCGGCGGGACACCCGGCTGCGGAGGGCGGCGGCACGGGTACGCAGGGTCCCGGTCGGTGCCGTCTTGACGGTTCGGGTCATCGGTGGGCTCCTCTGGACGAGGCGGAACGGTGGGCGCGGCGCGGCGGCGGGGGTGCGGTGCGCACCTCCGCCCGGGGGCCGGCGGGTACGGCGGGAGGCGTGACGGCGGCCCGGTAGAGGGCCGTGAGGTGGCGGGCGCTACGGGCGACGTCGTAGTGCGCGACGGCAGCCGGCACCGGCCGGCGGAGCGGCGGGGCGGCGGCCAGCGGGGCCAGGGCGGCGGCCAGCGCACCGGCGGGCGGCGCGACGCGGCGGGCGCCGGGGGCGGCGCCGGCCGGGAGGTCCTCCAGCGCCGGGCAGGTCACGTAGAGGGCGGGGAGTCCGGCGGCCAGTGCCTCGACCACGGCGAGTCCGAAGGTCTCCTCCTGCGAGGCCGAGACGAAGACGTCGGCGGCGGCGAGCACCTGGGGGACGCCGGGCGAGCCGGGCCCCGGGCACTGGCCCAGCAGGTGGACGCGGTCGGCGGCGCCCGCAGCGCGCGCCCGGGCGCTCAGTGCGCCGCGTTCGGGTCCGTCGCCGGCGAGCAGCAGGTGTGCCCGGTCCACGGCGGCCACCGCGTCGAGGAGGGCGTCGAAGCGCTTGCCCGCCACCAGGCGCCCCACTCCCGCCACGGCGAGGTGGTCCGGTGCCAGGCCGAGCCGGGCCCGGAGGGCGTCGCGGGCGCCCGGGTCGAAGCGGAAGGCGGCGGCGTCGACACCGTTGGGGACCACGTGGACCCGCGGAGCAGGCACGCCCCAGTGGTGCAGGCGGTGGGCGACGGTGTCGGAGACGGCGACGGTGTGGGTCCCGAGCCGTTCGGTGGCCAGGTACAGGGCGCGGACTCCGCGGGTGAGGGGGCGGCCCTCCAACTGGGTGTCGCCCAGGGAGTGTTCGGTGGCCACCACGGCGCGCACGCCGGCCAGCCGGGCCGCGATCCGCCCGTACACGCAGGCCCGGTACAGGTGGGTGTGGACCACGTCGTAGCGGCCCTCGCGGATGTGGCGCACCAGACGCGGCAGCGCGGCGAGGTCGCGGTTGCCGGCCATGCCGAGGTGGGTGACGCAGGTGCCGTCGGCGCGGATGCCGGCGGCGACAGGGCCGGGCTCGGTGAGGGTCACCACCTCGCAGTGGACGGGCAGGTGCCGCAGCAGCAGCCGCAGTTGCTGCTCGGCGCCGCCCACCCCGAGGCCGGTGATGACGTGCAGCACCCTCACGCCGGGGCCTCCGTGCCGCTCGGCAGGGGTGCCGAGGTCCCCTCGGCGGGCAGCGGGCGCCTGCGGACGGGGTGGAGCAGTCGCTTGAGGTGCAGGCGCACGGAGGTGTCCGAGGCGCCGACGTGGGCCCGCGGCAGGGCGTGGCGGGAGGTCAGCGGGCCGGGGTCGATGGCGCAGGCGTAGGCGTAGCCGGCACTGCGGACCGCGGTGACGGCACGCTCGTCGACGGTGCCGTAGGGGTAGCAGAACCCTTCGGGTGCCGCGCCCGTCAGCTCGGTCAGCGCGGTGCGGCTGCCGGCCGTCTCCTCGCGCAGCGTCGGCTCGTCGGCGGTGGTCAGGTCGGTGTGGGTCATGCCGTGGGACCCGACCTCCATGCCGGCTGCGGCGACCGCGCGGATGCCGTCGGCGTCCAGCAGCGGCTTGCGGGGGCCCAGCGGGTCCCAGGCGTTGTCGCCGTCGAGCCGTCCGGGCAGGACGAAGACCGTGGCCGTGGCCCCGTGGCGGCGCAGTAGCGGCAGCGCGTCGGTCAGGAAGTCGGCGTAGCCGTCGTCGAAGGTCAGTCCGACCAGTCCGGCGGCGCGGCCCGCGGCGTGGGCCCGCAGCAGTTCCGCCACGCCGACTCCGCGCAGGCCGCGGGCGCTCAGCCAGCGCAACTGGCGGTCCAGGCGGGCCGGCGAGACGGTGACGCGGTAGGGGTCGTCGGTGGTGTCGGTGACCGAGTGGTACATCAGCACCCAGGGCGAGGTGGTGCGGTGGCGGCGGGCGCGCGGCACGGCCGCGCGGGGGCGGGGGGCGGGGAGGGCTTCTTCAGCGGGCATGGACGAGCCTTCGTTTGACGGTGGCGAACAGCTCCGGGACCTGCGGGGCGCCCAGTGCGGTGGCGGCGCAGGCGAAGGTGACCAGCACGGCGGCGGCGCCGGCGGCAGCTCCGGTCAGCGGCGAGGTGCTGAGCAGGCCGACGGCCCAGCCGGCACCCGCCGCGGGCACGGCGGCCCCGACGAGCCGCGCCAGGCTCCCGGCCACGGCCCGCACCCGCACCGCCACCACCCGGCTGCCCAGCCCCCGCAGCAGCAGCAGGGCGGTGGTGGTGATGCCCAGTGCGTTGGCGGCGGCGATGCCGTGCACGCCGAGGTGGTGGACGCTCAGCCGGCCGACGGCGACGGTGACGAGCAGGCCGGCGGCCATCGCCAGGGCCGGGTACCAGGTGGGCCGGGAGGCGGAGAAGAACGGCCGCACCAGCGCCCCGGTGAGGCTGTGGCCGAGCAGCCCGCAGGCGTAGACCCGCATCACCGAGGCGGTCGCGGCGGTGTCCGCGGCCCCGAAAGCTCCCCGCTGGAAGAGCAGTTGCACGATCTGCGGGGCGCAGGCCACGACATAGGCGGCGCCGACCAGGACGACGGCCGCCGCGAGGGCGAGGTCCCGCTCGACGCGGCGCCGGGCACGTACCGCGTCGCCGTCGGCCACTGCCCGGGCGACCACCGGGAAGGTGACGGTGACGACCATGAGCGACAGCACCATCGGCATCTGGGCGATCTTCTGCGCGTAGTTGAGGTGGGAGATGGCGCCGGGCGGCAGCGCCGAGCCCAGGTGACGCTCGACCAGCACCTGCGCCTGCCGGGTGAGCGCGAAGGAGACGACAGGCACGAACGTGGCGGCGCCCAGCAGCGGGGCCCGGGCGGCGGCACGGCGCAGGGTGGCGCCCGCGGGCCGGGGGGCGCGTCGCAGGTGCCGCCAGAACGGGGGCAGTTGGACCAGTGCCATCAGCCCCGCGCCGACGGCGACGCCCACCGCGGCCGACCGCACGCCCCAGGTGACGTGGCCCGCGACCATCAGGGCGACGATGCCGAGGTTGTAGGTCACGTAGATGGCCGCCGGCGCGAGAAAGCTGCGGTGGGCGCGCAGGGCGGCGCTGAAGTACCCGGCGAGGCCGAACCCGACCACGGTCAGGGACGTCAGGCGGGTGCAGTCCACGGCGGTGGCCGGTTCGCGCAGGCCGGGCGCCAGCACCGCGACGAGCTGCGGGGCGAGGAGCGCCAGCAGCGCGGCGGCGCACACCAGAACCGCCAGGAGCCGCGGCAGGGTGGCGGCGACCAGCGCCCGCACCGGGTCCGGGCCGGGCGGGGTGCCGGGCGTGCCCTGCGGCGAGGTGGCCCGCCGGGAGAGCGCGAGGCTGAAGGCGGGGATGAGCACCAGCGCCATCGCGTCCTCGATCAGGAGCGTGGCGGCGGTCTCGGGCACGGTCCAGGCGACCAGGAAGGCGTCGGTGTCCCCACCGGCGCCGAAGAAGCGGGCGATGGTCTGGTCGCGCACCAGGCCGAAGAGCGAACCGGCCGCGGTGAGGACCGCGGTGACCGCGGCGGCCCGCGCCAGGTGACGGCCCAGTCGCCCGGTCTCGGCGACCGCCGCGGTGCCGCCGGTCGCGGGCCGCAGCCCGGCGCCGCGGGCCCGGCCACCCGCCGCGACCGGTGCGGCGGTCGGTCTGCCGGCCGGCGGGGGTGTGCCCCGGCGGGCCCGCGGCGGTCTCCCGTGGCCGGCCTCGCGGGGGGCGTCGGGCCGGGTGGAACGCGTCATGCCGTGCCCTCCTTCCGCGCCGGGAACGCCCAGTGGGCGCCGAGCCCCAGGACCACGCCGGTGAGCACGGTCGACGGGCCGCCGATGTCGCTGCTGAAGAAGTCCACGAGCATCCACACCAGGACGCCCGTGGCAGCGGCCCCGACGTCCGTGGGGCGGCCGCGCAGCCGGGTGTCGTGGAGCCTTCGCACCCCGGCGACGAGCATCGCCGCCCAGCCCCCGACCACGGCGAGGGCACCGCACAGCCCCTGCTCGCTGAGGACGAGGAGGTAGAGGTTGTGGGGGGAGAGCAGCGGCTCGCGGACGAACTGTCCACCGGCCCCCGCGGTGTCGCTGCCGGCGGACAGGCCGAGCGGGGCGTGGCCGTCGCGGTCGGCCGGGAAGCGCTTGAGGCCCACGCCCGTCACCGGTGCGTCGCTCCACATGCCGAGGGCCGCGTCCCACAGGGCGTAACGGTCCACCACCGACTGGTCGGGGGCGTCGTGGATGCGGGCGATGCTCGTCAGCCGCTCCCCCACCGTCGCCGAGCCGACGCCGAGCCCGGCGACGAGGACCACGGCGCCGGCCGCCAGCGCGGCGAGGACGGCCAGTGCCCGGCGCGGGCCGGTCATCAGCAGCACGACGGTGCCGGCCACGGCGGTGGCGATCCAGGCGCCCCGGCTGTAGGAGCAGATCAGCGGGAGGGTGAGTGCGGCGGCGCAGCCGTAGGCGGTCCACCGCTGGGTACGTCGGTGGCTGGGGGCGCCGGCCCCCAGGGCGAGGGCGGCCACCAGGCCGCAGCCGACGACGACCGACATCCCCATGACGTCGAGTGCGCCGAAGGTGCCCACGGCCCGGATGTCCTGGCCCCGGTAGGAGGCCCCGGTCGCGGTGAGGTTCTGGTGGACGCCGACGGCGCCCTGCACGAGGGCGGTGGTCACCAGCGCCCAGCAGGCGGCGCGGACGTGGTCGGTGCGGCGCAGGGTGAGCGTCACCGCGGCCGGCACGGCGACAAAGATCTGCATCCACCGCACCAGTCCCGGCAGGCTCGCCGGGACGTCGCCGGAGGTGAGGGTGGCGGCGGCGAACGCCAGGACGGGCGCGCCCCACAGCAGCGCGGTGACCGGGCGCAGCGGGCGGGACCGGTGGCGCAGCAGTGACAGGGCGCACCACAGCACCGCGAGGGCCGAGACGAGGTCGGGGAGGGTGGCGTGGCCCGAGGAGGCCACGTCCCCGCGGGGGACGGGCAGGCACAGCGCCAGCAGCACGGCGCACACCGGGAGCGCCGGGAGGAGCTTTTCGGCGGCGGCCGGCAGGCAAGGGGTCCGGCCACGTGGCCGCGGTGCGGGCGGGCCCGGCGGCCGGCTGTCCCGGGGGGTGTCGCCGGGGCGGACCGGCAGGTCGAGGACGGTCACGGTCTCACCTCCCTTCGAGACGGAGCACCGAGGCGGCGGTGCGCCACAGGATGTGCAGGTCCTGCCAGAGCGACCAGGTGTCGATGTAGTGGTTGTCGAACCGGGCCCGGTCGGCGATGGAGGTGTCCCCGCGCAGGCCGTGGGTCTGGGCGAGCCCGGTGATGCCGACCGGCATCCGGTGGCGGTCCCCGTAACCGGCGTGGGCGTGGGTGAACTGCTGCACGAAGTAGGGCCGTTCGGGGCGCGGTCCGACCAGGCTCATGTCGCCGCGCAGCACGTTCCACAGCTGCGGCAGCTCGTCCAGTGAGGTGCGGCGCAGCAGCGCCCCGGTGCGGCTCATGCGCCGGTCGTCGGCGACGCTCCACCTGGTCGCGGACTCGTAGTCGTCGGCGGGACGCAGGGTGCGGAACTTCAGCACGGTGAAGGGGCGTCCGTGCCGGCCGACGCGCTCCTGGCGGAAGACGACCCCGGGCCCGTCGGACAGCCGCAGCGCCAGGGCGCACCCGGCCATGACCGGCAGCGCCAGGACCAGCGCGGGGGTCACCAGGAGGAGGTCCAGGACCCGTTTGACGGCACCGGCGCGGGCGGCGGGGACGAGGGGTGCCAGGCGCCGGCAGGCGTGCCCCCATACGTGGTCGGCGCTGCGCCGGCCCGCGAGGTGCGCGTCGGGTCCCAGCAGCCAGCAGGTGACGCCGTGTGCCGCCAGGAGGCGGCCCACCTCCGGCCACTGCGGCAGCTCGCCCGGTGCCTGGGCAAGGACGACGTCGGTGACACGACCACCGGTGAGGGCCCGGGCGACCTCCTGCGGGCTGCGCAGCACCGGCAGCGGGGACAGCGGCGGCTCGGTGGACGCCGCCCGGCCGGGCCACAGGTCCACCGTGCCCACCGGGCGCAGCCCGTAGCGGGGGTGGGCGCTCAGCGTGCCGGCCAGGGCGGTGGTGGCCGCCGGGGCGCCGACGAGGAGGGTGGGTCGCGGCCGGCGGCGCGCCTCGCGGCGCCGGAGGAAGTAGCCGACGGCGCGCAGCGCGCCGGCGGCCGCGGTGTGCAGGAGGACGGCCGGCAGCAGCAGGCGCCAGTCGGGCCGCTCCCAGGCCCCGCCGGTCAGGGCCACCGGCACGCACCAGGCGAGAAGGGCGCGTGCGAGGAGGGCGGGGAGTTCGGTCGCGGCCTGCGGGCGGAGGCCGGGCAGGTAGGCGTCGGCCCGCGCTCCCAGGGTGAGGAAGACGGCCCAGACGCCGAGGACGACCAGGACGGGCAGCGGCCGGGCGGTGAGGGCGCCGAGGAGCCAGGCGGTGCCCACGGCGGCGAGTGAGTCCGCCGCGACCTGCGGGGTGGCCTCCCGTCCGGCGCGTCGTGCGGCCGGGGCCCGGCCCGGCCCGGGGGGCGGCGCCCCGGGTTCCGGGCGCGCCGGTCCGGGGCCGTGGCCGGTCTTGGGGCGGGGCACGACGTGCGTGGTGTGCGGCACGTTCTCCGTGCTCTCCGTGGTCATCGGGTGACCCTCTCTCTGCCGGCGGGGACCGGCGTGCGCAGCAGGTCGTGGTAGAGGTCGAGGACCGCCGCGGCGGTGTGCGCCACGTCGAAGGAGGCCTGGACGTGCGCCGCTCCCGTGGCGCCGAGGCGGGCGCGCAGCGCCGCGTCGGGGAGCAGCCGCCGCAGCGCGCCGGCCAGGGCGGCCGGGTCTGCGGGCGCCACCAGGCAGTGGCCGGCGTGGCCGGGCGGGAGGCTCTCGCGGGCGCCGCCGACGTCGGTGACCAGGACGGGCCGGCCGCAGGCCATGGCTTCCAGCGGGGCCAGGGCCATCCCCTCCCAGCGGGAGGGGAGCACGACGAGGTCGGCCGCCGCGTACCAGGTGCGGGGGTCGGCGCTGGCGCCGGCGAAGGTGACGGAGGGGTCGCCGGCGGCCTGTGCGCGCAGCGCCCGCTCGTCGGGGCCGTCGCCCACGAACACCAGTCGCGCCGCGGGGAGGGCTGCCCGGACCGCCGGCCACGCCGACAGCAGCACGTCCTGTCCCTTCTGGCGGCACAGCCGGCCCACGCACACGGCCAGCGGGCCGTCGGGGGCCGACCGCTCCGCCGCCCCGTCCGCCGCTCGCGGCCCGGTGGCGGGGAGGGCGGCGGTGTAGCGCGCGAGGTCGACACCGTTGCGGATGACCCGGAACGCACCCCCCACCCCGGCGCGTTCACCGGCTCCGCGCTCGGCCTCGCTGACGCACAGGATGCGGGCGGCCCACCGGGCGCCGAGGCGTTCCCAGTGCCGCGCGAGGCGGGCGGCTCCGCCCTGGACGGCCTCGAAGGACCAGGCGTGCGGCTGGTACACGGTGGGCACGGTGCCGCGCAGCGCGAGGCGGGCGGCGAGCCCCGCCTTGGCGCTGTGGGCGTGCACCACGTCCGGCTTGATCCGGCGGACGAGCCGGGCGGCCCGCAGGACCTCGCCGGCCACGTGCGCACCCAGCTCGCGCCGGGCGGCCCACTCGGTGACGCGGGCGCCCGCGCCGGCACCGGCGCGGGCCAGCGGGCCCTCGGCGGGACAGGCGAGGTGGACGTGCAGCCCCTGCGCGGTCTGGGCGCGGACGAGGTCGGTGACGACCTGGGCCACCCCGCCTGCCACGGGCTGCGTCAGGTGCAGGACCGTCAGCCGGTCGTGGTGCGTTCTGGTCTCCGACAGCACACAAAGCCTCTTCGCAGCGTCTAGGGGAATCGGTTACCGGGCCCACGCCGGGTCAGCGCGCGGCGTCGACCTGGGCGAAGACGGCCCCCAGCAGGTGGTCGTCACCGGCGCTGACGAAGCGCAGGGTGAGGTGGTCGCCGCCGGAGTGCAGGGCGCGGCGCGCGTCGATGACGTCGGAGTCGTAGCCCAGCGTGTTGCGGTGGGCCGGCTTGCGGGCGGTGGTGTGGCGTCCGCCCTCGCTGATGGTGGAGTTGAGGATGTCGTCGACGGGGTTGGCGCGGTCGGCTAGTGCGACGGCGGGGCCCGCGCCGGTCGCGAGGGTGAGCGAGTCCCGGTGCGCGGCGCCCCGGTCGCCGTCGTAGCCCACGATCCCGACACGGCCGCGTGCCCCGGCCGGTGTCCTGGTCCGCGGCACGGTGACGGTCAGCTCTCCCGTCCAGGGGTCCGGGGAGCGGAACCCGTCCCACAGCACCAGGTGGCGGCGCGGCGCGTGCCGGTCCTGGTAGGCGGCGACGAGCGTCCAGCCGCCCCAGGCGCCGGCCGCGGAGTGCCCCATCGCGACGTCGACCTGGGCGACCGTCCAGCTTCCCGGCCCGCCGGCGCGCACCAGCCGCGTGACGTCGGCGGAGGCCTGGTAGGCGTCCGCCTGCCGGTTCACGCGGTGTCCCACGACGGTGTCGGCGCGGACCTCCTTGTACTGCCCGCCGGGTTCGGCCACCAGCACGCGGGCCTTCTCACGCGACGGCTTCTGTTCGCCCACGCGCAGGTTGGCGCCCCAGTACAGCCGCGCGTAGGCGACCTGGGCGCCGCGGGGCAGGCGCAGCGAGGCGCGGGTGGAGTTGTAGGTGTTGCGGTCGTGGTCGAGGTCGGCGTACCGGATCTGGTACTGGCCGTTGACGCCGGCGGCACCCTTGTCCACCGAGGGGCAGGGGGCCGCCCGTCGGTCGACTGCGCGCAGGCAGCGGGTGGCCGTGTTGGCGGCGCGGGCGATGCCGCCGCGCTGGACCGCGTGGTAGCGCACGGTGAAGGGGAGGGCTGCGGCCTCGCGGGGCGCGGGAGCCGATGCGGCGGCGCAGAGCGCGGCGGTCACGGCGGCGACCGGCGCGGCGCATGCTGCGGCACGCCGGATACGGCTGGTGGACGGTGTCATCAGCGGCTCCCCGCTTCCCTTAGACGAAGCAGGCTGAACCGTGACAGAACGTCAGCTTTCGGACTGACGCGGCGCGCCGGTCGGTCCGCCCTTTCCACCACCCGGCCGGAGGGGCGGTCACCCCGTTGCGCCACCACCGCCCTCCGCCCGGGTACCGAACGGCCCAGTGTCCGCATCCGATCGCCTCCGGCGTCGTTGAGCGTGACGTCCTGTTGGTGAACTGAAAGGAATTTCGACGATGAAGCGACTTGCTCGCGTGTCCACGGTGGCCGCCGCCGGCTGCGCCGTCGTCCTGGGTGGCGCGGGGATCGCCTCCGCCGACGCCGGCGCCCATGGTGCCGCCGTCGGTTCGCCCGGCGTCGTCAGCGGCAACGTCATCCAGGTCCCGGTCCACATCCCGGTCAACGTGTGCGGCAACAGCATCAACGTCATCGGGCTCATCAACCCGGCCTTCGGCAACACCTGCGTCAACAAGTGACGCCCCCGGTTCCGGAGCCCGCCGCTCCGGAACCGGCGCCGGCCCTCGGCGCCGGACCCTGCCAGTCGCGCGGTCCGGCGCCG